>NZ_JARKPQ010000237.1 GCF_029975155.1 Propionicimonas sp. | reverse complement strand
ACTTCTTCTTGCTGAAGATCACGTCGACGGCGACCGCGAGGATCAGGATGATTCCCTTCGACATGCCCTGGTAGTACGGGTTGACGCCCAGCAGCACCAGGCCGCTCTGCAGCGCCATCAGGATCAGCACGCCCACGAGCGTGCGCGGAATGGACCCGAAACCGCCGGACAGCTTGGTGCCACCGATCACCACCGCCGCGATCGAGTCCAGCTCCGCGCCCGGCAGCGCCACCGGGGACGCTGTGCCCAGCCGCGAGGTGAGCATCACACCGGCCAAGCCACCGACCACCGCCGCAACCACGTACGCCGAGGCCAGCACGTTGTTCGACTTGATGCCCGCTAGCCGGGCGGCCTCGATGTTGCCGCCGACGGCGTAGATGTGACCACCCCAGCGGGTGTACGCCAACGCGACATGGGTGATGATGGCCAAGCCGGCGAACCACCACACGACACCCGGCATGGTGAGGAACTGCCACTGGACCAGGCCGACCAGCCACGGCGGCAGGTTGATCACTGCGGCGCCGTCGTTGCTCAGCAGGGCCACCGAGGTCAGGATCGTGTACATGCCCAGGGTCACGATGAACGGGTTGACCTTTGCCCTGGAGATCAGGAAGCCGTTGATCAGGCCGACCACGATCGTCGCCAGCACGGCTATCAGCAGCGCGATCGGCCCTAGTCCTGCTGCGATGGCACAGACCATGCCGGCGACCACCGCGGTCTTGGCGATGCCGATGTCGAAGCCGCCGGTGAGGATCACGACGGTCTGACCCAGGGCCAGCACACCGATCACCGACGCGCTGAGCAGGATGTTGCGGATGTTCGCCTGGCTGAGGAACTCCGGCCGGGCGATCGTGAACACGACCAGCAGGAAGACGAAGAAGATCAGCAGGCCGTTGCGCTTCAGCGCCGGACCGAGCCGCGCCCAGCGGCCTGGGACCGCTGTCGCCGCCTTGGTCGGCGTAGTGCCTGCCTGAGTGGGTGTCGTACTCATGATGCTGCCTTTGCTGAGTTGTCCTTGCGGATACGGGCGTGCAGGACGGCTTCCTCGGTGGCGTCCTTGCCTTCCATTTCGGCGACCACTTCGCCATCGGTGAAAACCAGCACCCGGTGGCTCATGCCCTGGAGTTCTGCGTGGTCTGCAGAGACCAGGAGCACGGCCATGCCTGATTCGGCGAGGGCGACGATCTGGTCGTAGATCTCCCGGCGGGCGCCCACGTCCACACCCAGGGTCGGCTCGTCCAGGATCAACAGCTTCGGCGTCACCGCCGCCCACCGGGCCAGCAACGCCTTCTGCTGGTTGCCACCGGACAAGTCACCGATCTCCTTGTTCGGCGAGGAGGTACGGACATCGAACTGCCTGATCAGCTCGATCCCCACCTTCCGTTCCTGCGCGGGGATGAGAAGGCCAGCCGTGACAAGGTCGTCGGACTTCACGATCGTGGTGTTGCGCCACACCGGCAGGATCGGGAACAACCCGTCCTTCTTACGATCACCGCTTACATAGCCCACACCTGCCCGGACCGCCAGATCCGGACGACCCTGCGGCAGCGGCCTGCCGAGCAGCTCGATCCTCCCGGT
>NZ_JARKPQ010000199.1 GCF_029975155.1 Propionicimonas sp. | reverse complement strand
CAACAAGGCGACGGGAAGACGACCCTGCTGCGCGCCTTGTGTGCCGAGATCGGCCCGGAGGAGGTGCTCGGCACCTTCGAGACCGAACGGGAGCTGGGTCTGGAGCAGTTGGTCGACGAGCACCCCGTCGTGTTCTCGTGGGAAGCGCGTCCCGGTTCAGGCGAGCGTGGACCCGATGGACGCCCCGTGAACGAATTCACCCTGCAGGACGGGATGCACGCCTCCTTCCGGTACGCGCTCGATCGACAGATCGTGGGCGAGGTCCGCGGACGCGAAGTCGCGCAGATGATCATGGCCATGGAGTCCGGCTCAGGCTCGCTGTCGACGACGCACGCCGCGTCGGCGTCCGACACGATGGAGAAACTGGTCAGCTGCGCGATGCAGTCCGGCGAGTTCACCCGCGACTCGGCCGTGATGAAGCTGGCTCGCTGCCTCGGCCTGGTGGTGCAGCTGCGGTCCATGTACGTGCGCGGCCGCGACGGCTCGGTCCGCAAGCGGCGCGTGGTCGACGAGGTGCTGGCGATCACGCCGGGCGAGGAGTCCGCCGGCTACGCCGCGACGACCGTCTTCCGCAGTGACCCCGACGGCCCGGCTGTCGCCTTCGTGCTGCCCGACCACCTACGGATGCTGACAGGCCACGGGTTCACGGCGAACGAGTTCCTCCGGGAGGCGCAGCGGCACGGAGGCGTCGCATGAACCCGCTCGTCCCCGCGCTGGTGAGCGTCCTCGGCGTCGGTGGCGTGATGGGGCTGGTCGCAGGGCTTCGGCGAGTGCCTGTCCCGACGGGCGCTCCGAAGACGCCCCGGCTCCTGGCTCGGCTCGCAATCGTCCCGCGCCGCGTCCTGATCTCCGGTCTGCTAGCGGCGGTGGCCGGTGTGCTGGTGGCCTTGCTGTCAGGCTGGGTGATCGCCATCGTGCTCTTCCCACTGGCGGCGATCGGCCTGCCGGTGCTCCTTGGAGTCTCGGACGAGTCCCACACGATCGAGCGCCTCGAAGGCCTCGCTGAGTGGACGCGCAACCTGGCCGGCGTGATCACCGTGGGCGTCGGTCTGGAGGGCGCCCTCGTGGCCACGCTTCGCACGACACCCGACGTCATCCGTCCGGAGGTGACCACCCTCGTGAGCCGCATCAGGTCCCGGTGGAACACAGCCGAGGCGCTCCGCGCCTTCGCCCACCAGTTCAACGACTCGACCGG
>NZ_JARKPQ010000191.1 GCF_029975155.1 Propionicimonas sp. | reverse complement strand
GCGGTCGGCAGCAGGAACCACGCGAGCACCAATGCTGCATCCCGGTCGTCTGCCCCATCGAACGCCGCCAACCGAGCCAGACCCAGAAGGACGTCGTTGGCCAGCGCGGGTTCAGCCGCTCGCCGCCAGGCGTCGAGCCGATTCGGGTCGGCGACGACGCCGAGCCGGGGTTCGATGGCGACCCAGGTCGCCCAGTGTTCCGCGAGCACGGACGCCAACCGTTCGTCCTGCAAGCCCAACATCTCGGTGATGTTCATTGCCGTGGTCCTTCCGCGTGGTTATGCAGGAAGATCACCAATCGGACGTTGTTCCTTTCGTAGTCCACAGGGCTCCTCGGCATCGGACCGGGACCCACGACGCGGCCGACACCGACCAAAGCACCTAGTCGGCCGCGCGTTGCCCGCGTAGCCCCCGACACGTTTGACAGAGACGCGAGATGTGCCCATGCGCGCGAAGTCCGCCTCTTCACTTCACGGAAGCGACGCGGACTCCGTCGGCCACCCCCGGACGATTCGCGATAATCAGCGGGTGAAGAACGTGATCGGGCCGGGCGACGTGCGATATCCGGTCACGCCAGACGTCGAGCGACTCCTGCGCTCGATGGACCGTGGTGCGCTGCAGTCGCTCGTGCTCGAGATGGCGGCGTACAGCCCCGAGGCCATGCGCTCGCTGCAGCTGCGCGCCACACCGGAGGACGAGCCGACGGCCTCCGAACTCCTTTCGGCCGTGGACGCTGCGCTGGCCGGAGTCGACCTCGACTACCACGACCCCGTCTACGAAGACGTCGACGACGGCGTCCAAGGGGTCGAGGAGTCCGTCGACGAACTGGAGCGGCACCTCGACGGCGGTGCCCACCCCGTGGTGCGCCGAGTGCTCCAGCATCTGCTCACCCGGCTCGGCGACCTGGCACGGGACGCCGACAACGCCGACGCCCTGCTTGAGGTGGCCGAACGGGCGTCGGCGCTGTTCGGGCGCGCGGTCGCAGGTCACCCGGACCCGGTCAGCCTGGCCCGCTGGGTGGTCGGCTTCCGGGTCGAGTACGGCGGCTGGCCGTCGCTCACGTTGGACGCCGTGGCCCACGCGTTCGACGAGCCCGCCTGGGACGCCTACCGCGCGGGTGTCGCGACGCTGGGCGGCGGTGGACCGTTGGCAGACCCCTATCGCAGCGAGAATGACCGCATGCTGCTGGAACTGGCCGACCACGACGGCGACGTCGAACGGGCGGTCGCCCTGCTGTCCGGCGGTAACCGCCCGTACTACCGGGAGATCTTCCGTCGGCTGCGTGACGCCGGACGGCCGGCTGACATCCTTGCGTGGCTGGACCAAGCCCTCACCCAAGGCTGCGTGGACGTCGCCTGGCGGGCGGGACCCACCATCGTGCCCGTCGAGGACGCCGTCGACGCCTACCTGGACGGTGGACGTCCGGACGCCGCCCTCGCGATCGCGCGGACCCTGTTCGACCGCGACCTCAGCGTGGACGCCCTCCGGTTGCTGAGCCACGTCGCGGAACGGTGCGGACGCGGGGACGAACAACGCACGTGGGCATTCGAGCAGGCCACCCAGCGGGCACACAGCAGCGGCGGCGCCCACCTCGTCAGGCTCCATCTCGCCGAGGGGAACGTCACGGAGGCATGGGAGGCGGCGGACGCCTTCGGCGCCGGCCACGCATGGCGCGAACTCGTGGACGCCTCCGAAGACGGCTTCCCACTCCGGGCAGCCCGCCTGTGCCTGGCTCAGGTACTGGAGTCCCTCACCACACCCGACTCCAAGCGGTACCCGGCCATCGTCGATCTCCTCGTCAAGGCACGCGCCTTCTTCGACACGGCGGGCCACCGTGCCGAGGCGGACGCCGAGATCATCCGCTTGCGGGAGGTCTACCGCCGCCGCCCTGCCCTGATGTCTGCGATGAATCGGTCCGGATTGCCGTCTTGACCCCCACCCTGAAGTCCGGTGCAGCGCGAGGGTTTCAGCCGCCAGGCTGCCCTCGCGCGCACCGTGCGGCAGATCCGCGCGTTCGCCCAGGTCCTTCGAGCGGAACCGGGTTACGACCAATCTGCGAGGTGGAGGATGGCGCGGACCGATTCCTCCACCGTCGCCGGGTGGGTCTGCACTTGGAAGTGCCGGATTCGATCGTGATCGCATCGTGCGTGGTATACGTCCACCCATTTGCGGAGTCCCGCGGCTATCTCCTCGGTGGGCTCGCGCTCGGTGACCCGCTGCTTCAGTACGTCGATGGGTGCGGTCAGTTCGCAGATGATCAGCCGCGCCCCGGGCAGCACAGCACGGAGCAGCTCTACCTCCTCTCCATCGGCGAACACCGTTGGGATGATGAGTTTGATGTCGGGGACGGCAGCGACGTAGTTGGGCCACAGGACTCGGAGGTTCTCTCGAGGAAAGGACATTCCGGGGTAGGGATGGATGAGGCTGAGTTCGTCCAAGTCGATGACGCCCCAAGGAATGTTCGCGTACGTGAGCCTCAGAGCCAGTGCTCGGGCGAGCGTGCTCTTGCCGGCACCTGGGGAGCCGTGCAGCGCGAGAACATCTGGCATGAACTCAGTGTGGACTTCACGCCGGTTCTTTCCCAGCTCGGAACCGTGCATGCTGACAAGAGGCGCCGGCTGTCCGGCAGGCAGGAAGCCACAGCCCCGTGCCCACGAACTCCTCACCCCCGCGGCAGAACGGCGCGGCCTGCGGCTCGTCGTCCGAGGCTCAACGGGGAGGTTGCCGGGCTGGTGCGGATGCCTTGGCCGGCCCGAGGTGATCCGGAAGCGCACCGGGATGTCGCCCGGAGCACCGATCGAGGGCTGGCGCGTTTGATCACTGCCCCGCCCTCACTCGGCCAAGCCGTTGAGTTCCTCCGCGATCTGTGTGGCCCAGGCGTCGATGTCGTCCCAGTCGCGGAAGTCGCCCTCGGGCAGCAGCTCGCGCCCCGCGGGCATGGCGCGGGTGAGCCGCTCGCCCAGACCGACGGGCTTCTGGTCCGGATCGTAGGCACCGAAGAAGACCCGCTCGCCGCGTGGGGACAGCGTTCTGGTCAGCTCATCGAACTCTTGGGGCCTGGCGGCAGTGCGCACGTCCTTGCCCTCCGCGTCCACGTCCGCCGTGCCCAGCGGGCCACTGCTGAACAGCCACACCGGCCGCTGCGCGAGTGCAGCCTGGTGCCGACGCGCGAACTGGAGGGCGGGCTTGAGCCAGTGGAACATGTACGCCGCCCCGCCGAGCACGACCGCGTCGTAGCCCTCCACCGGCCCGGCGTCCTCCACGGACACTGCATCCGCCGGGTGGCCGCCCGCAGAGAGGGCGGCGGCGATCCGTTCGGCGATCCCCGCCGTGGAGCCGTGGCGAGTGGCGTAGGCCACGAGTACCTTCATCATCCCTGTCCCTCCACTGTCCTGCCGTCGGCGACGGCATCCTGTCGCGCTTGCGGGCGTGCATCCCGCGCTCGGGCGGCGATCGTGGCCAGGATCGAGAGGACCACGGCGACCCCGAAGAGTGGAAGTATCCAGGCGTCGCTGGCGCCCACGGTGATGTCGAGGAGCGGCAGCCCGGGCACCAGCGCCAGCCAGCCGGCCACCGCAGCGACGAGCAGCCACCCGGACGCCGCCCCGAGCCCGCGCCACCACCCGGTGGCCCCATCGGCAGGAGACCTCCGCACCCAGCCCGCCGGAATACTCAGAGCCACGCCGATCAGGGGTGGCCCGAACCCGCCCCCCACGATGAACAGGGCGACCGACAACAGCAGCAGGTCACGCCGGGGATGCGAGCCACTGTCGATGTACCACGACCGCACTGCGAACCCTACGGCCACCACGAGCGTGAGGACTCCCGCGGCCACCGGGTGCGCAAGCAGCGTGAATGCCGGCTCACCGTTCTCGATGCGGAAGAAGCGGCTGTCCGGCCACGACTGGATCACGGGTCCCGCCAGAACGCGATTGCCCTGCAGGAGTTCCCCGAGCCCGTGCTCAGCGCCCGTCGCGGCCACCACCAGGCCGAGCACCTGCACCAGCCGCCGGGTGGCCGGCTGGGGGGAAGCCTTGTCCCGAGGGGAATCCTCGGCAGGGTGGGTCACCATGGCAACGATCTCCTGCGAACAATGCTACGCCTGAGGTGCCGATGAGATTCCTGACACCAGACAAGTCCTCAGCGGAATGAGAGTGAATACTTGCATCCGCGCTGCCCCCTTCCATGTGGCCCTTCCTGTTTACAGATTACATTGATAAGTGGTCTAAGAGCGCTGCCCCCTTCCATGTGGCCCTTCCGTGACCGGGGAAGCGCGCTGCCACCACGTTTCGGGATACCAAAGCGTAGGATCGCCATAACGCCAACCTCATGGAGGGCCGGTGCCCGAAAAGGACCATCAGCTCGGTGCGACAGAGCCGAGGGAGCCGTCCCCTTTGCCCGTACGCGAGATCGCCCCCCACGTGTGGAGCATCGGCCCTTGGGGACGCACCTCGACGGTCGTCTACCTGATCCGCTCCAAGCCGGGGTGGACGTTGGTCGATGCCGGATGGGTCGGCGACGGGGACCGTATCGCCGCCGCCGTTGCACGCGTGACCGGCCCAGAAAACCCGGTCGGCATCCTCCTCACCCATGCCCATCCTGACCACGAGGGCGACTGCCTTGGGCTTTCCCTCCGATGGAACTGTCCCGTGTGGCTGAGCCCCGATGAATACCGGATCGCCTGCCGTGACTTCGACGCCATGCTGACCACCGCCATGCCGTTGGACCGATGGATCATCCTGCCAATCATGCGGCTGCTGGGACGTCGCAAGCGCGAGGAATTGTTCGCCCGAACGTCACTCACAGGAATTGCCAGATCCTTTGATCCCGACTCGGGAGTCCCCGGTCTGCCTGATTGGGAGTGCATCCCAAGCCCCGGCCACACGTCTGGTCACATATCGCTCTTCCGGGCGTCTGATCGTGTCCTGGTGAGCGGCGACGCGCTGGTCA
>NZ_JARKPQ010000183.1 GCF_029975155.1 Propionicimonas sp. | reverse complement strand
CGCCCAGGTTTCGACCCCGCACACCCGGCGGGCCGCCCGGCGTGATCTGCGCAAGATTTCCCATACCGCGATGCGGCGCCGCAAGGCGGGCCTGCTGGTGCATCTGGCGATGCTGGTGGTCGGTGTGGTGGCGCCGTTCGTCCTGCCGATCTCGCACTGGTGGGTCGTGCTACCGGTCGTCCTGCTGATCGGCTGGATGATCCTCAGCCGCATCAGTGTGGTGACCATCGACCGCATGCTCGAAGCCGAGCGTGAGGAACTCATGTTCGGCGACGAGGAGATGACCATCGTGATCGGCGATCCGTCTCACACTGCCCGGGACGAAGCTGAACCGAAGACCGAGACCGAACGTTCGATCGACCTGGCCGGCTCGATCGGTGAGTCCCTCGGGTCGCTGTGGGATCCGATCCCGGTGACGCCGACGACCTACGTTTCGCGGCCGCTTCTGCCGCGTTCGGTGCGGACGATCGACTTGGCCGCGCCGGTTGCGTCCAGCGAGCTGGGTGTTCCGGTCACCGCGGAGCGGCCCGTCGGTGGGCGCGTCGATGCTCGGGACGAGTTGCCTGCGGCGATCGGCGAGTAGTCCTGTCGATGCGGCTCGGCAGGGGTACCGAGTGGTCTCGCGGCGGTCGCAGAGGTGCGGAAATCTCGCCGGCGGGCGTCGATTAGGGGTCAGGGACGAGGTCGTGTACCATCTAGGGGTACCGCAAAAACGGTCCTGGGGCATTGGCGCAGTTGGTAGCGCGTCTCGTTCGCAATGAGAAGGTCAGGGGTTCGAATCCCCTATGCTCCACGTAAGTCGAGAAAATCGAAACTTGCCCCGTCTGATGGCGGGGCAAGTTCGTGTCCGGGCCTGGTTGGGTTGTCGTGCCGCTGTGTGCGTGGGCGAGGACGCTGGCGACGGGCTCGGCTGGCACGAAGGTGGGGTGTTCGTCCTCGTCGATGATGATTCGGGTGAACAGGGCGCGGTTGAGGATGCGGCGTTCAGTGGGTTCGCACTTGGTGTAGAGGTCGCCGGCGTCGGTGAGGATGTCGGCGATGTGGTCGAGTCCCTCGCGGGCGCTGCTGTAGGTGGTGGCGAGGGTGTCGAGCCGGCCGGTGATCTGGTCGAGGCTGGTGCGGATGCGGTCTTGTTCGGTCTTGAGCAGGTCGAGGGGGATCGCGTCGGCGTAGTGGGCTTGGACGAGTTTGAGGCGTTCGGCTTCGAGCTTGTCGCGTTGGGCGGTCAGGACGGCGCGTTCGTCGCCGCTGGCGGCTTCGAGCTGGTCGAACACCTGGCGCAGCACGGCGCGGACGTGTGCGGCTTCGTCGGCGGTGAGTCCGTTGCTGCCGTAGGCGGCCTCGATGCGGTCCTCGATCCTGGCGGCGAGGATCGCGCTGCGGGTGCAGCCGTTCTTGCGGCGGCGCCCTGAGCAGGTGAAGTACTCGTACCGGTCGCCGGCCTTGTCGCGGGGACGTTCGATGATGAGTTTGGCGCCGCACGTGCAGTACAGGCTGCCTTTGAGGTAGTGGTCGTACTTCTGGGGGCGTTCCCCGACAGCGTTCTTGGAGTTGAGCACGCTCTGCACGTGCAGCCAGGTCTCGACGTCCACCAGCGGGGTGTGGGCGCCGTCGTAGGTGACGCCGCGGAAGGTGACGGCGCCGTGGTAGTAGGGGTTGGTCAGGATCTTGTGCAGCCCTGTGGTGGTCAGCGGCTTGGCGGGCTGGGAGGGGGTGGGGCGGGTGGTCAGCCCGCGGGTTTCCAGCTCGCGGGCGAGGGTGGACAGCGACCAGTCGCCGGTGGCGTAGGCGGTGAACGCGAACCGGATCAGATCGGCGCGCTCGGGGTCGATTTCGACGTCGCGGACCTCGTGGCCCTGCGGGTCGGTGGTGCGGGTGTTGAGGTAGCCGATGGGCGCCCGGGTGGGGGTGCCGCCGATCTCGGCTTTCTGGACCATGCCCTTGACGACTTCTTGGGCGAGGTTGAGGGAGTAGAACTCGGCGATGGAGGCCATGATGCCGTGCATCAGCATGCCCGAGGGGGTTTCGTCGATATTCTCGGTGACCGACACGAGGGCGACACCGGCGTCGCGGAGGGTGGCGTGGATGATCGCGTCGTCGAGGCGGTTGCGGGCGAGCCGGTCGACCTTGTTGATGATGCAGTAGCGGACGGGGTGCTCGGCGACGTAGCCGAGCATGTCCTGAAGGGCACGCCGGTTGGTGGTCTTGGCTGACTCGCCGGGTTCGATGAACTCCTTGACGATGACCGCGCCGAGCTGCTGGGCTTTTCGGTCGGCGGCCTCCCGCTGGGCCGGCAGGGACAGGCCTTCATCCAGTCCGTTGCGGGTGGCCTGGTCCTTGGTGGAGACCCGCAGGTAGGAGATCGCCGGCAGCAGTCCGTCGGGATCGGACGTGGTCCCGCCGGGTGCCGGTCGGGTCCGGGCGAGGGCGCGGAGTCCGGCCAGGTCGAGTCCGGCAGGGAGATCGAGTGTTGTCATCGGGGTGACCGCCTTTCGGCCTGCGCCACGGTTGTGGAGCAGGAGGGGCGTCAGATGGCGGTCACGTGTGATGCGGAAAGAACACCCTTGGGGCTGTGGAACAGCTGCGGGTTTAGGGCTGGGGTGCCAGTGACGCGGTGATGTGTACGTCACTGATTCTACCGTCCGGGTGCGAGCAGGTGCCGGAGGTAGTCGCCGGTTTGGCCGGCCTCGTCGTCGCCGCCGGCGCGGAGGGCGAGGCGGATGAGGACTTCGGCGACCTTCTCCGCGTCGATCTGCTCACGCCGCTCGAACCGGACCCTGATCGGCCGGTCCGCGTCGGCCCGGCCGGTTCTGCGCTGGTAGGAGCGGACCATCACCACTACTGCGGCTACTCCGGACCAGCGTCGCCCGGCGCGGAGCGTCGCTGACGAGCCTTTCCGGTGGCCTCGTCGAGGGTGGCGTAGAAGGCGTCCTCTTCGGCGCGTCGCCGGTTCACGTCGTCCAGGACGAACTGGACGAAGTCCTCGTCCCGATTCTCGATGGTCGTGTCCTCGACCGGCTCGGCGGGCTCCTCGCCCGGCCAGGTGGTTTGTCGGGTGGGCCGGTCTCGGTCCAGCCGGGTGCCGCAGGTCGCGACCCAGTCGCGCAGCCGCCCTCGGGCGTCGGCGAAGTCGCGGTGCCAGCCCAGGGGTGCAGATCCGTTTTGCTCGGGGTCGTAGGCGCACAGCCAGTGCAGGTGCAGGGCGGACAGTTCCAGGACGAGTTCGGGGTGGCGGTGCCACAACGGTGGGATGACGGAGGCGGGCAACCCGTAGGTGTGGCGCAGCCAGTCGACCCAGGCGTTGAGTTCCAGCCATTCGGCCTCGGCCTCGTCGGCGGTCAGCAGGTTCCAGTTGATGGGGTGCGGTGGTTCGGGCAGCACCGGATTGATGGCATCGTCGCGGTCATCGGCGTCCAGATCCAGGTCTTCCGGGTCCGGCGGTGAGGTGTGGTCGCTCATGGTCCGTCACGCCCTGTTCAGTGGCCGAGCGTCGCGGTCTCGTGCCGGGTGGGGCGGGCCGGTGGAACTTCGAAAGCCCGCCCCGTGGTCGGCGCGTCGCGCCCGGCGGTGTGCCCGGAGCGGGGTGTCCGGTCCACGTCGTAGTTGGTTCGGGCGGTGTCGTGGCCGATCTTCTTCGCGACGAACTCCTCGCCCTGGATCTGCTGGCCGTCGCGTTCGTAGGAGTATTCGTGGGTGTAGCCCTCGGCGACGAAGCTGTCGCCCTTCTGGAACCGGTCGAAGGCTCGCTGGGCGGTGGCGCGGTAGAGCACGAGGTTGTGGAAGCTGGGCTCCAGCTTGGTGAAGGTGCCGTTCTCCTCGCGCCGGTAGTTCTCCTGTCCGATCCGGGCGTAGAACCGGGCGTCACCGTTGTCGGTGTGGGTCAGTTGCGGGTCGGTGGCGATGAACCCGGAAATGGACTCTTGGGTGCGGATAGCCATGGGACTGTCCCTTCTGCCGTCGTACGACCCCGCTTGAGGTCGCTGTCGACAGACAGGTGCACGGGCCGCACCGGGGAACGGCCGCATCTGGAGCATGCGTGCGCGGCGATAGTCCGCACTCGTCGCTTTCCTCCGCCGTCGAGGCCGTGGACGGCGGCGGTTGTCCGATGTGTTGGCGCTGGGTTCCTCGCGGATCGTCGCGACGCCGAAGAGGTCTAGAGGCCGAGTCGCCGGCTTTCGGCTGCGGGTCGGGGTGTGTGCGGGGCGGTGCCGAGGGTGGCGACGGAGCGGGTGGGGTCTGCTTGCACGCCGAGTGCGGGCCGGTGGCCGCGCACGTCGGTGACGGTGAGCGGCCGGCCCGGGTCGGGCGCAGCCGTCGCGCCGTCGTGGATGGCAGCCAGTTGGGTGTCGATGCGGGTGAGGTCTTCTTCTGCGGCGGCGAGGGCGGCCGCGTGGCGGAAGGGTTGGCCGATGCGTTGGTCGGTGTCCGCGATGGTCTGTTCCGCTTCGGCGAGGTCGCCACGGGCGTGGTCGAGCAGGGCGGGGATGCCCGAGACGCGGTTCTCGATGCGTTGGATGAGACCGACGCCGCCGTCGAGGAACCCGTCGCGCGCGACGGTGAGGCTGCCGCGGGGCACGCCGTCGAGGGCGATGTCGACCAGGAGGGTTCCGAGTGTGGGGTGGGTGGTCAGGTGCAGGTCGAAGCCTGAGATGCGGCCGATGACGCCATAGTCGCGGCTGGCGTAGGTGGGCGCCCATTTCAGGTCGGAGCTGTGCGCCCAGTCGGCGAGGGCGCGCGCGGCGTCGACGCGCGAGTCGTAGTGGCGGCCCTGGATCTGGATGCGGAAGTTGTCGCCGCTGGTGTCGCGGACGCCCGGGAGCACTGCTTCGAGGCCGGCGATGTCTGCTGCGGCATGACGTGCCTCGTCGCGGGCACGGTCGCGGGTGTGGATCAGCCGGAGGGACTTGAGGATGAAGTGGTTGTGCATGCTCTGGCGGGTGCCGTTGTGCACCGGGTCGTGCAGGATCACATGCGAGAAGGGCACGTTCCCGATCACGGCATCGAAATACTCCTCGGGCAGACGCGTGTCGGCGAACGACTCGGTCCGGATCGTCGCATCCGGGTACAGGCCGCGGCTGATCGCGGCCGTCAATGGGTCGAGTTCCACGCCGGTCAGCTCGGCACCCTCAGGGGCCAGGCCGATGAACGTGCCGGCACCGGAGCCGGGCTCCA
Organism: Propionicimonas sp.; assembly: GCF_029975155.1. Taxonomy (GTDB): domain Bacteria; phylum Actinomycetota; class Actinomycetes; order Propionibacteriales; family Propionibacteriaceae; genus Propionicimonas. The sequence goes on along the minus strand of NZ_JARKPQ010000183.1, from coordinate 55,975 downwards.
GCACCGCACCGCCGGTGAAGCCGAGCGACGTCATCGCCCGCCACATCTGCCGGGCGATCAGCGGATCGGTGTAGTGGGCGTTGAGGGTCGTGCGAGCCGCCGCATCCCATTCCGCGTCGGTCAGCAGGCCGCGCAGGTCGCCGCGCTCACGCCCCCAATCGATCTTGGCGGGGTCGAACACGTCGGGGATCGCACCCCAACTCGACCAGCGGGCCAGCACCCGCTGCTCATCGGCGGTGGCCGCACGGCCCTGGTCGGTGAGCACCCGGACCAGCCGGATCGCAGCCACGTTCGCCTGGAACCGGGCCTTCGCCCCGGACGGGGCAAGGTCGTCCTGGAAAGCGGGGACGAACCGCGGCGCCGACCCGGCGGGGGTTAGCGGAGTTCGCGCAGGAAGCGGAGCGTCGCCGCCTCCGCCAGTACCGCCTGGTTCGCCCGGAAGTACTCCCTGGGCGGTTCGCTGGCCACCAAGCCCTCCAGGAACTCCACCGGTACCGCCCAATCGGTGGCCATCTGCTCCAACTCCACGGTGGAGGGCATCAGGTCCGGCGAGTCCTGCATCCGCTCCGCCCAGAAGATCAGGTTCTCGTCCGAGGCCCGAGTCTGCTCCCACTCCTCGCGAGCCTGATCCAGCGGCAACTCTGGGCCGCCGACCCACACCAGGTGTGCCATCACGACCTCCTCCGCCGTCCGCCGGGCCGTCGCCAACGCTGCTGCCCTCTGCAAGTAAGTCTCCCCCGAAGAGGGTGTCCTGGACAGGATTGTCGCCGCCAGATCCGACACGTGCGCCTCGACCAGTTCCCCCAGCCGGGCGAAGAACTCGTCCGGCTCGGGCAGCGCCGCCAGCCGGGTCGGGGCGTACCGCTGCCATTGCGTCCTGGCCAGCACCGCGTACTTGTTCATCGCGCTCTCTTTCGTTCGCCGCTTGGAGGCCCTGGGCAAGGGCGAGCTGTGCGTCAGCGGCACTCTCGCCGAGCCCCCACAGGTCGAGTTCAGGCTGGCCCTCAGGCGCCCGCCGGCGACGCGCGGCCATGTCAGCTCGCCACCATCCACGCGTGCAGGGCGGCAACGTCGCGCTGTCTGATCATCGCCACACAGCCCTCCCCGCGATTGTCCTGTCGGACAGGTGCGCCTCCGACGTCTCAGGGCGACCGGTGGCGCATCAGGGCTTCCATGTCGCTCCGGCTCGCGCGGAGCTGCGCGGCGTCGGGCCTACTGGTCCAGGTCCGCATCCGGGTGACCATGGGTGGTGCGGCGCGTAGCAGTACGAGGGCGGTACCGAACGGCAGCGTGCGGATCACCTCGGGCGGCATGATCGGCACCCGGCGGATGGAGCGTTGCGCGGAGCGGGAGCCGTGGTCGCCGACCGTGGTGGAGTCGGTTGCCTCGTCGCGTTCGCCGATGAGGGTGGTCAGGTCGTGCAGGTCGCGGCTGTTGGAGGAGCCGCCGAGGATGATCTTGACGATGGAGGCGTCCCAGATTGCACCGGCGGCGTTCTCCGACCATTTCTCCCTGGCTTGGGCGAGTGATTGCAGCACCGGCATGGTCGTGATCCCGGTTCCGCCTCCTTCGGCCATGAGCGTGGGTAGGGACGGCAACGGTGCAAGGTTGGCGATCTCATCGAGCGCGAGAAGGAGGGGCGGGTCGAGGCGGGCGCCGGGGCTGGCGGCGGCGAGGTGGCGGGCGGTTTCGATGAGGTCTTCCACGAACGCCGCGACGAGCGCAGCGGAATTGCTTGCTCCGGCCCCAGTTGCCAGCAGATAGAGGCTGCCACGGGCTTGGAGGAACCCGGCTGGGTCGAAGTCCTCGCCCGGTCGTGGTGTGACCGCATCAAGCACGCGCGGGTCCGCGAGGGCGGCGAGGGCGAGGGACACACCTTGCCAGATGGAGTCCCGGGTGCGCGGGTCGGCCTCGATCATCGCCTGCAACGAGTCCGCCCATCCGGTGGCGGCCTGCGGGGTGGCGGTGAGGATCGCGACGGCGTCGGCGGCGGCGGTGGGGTCGAGGGTCCAGCGGAACAGCTCGGCGGGGCTTCGGTGGTCGAGCGCGGCGGCGTGCAGGAGTGCTTGGAGGGCGGTTCGTGTCTTGCCTTCCCAGAACCCGCCGCCTTCGACCCCGCCTGCCGACAGGCCGGTGCCGGCGGCCAGGCCGGTGGCGCGGATCATCGCGGTCAACGGGTCCTCGCAGCCGCGGACGGGTGACCATCGCACCCCTGCCGGGACGCCTTCGGCCAGGTGCTGGGGGTCGAACACGGCGACCGGGCCAATCTTCTGACGTGCGCGGAGGGTGGCGGTGAGGTTGTCGGGTCGGGTCGAGGTGGTGACCACGGCGCCGGGCGCGTCGAGGATGGTGTTGATGACGACGTGGACGCCCTTGCCGCTTCGGGGTGGGCCGATGAGCAGGACGGAGTCCTCCACGCTCGCCCACACGCCCTTGCCGCGCGAGGTGCCGATCCGGTAGCCGACGTCCTGCGGCCGGGGTTTGTCGAGGGAGGGGCGCAGGTGCCCGGCCCGGCGGAGCAGGGCGGTCTGGGAGGCGGTGCGGGCGACCTCGGCGCGGGTGGCGATCCCGGCGATGCGGTACGGGTCGGTCTTGGCGTGCTGGTCGTGGTCGTGGAGGAGCCGCCACACCCACCACCCGAGCCCGCCGACCGCGAGGATCAGCACGGTGGCACAGGCCCAGTACGCGACCGGGTTCAACCCCGGCGCGCCCAGCGGCACTGCGGGGTCGCCGGGGTGCAGCAGGACGCGCAGGCCGGCGTCGATGCCTCCGGTGGGCGGGTCGAGGCCGGTGATCCAGGCGGTGATCGAGCCGGCTGTCCGGAGGATGGCGGCCAGGACCGCGGTGGCGATCAGCAGCCCGATGCCGAGGTTGGTCAGTTCGTCTCCGAGCGACCCGGTGGGCTGGGGGCTGCTCACGGGTGGGGCCCGACGGTGTGGGCGCCCGAGACCTGGCCGTGCAGGATCAGCTCACCGCTCGCGCTGGCCGCCGCCTGCACGGCGGTGGGCAGGCCACCGACGGTGCCGTCCGAGCCTGCCTGGCCGTGGCCGATGACCACGGCGATGGCCACATCCTCGCCGGGCACCAGTCCCTCGCTGTGCAGGCTGTCCGGGTACCGGGGTGCGGCTTGTGCGGTGGCGGACGGTTCGCGGTTGGGGCGGTCGGTAGGGGTGAGGATGTCGGTGAACACGGTGCCGTCTGTCTCGCGGACCTCGACCCGCAGCGGGCAGCCCCATTGCGAGGTCAGGGTGTCGAGGATCGTGGCGACGGACTCGCGTCGCCAGGCTCGGTCGGGCGGTTCTGGCTCGAAGGGTGTCCCGTCGACGGTGACCGTCATCGTGCCGTCGCTGTGGACGGCGAACACGGCCAGTGGAAGCATCACTGGCACGTCCGTGTGGTCGTCGCCGCGGTCGGAACTTCCACGACGCGGGTGACGTGTCGTGCTCCCGTCCGGCCGAACTCGTGCCGCTGACGCACGCATCAATGCTCCTAGAGGGCCAGGCCGGGGTTGGAGGGCTTGCGGTGCGCAGGTTCCGGCTGGGTGCGGGGCGGGGCGGGGGTGCTGTCGCGTCCGGGGCGACCGGTGGAGTGCCGGCTGGCGGCGAGCGCCGCGCGTACTTGCGGGTCGGCGTGTGCCAGGGCGGCGACCCGCATCCGCTCCCATGTCGGTGGCGGAACCACCCGGTCGATCACCTCTGCCAGGAGGTCGACCGGCCGACCGTGGCCAAGGTCGGTCCCGGCTGCTTGCGCGCGGTCGAGGGCAATGCTGGCGCTCGCTCCGTCGCCGGTGACCCAGGCCGCCATGCCCGCCAGGAACAGCGGCCCGGCGGCGCTGTGAGCGGGCACGCGGTTGACCACGCCGCGCCACAGCTGAAGGTGCCTAGCGGCGTTGTCGCTGGTGATCGACAGCAGCGCCAAGTCCCGCGCCTTGGGGTTCTGAACGAGGACAGCCAGCTGGACCGCCTCGTCCACGTTCAGGTGGGTGGTCGGCCCGACCGCTGCCTGCGGGGCTGGCACGCTCGCGGGCAGGGTGCGGCGCAGGAGTTCGCTGGTGCGGGCGAGGAGGGTGGTGGTGTCGCCGGGGCTGGGCAGGGTGTGGCGGGCGGCTGTCACTTGGGCGGTCAGTTCGGTCGTGTCGGGGGGGCTGGCGAACGCGGCTTCCAGGTCGGCGCGGCGGTCGAGGCGCCGCAGGCCGTAGTAGGTCGCTTCGGCGGCGAGGGCTCCGGAGCGGTTGGCGGGGCCGTGCTCGCCGTCGGGCAGGTGCCACGTGTCGTGGTCGACGAGCATCGTCTGGCCGGAGGCGCCCGGTGGCAGGCGGTCCGCGCACCGGTCGAGCAGCGCCCAGCCGGCCTGCGGGTTCGCGGTGTAGGCCAGCAGGTAGGCGTCGGCATCGGGGAACCGGTGCCAGATCCGGTCCACGACGTCCTCGGCAGCACCCGCGGGCTCCAGCTCAGCGATGTCGGCCCGGGCAGTCACCTGCACCACTCCGGCTTGGATGACCAGGATCACCACGGACTCCTGCGGAGCAAAGCCCAGCAGGTACGGCACCAGTTCGACGATGTCGCTGGGAGTTTCTACCCGAAGCCGCGGTGCCTGTGTGCTGTCGCTCATCTCGTTCTCCTCACCGGGTCGGCTGGATTCCGGCCGCTTTCTGGCCTGTCTCGAAGAGGGCCAGTTCGGCGGGGTGGAGCTGGTGCTGGACGACGAAGGAGCGGTCTTTGATGTGCCAGAGGCCTTGTCCGGTGCCGAGTGTGGGGAGCAGCTTCTGCTCGGTGCCGGTCAGCCCGAGGGCCAGGGCGGTGGAGCCGAGCTGGTCGGGTTCTTGGCGGTAGACGATCCGCACCTCGGCGTTCGCCAGCAGCGAGGAGGCGAGCGCCCGCATGGCCGAGCCCTGATCGCCGACGTTGTCCAGGTCGGACAGCTTGTGGAAGATCAGCATGTTGCTGATCCCGTAGTGCCTGGCGAGCCGCCACTGGGCGTCCATCCGCCGCAGCAGGCTCGGATAGGACATCAACCGCCAGGCCTCGTCGTAGACGACGAATCTCTGCCCGCCGTTCGGGTCGGCGAGCGCGGACTCCATCCACGCCGAGGAGCAGGTCATCAGCACCGAGATCAGGGTCGAGTTCTCCGCGACGCGGGACAGGTCGAGGCTGACCATGGGCAGGGAGGGGTCGAATCGGACGGTGCTCGGCCCGTCGAAGAGTCCTTGGAGGTCGCCGGCGACCAGGCGGCGCAGGGCGTGGCCGACCATGCGGCCGTCTTCGGCCAGGCGGCCGTCATGGTCGTCGCGGGGGTTCGGGGTCAGGATGCGGTCGACGACCATGGGCAGGATCGGCACCTCGGCGCTGCGTACAGCGTCGGCTAGGGCGAGGTCGATGGACGTGTGCTCCAGCGGCGACAGGGGCCGGTCCAGCACGGTCTCGGCGAGCGCGCCAATGAGGTCGCGGCGGCGGGCGGCGACCTGTGCGGCCCATTCGGCGTCCGAGACGGTGGAGGGGCGGTGTCCTTCGTCGAGGGGGTTGAGCCGGGTGCGCAGCCCGTGGCCCAGCACGATCGCCTTCCCGCCGACGGCCTCGGCGACGGGGGTGTGCTCGCCCTTCGGATCGCCGGGCACGTAGACGCGCCGCCCGAACGGCAGCGATCTGGTGTAGAGGCTCTTGGCGAGCGAGGACTTGCCGGAGCCGACGATGCCGGCGAGGACGGCGTTGGGCGCGGTGATGACGCCTTGGCGGTACAGCTCCCATGGGTCGTACACAAACGATCCGCCGCTGTAGAGGTCTTGGCCGATGAACACGCCCTGGCTACCGAGGCCTGCTTCGGCGAGGAACGGGTATTGGCCGGCCAGCGTCGCGGAGGTGTCCTGGTGTTTCGGGAGCCGGAACCGGCCGGGTGTGCGCAGCGTCGCGGGGCCTGGCTCGCCGGCGGAGGGCAGGTAGACCGTGGCCCGCTTCTCGGCCTGGTCGGCGTCCCAGCGTGCCTTCGCCTCGGCCTTCTTCGTCTGCCGTGCGTCGGCCTCGACCTGGGCGGCGGCCTGCCGACGCGCCGTGCGATGCTTGCGGCGTTCGCCGGTCGGGCCGACCAGGACGGTCGTGTACAGCCGCTCCTGATCGTTGCGGGTCACAGCGACAGCCCCTGGCCCGACGGCGGTGTCGGCGGGGTGCGAGTGAACCAATCGGTGCCGGCGCGGTTCGGGGCGGCGTGTCGAGCCGGCGAGCCTGCCTGGCCACGCTGGGCACGGGCCGTGGTCGGCTGCCCGTCCTCGGCCCCGAGCAGGGCCGGGTCGGGTGGTGTGTCGAGCTGGCGCAGGAGCCCGACGTGGCCGAGGGCGTGGTTGTACGTCAGCGTGTAGGCACCGCCGCTCGCCACACGATCGGCCGCTCCGGTCGGCGGGGCTTCGTAGACGTAGCCGTTCTCGAGCGCGGCCTGGGTGGTCTCCTCGCCGTAGTCGTAGCCGGCCAGGTGCTCGATCGCAGCCTCCGTGCCGTCCCGGGCGATGAGATCCAGCACCTCGTCGGCCTCGGAGCCTTGCAGGAACACGACGCTGATCCACCGCCGTCCGGCCTTCTCCTGGACGCTCGGCTCCGCATCCAGGGCGTTCGGGTCGAACTCGGCGAACTCGATCAGGGTGGTGTAGTTCCGGAGCGCGGCATCGGCCGTCCACGCCGGGAACAGGTTCTCGTTGTCGGGATGCGTGCCGGGGTTGTCGAGGGCGTAGTTGCGGGCCTCGCCGGCCGCGGCGAGGAATCCCGCCAGCTCACGCAACGCCCGGCCCGGTCCGACCGGGGCGCCGGCGCCGGTGAACAGGTCCCGCCCCTCCAGGCTCCTTCCGGTCGTGGTGTCCTGGACGCGGTAGGCGTAGCGCTGGTGCTCACCCAGCGGAACGTCCGGCCAGACGGCCAGGATCAGCGTCCCGGCCCGTGTCGTCACGCGTGCGGCATCCGTATCGTCCATGCCAGTCAGGTGCGCGCCCGGCACCCTTGGCTACGGCAGCGCAACGGCCGGAACCTGTCACGCTCTGCGGAACGCGGCCGAAGCGGCTGGGCGACGCTGGCGCGGCCGGCTGTGGCCCGGGCCTGGCGGCGTGCCCGGTTTCAAGGGAAGCAGTTGCGGCGCGGCCGGTCAGACGGTGCGGCACAGCGGCAGTGCGGCGGCGGTGAACGCCTGGGCCTGCTGGCCGACGAGGTTTCTGGTCTCGCAGGAGGCTTGGATGGCCGCCTGCTCGACGGCGGCCACGGCGGCATCGAGGCCATCGATGGTGGGGGCGGAGACGGCGATCAGGCCGGTGACGCGCAGGACGCCGTGCCCGGCGGTCAGGTCGGCCTCCTGCTGCACCACGTCTTGGTACTCCGCGGTCGCACTGGCGTCCTCGACCTGGCCGATCTTGCGGCGTTGGGCGGCGTCGGAGATGAGTTCGGTCTTCTTCTTGCGCAGGTCCCGTGCGGCTTGGTCGGCGCGGATCGGTGTGTAGTGCAGGGCAAGGGTGCGCAGGATGCCGGTGGACAGCACGAGCGGGGCGAGGAAGCCGGGATACACCTGGGTGCGGGGCCACTCGGAGATCCACAGCACCGAATGGTGCGCGCTGTCGGACCGCAGCCGGTCCCAGGTTTCGGTGACCGCCACCGGCCCGGCGGTGGCCAGCTCGCGGCCGAGCTGTCCGTGCCGCTCCAGCGCCGGGGCGGCGGCCGGGTCGTAGGCGGAGCGGAGGATGACGGCGACCTCGCCGGGCGTCAACCAGCCGGTGCTGGTGAGCTCGGCGGCCCGCAGCGCAGTCGTCAGGGTGGTCATCTCCTGGCGGAGCACCGCGGCGGCGCCGCGCATCCCGCCGCCTGCGGTTCTGATCTGCCGGGCGGCGGCCTTCATGTCCAGGGACAGGCTGATCGTGGTGGCGTGGCGTTCGCCGGCGGGGCCGGCCCGCTCGATCAGCTCGGCGTAGACGCTGGCGGCCCAGGAGCCGTCGTCGGTGCCGTGGGTGCGCCACCACTCGGCCAGGCCGGTGCCGGAGTCGGGCAGGGTGCGTTCGCAGACTTGGATGCGGGCGATCCGCCCGGAGCGGCAGGCGGCGGCCAGGACGCGGCCCCAGCCGGAGACACGCCGCTGCTGCTCGCCGGGGTCGAGGAGCACGAACGCCGGGTGGGAGACGCCGAGGATCGCCGTCAACGTCTGGGCGTGGGGGTCGTGGATCATCGCCGCCTCGCTGTCCGGGTCCTCCCATTCCCGCAGAGCGGCAGCGTCGCCGGGCAGCGCCAGGGTGCCGGCGGGGCGCGGCTTGATGATCCGGCGGCGGTAGATGAGCTGGCCGGTGCAGGAGCGCCACATCCAGCCGGCGGCGATCGGCACCCATTCGACGAGCTTGCGGCCGCCGGCCGGCAGCCACGCCAGCACGGCGCACACCGTCCAGACCGGGGCCGTCCACACCAGGCCCATGCCGCCGCCGGTGTAGAGGCCGGCGACCACGGTGAGCACCGCGACGGCCAGCACGAGGAGCTGCGGCAGGGACAGGCCGAGCAGGATGCCGCGGCGGGTCAGCCGGGAGAACTGCACCGGCGCCAGCCCGTAACCGAGACCGGCGCCCTTGTTGTTCGCGGCCATCGGGCTACTCCTTTCCGGGCGTGGCCGGCCGGGCAGCCGGTGCCGGCGGCGAGTCCAGCCGGCGCGGTGCGGGAGGGATCGGTTGCGAGGGTGGGACGGGAGGTGGGGAGGCCTGTTCGGCGGCGGCGCCGGCGTGGTGTTCGGCCGCGCCGCCGACCGCGGCGCCGGCCTTCGGGCCGGCGCTCGCCGCACCCGTCACCACGACGGCCCCGACCGTCACAGCCGCCCCGACCGGACCGGCCGCCGCACCCGCACCCGTGGCCGGACCGGCGGTGCCACCGGCCGCAGCCGCACCCGAGCCCGCACCGGCCGCCGCACCGCTGCCAGTGGGGGTGGCCGCGCCCGCGGGGGCCGGCGTGCTGCCCGAGCCGCCAGTGGCCGGGCCGGCGCTGGTGCTGCTGGCGTCGAGCACCTTCTTCACGCCGTCGGCCCGAGCCGCCGAAGGGACAGGAATCGGCCGGTTGAGGGCGGCTTTCGCCTCCTGCTCGCTGGACATGGCGTGATACATGTCAAAGCCCACAAAGCTGAGGAATTTGTAGCTGATGTAGGGCGCAAAGCTCGCGATGAACATCAGCACCACCCCCGCTATGGGGTCGGAAATGGAGGCCAGGTCGGCATCGATCGGTGCACTGAGCTGGGCGACGGCCACCAGGAAGATCACGACGAGAACGAGCTTGGAAAACACCAGGGCGATGACGAAGCTGGCCCACTTGGCGAACCAGCCCTTGGTCGCGTCCCAGGTCGCCCCGGCCAGCGCCACAGGTCCGAAGACGATCGCGACCAGGAGCAGGGCTTTGCGGATCAGCAGGGAGAACCACACGATCGCGGCGGCGCTGATCGCCAGGCCGGCCAGGAAGATCGTGATGATCGCGCCAACCCCAGGGGCGGCGATGTTGATGGTCGTCAGGCCGGCGGCGAGCAGGGCGATCCGGTCGCCCATCCCGGACATGGTGTTGCCGGTGGCCTGCACGATCCCGACACAGAGCTGGTCGGTGATTTCCAGGAGCAACGCCGTCAACGTGATGACAAGGAACGAGCCGAGAACGCTCTTGGCCAACCCGAGCCCGGCGCGCGAAAGCGCGGTCGGGTCGCGGTGGATCAGCCCGGTGATGAGTTGCAGGCAGAAGAAGATCAGGAACAGGAACACCGCGACGCCGAACAGCACGTTGTAGACCGACACGTATTCCGCGCTGGTGACGTCGACCAGGGTGGTGGTGTCGAACACCGACCAGACGGCCTTGAACAGCCAGCCTGCGGCCGCCCCCATGGCCTGGGCGAGCCAGTCGAAGGGGGCCGCGACCAGGGAGGCTGCTGCCTCGCCCGCGGACTCACACACGCTGGAGATGACCGGGACGTCGCAGACGCTCATCGGCCCGGTCCCCGGTCGGACGGGCCTGCGGCACGCGGGCTCATACCGCCTGCCCCACACCCCAGAAGAAATTGATGAGCGTCACCGCGGCGCCGCAGATGATCGCCGCCCCGCACGACACGAGGACACCGGTCTTGCCGCGGGAGGCGAGGTGGGGGTTGCTGCTGTTGGCGCCGAAACCCCACACCACGGCCGAGACGATCAGCGCCAGGACCGACAGGATGAGGCCGACAGTCATGACGGCGCCGACGATGATGCGTAGCTGCTCGATGCCGGGAAGGCCGGACGAGTTCGGGTCGATGTGGATCACGGGTGCTCCTTGGCAGGTCGAGAGGGGTTCTCGGCTGTCAGGTGCGCCCGCCGCCTCCGGGCGTCGGCGACCGCGCTACAGGTGGGTGCCGATGCGCAGCAGGAAGTTGAGCCAGGTCACCCCGGCTCCGGCCAGCGCGGCAGCGCCGACCGCGACCCACAGTCCGGTGCGCGCCCGTGTGGCGGCCTGATAGTTGCCGTGCGCGGAGGCGATCGCCCACACGATCGCGCAGACGATGAGCATGAGCACGGCGGTGATGAGCACGAACGTCAGCAGCGCGCCGACGATGGAGCGCAGCTGGCTGGCGGCGCCGACACCACCGAAGTCAGGGAACACGTCCATGCCGGTCACGCCCCGACCGGCGAAGTCGGCGATTCGAAGCACTCAAAGCCCATGCTGGGCAGGTGCACACCGCCATCCGGGCAGGCAGGCGCCAACCTGCCGACCATGGTGCGGCGCGGCGACGCAGCTACGAGGCGGACGCCTGCGCCGACGCCGCGGCGCGGTTTCGCCACTCCTCGCGCAGCAGCGCATAGCTGCACGAGTCGAGCCACCGTCCGCTGCGGTGCAGCGAGTCGGCGAGATAGGTGCCCTCACGACGCATGCCGAGCCGCTCCATGAGCCGCCACGAGCGCTCGTTGTCCAGGAAGCACCCCGCTGTGACGCGGCGCAGTCCCAGCTCGTCGAAACACAAGGTCAACAGCCGTTCGACGGCTTCGGTCGCGAGCCCCCGGCGCTGGGCTGCGGGGTCGAACGCCCAGCCGATCTCCGCCTGGGTCGCGTGGGTGGCGGACACCACCTCGGTCTGGCCCCAGCCGTCCTCGATGCTCAACCGCAGGTCCCCGACGACGTCGCCGTCGCGCTCCACGACGAGGGTGGCGGCCAGACGATCCGGCTCCGTGAACGTCGCCGTGAACGACTGCTCGTCGGCCGGCATCGCCGTCATCCACTGCGCCACCGCCGGCAGCCTGCGGTAGCGCCACACCGCGCCGGCGTCGCGCGCCGTCGCCGGCCGCAGCACGAGCCGGTCCGTGCGCAGCGGCCAGCAGACCTCAGTGGTACGCGACGACACCCCACCAGTCTCTCGCGCGAAGCCCCGGCGAGCCCCAACCCGCCACACCGGCAGGTCCGGGCGTGGCCGCCACAACGCCGACCGCCTTCACGCAGCACCGGCTGCCAGATGGAGACACGTCAGCGCTGCCTGTCTGCTGGTTGGCTGGGCCGCTTGCCGGATCGGGCGAAGATGACGGCGGCGGCCAGGGTGAGGAGGCCGGCGACCCAGAACTGCGGCCACCAGACCAGCAAGTGCCACCAGCCCCGGGTGCTGATCGGCCCGCCCCATGCCGTGGGTAGCGCTTGGAGGGTGAAGACCGCCCCGTACAGCAGCGATCCGGTGCCGACGCCGAGGCCGAACAGCAGGTACAGCCAGCGCGGGATGCGTCGGCCGGCCGGTGCGACGATGAGGTAGGCCCAGACGATCCAGCCGAGCTTGAACACCGCAGTTGCCAGAACGAGCGCAACGATCCAGAAGGGGCGCTCGTGGGCCATCTGGACGCCGTAGTCCTGCACGGCGGTGTCCACGAGCCACAGACCGCCCAGACCCCAGTAGACGCTGATCGTGGCGAAGGGCAACAACCAGACCATCAGCATGGTGGCGAAAAGGTTGGCCCCGGGCCGGTAGGTCCATCGGCTCGCAGTCATGTGACCCTCTTCTGGTCCCGGAGCCACGGCGAGCCTGTCGGGATTCGACGTGGCGATCAAAGCTATTAACATACGCATGAGTACAGTATCTGATGAGGGCGGGGTGGCGGGATGGGTGCGAGGCGTGGGCAGCCGCCGAAGGCGACGGCCGCCGACTGGTCACGTGCCGCGTTGTCCGCGATCGCCGACTCGGGGGTCGCCGGAGTCAACGTCGAGCGGCTGTCCAGGGTCCTGGGGGTGACCAAAGGCAGCTTCTACGGATACTTCCCCGACCGGGACGCGCTGATCGCCAGCGCGCTCGAGCTGTGGGAGGCCGAGCACGAGGCGCGGATGATCGCACCGCTGCGGGCCGTGGCCGATCCGGTGCGACGGTTCGAGCTCATGGCCGCCAGCACCCTGCTCCGCCAACGCGAACCCCCACTGGCCGACAGCGGACCAATGGCAGCCGACGTGTCTGCGGTCGAGCTGAGCTTGATGAACGACCGCGACCGCGAGGACGTTGCAGACGCGCTGGCCCGGGTCGTCGCGGCCCGGGTCGACTTCCTCACCGAATGCCTGACACAGATCGGGCACGCGCCGTCACGGGCACGCCAGCTTGCCGTCTCGGCCTACACCCTCAGCCTCGGCGCCGAGGTCCTGCGACGCAACGCACCTGCCATCGCCGCCGAGACGGACGAGGCCCACGTCGCCACGATCCTCGCCCCCTACCTCCACCCGCAGGCATCGGGTCCCGAACCCCACCGCTGAGCCCCGACCGCGCGCCAGGCCACGGCCAACACCGCGATCCACACCGCCCGGCGTGGTCGTCGGTCACAGGCTGTTCCGGCGACACACCGCCACCCGGCGCCGCCCCCTTCCACAGGAAGGCCCCGGGATGCGCGATCACTGACACTCCGAGCCGGACCCTGCTAGCTACCTGGCGCTAGCGATTATTCGAAGCGTTCGAAATTCCCATGCCACGAGGTGCGTTGGCGGTGCCGACTGGATCCCTGTCAGATCGGTTGCGACGAGGATTGTTGGTCTGCCGCGGCGCTGCTCGGCGTGGGGAACCATCGCCAGAGGATCGGCGCGGTGGCGAGCAGGATGGCGGCGAACACGGTCTGGTTCACGACGCCGAACAGGGGGTTGCCGCCGACGGTGGCGAAGACCGTCCAGTTCACCGCGATGTCGGCCAAGATCACGATGAGCGCGAGGACGATGCCCGCGCGACGGCGCAAGGCAAGAAGTGCTGCCGTGATCGGATCGATGACCGTGAGCGAGACCCAGAACAGCCGCAGCGCGGTCGGGAACTCAGCGTAGGTCTCCAGGCCGCCCGCAACGAGGTCAAGGACGTGCGTTGTCGTGCCGATGAGGAAGCCGACAATCCAGACGACCAAGATCACCGTGCGGAGGCGATGCGAGGTCTTCTGGGGCACATTCTCATGCTAGGAGTTCTTGGTTCAGCGGTGGTGCTTCCGCTGCTCGGATCACTGGCCGCTGATACCCTCGCCCAGCCAGGGATTCCGCAAGATCCCGACCGCCAACGATCACATCCAATGCACTAATCGCTAGTTGGCTTTCACTGTGATGTGGAGGTGGTCGTAGTGGCCGCCGGTGATGCTGGTGGGGTCGTGCATGCCGCCGCCGTCGTAGGGGCGCCAGCCGGCGTCGGAGCGGGCGCGGGTCCAGGCTTTGCCTTGCCAGATCAGGTATTGGATGCCGAGGGTGTCGGCGTTGGTTTGCAGCCAGTGGGCCATGGCCCAGCCGGCTTCCAGGGAGGCGCCTTTGGCGGCTTGGCCGATGTGGTTGCCGAAGGTGACATCGCAGGCACGGCCCAACGGGTGTTCGGACTTGGTGCCGGGTCGGGGTGACCAGCAGGCCCAGCCGGTGTCGGGGAACGCCTGCTTGGTCTGGGCCATCACGTAGGCCATGCGAGCGGTGATCCGTCCGGAGGTGGTGGGGTCGTCGACGAGGGCGTCGGGGTTGCCGCCGGGGAACGGTGCGGGTGGTGCGGCGTCCCCGCCGGGCGTGCAGCCCGGCTGCGGCGTCTGGCTGGTGTCGACGGCCTCGGCGGTGTGTTGGGTGAGCCAGGCGTCGGAGTCGACGGCGGTGGCGTGGGTGCCGCCGGGGCGGATCTCGAAGTGCAGGTGGGGGCCGGTGGAGCGGCCGGCGGAGCCGACATCGCCGATGTGCTGGCCTGCTGTCACCCGGTCGCCGACCGACACGTGGATTCCGGCATCTTCCATGTGGCCGTAGGCGGAGGCGACCTTCTGTCCGGCGATGGTGTGCTCGATGACGATGAGGTTCCCGTAGCCGTCCGCGGCGCCGGCGACGGTCACGACTCCGTCGGCGATGGCGAGGATCGGGGTGCCGGCTGCGGCGGCGTAGTCGGTGCCCGCGTGCAGGGCGCGTTGCCCTGTGAACGGGTCGGTGCGCCACCCGAACGGGCTGGTCTTGACCCAACTGCCGTCCGGGAGTGGGAACACGATCCGGCTGGTCTCCGGGATCGTCGGATCAGCCGGCGCCCCACCGGTGCTGGTGAGGGTGGTGAGGATCGTCTCGGCGACGGGTTGGTAGTCCTGATACCGGTCGGGATAGGCGGACACCTCGACGGCTTGGGCGGCGGCGCCGGGGTCGAGGTGCTGCCAGCCGGGGATGTCCAGCAGGCCGCGCGGGCTGGGGTAGTTCGGCCCGGTCGGCCCGCCGTAGAAGGCCCGGGCCTGGTAGGTCGGGTCCATCAGCTCGGCGACGGTTCCCCAGCCGGAGACGGGCCGCATCTGGAACAGGCCGAGGCTGTCGTGGTCGGAGCCGTCGCCGTCGTGGGGGTAGTTCGCGGACTGTGGGTAGGCGGAGGTGTTGGCGAGCATCCGCAGCGAGGATTCGGTCAGCGCCGCCATCAGCGCGACCACGATCCCGGCGCGCCCGACCCCGCTGGTCTGGCTGCCGACCGTGATGATCGTGGCCGCGTGGGTGAGCTGTGTCCGGTTCAGGGTGATCGTCTGCCCGGTGCGGGTGGTCGCGGTCAGCGAGTCGGGGATCGGCCCGAGCGTCAGGGTGCCGGTCAGGCAGGTCGCGGCGGCGGCCGGGTTCATCAGCAGCCCGACACCGAGCAGCACGGCTGCCGGGGCGACCAGGGTCAGGACCACGCCGAGGACGAGCAGTTTCTTCACCATCGCTGTCACCGCCGCTTAATGCAGGGGGTGGTCGAGCTGGGACAGGCGCAGCAGCCGGCAAGGCCCGGCGGTGAACTCCGGTGCCGGCGGCGGGCAGGTGAGGAACACCGTGAACGCGGCCGGCCGGGAGGTCTCGACAGGCTGGGTGCCCCACGTGCCGGCCCGGTGCCGGGTGCCGGTGATCGTGTACGCGACCGCGCCCGGCGGCAGCTGGCCGTGGGCGGCCTGCGCGACGGCTGTCGCCCACGCGTCCGGCACGACCGTGGTCTGGACGGTGAGCCACTGGCGGGTCTGGTAGGTCGTCAGCTGCGCCCACGCCTCGGTGGTGGGCAGGTAGGACCGGATGTCAGCGGCCAGCGCGTTGGCTTCGTCGTCGTCGGCGACGTCCAGCAGCGGTTGGGCATAGTCGGACGGCCCGTGCCCGCCGGTGGTGCTCCATGTGAACAAGGCGGTCGCGACGGACCGGGCGAACGCCTCCGGGTCGGCGGTGACCGGTAGCGGCTGCGGCTCGCCGCCGCCGGTGGCGGTGGATGGGTTTGCGGTGGCGGACGGGCCGGGCGGTGCGGACTGCGGGTCGGTGGCCGGCGGGGTTCCTGGGCCGCGGAACAGGCCGTAGGTGCCGAGGCCGATCCCGACGAGCAGCAGCGCGGCGCCGAGGATAGCCAGGGTGCGCTGTCGGCGGCGGTGACGGTCGGCGGGGTCCATGCGCCGGTCCTTCCCTGAGGCGACGAGTGGGTGTCGACGAGAAGGTGCGCACCATGCCCCCACGCGCCTGCTGGCGGGGTCAGGCCGTGCGCTGCTCGGGCAGCCGCCGGGCAGCCTCGGCGGCCTCAGCGAACGCGACCGTGCCCGCCACGGTCGCGGCGAATCGCTCCCACTGCTCATCGGTCAGCGCCGGGCCGACGTCGGCCGGGTCGTAGTGCTCCCACCACTGGTCGAGGTCGTCCCAGGTGAGCAGGAACGCCCGCAGCGTCCGAGGCTCGCGCCCGCCGGCGGCGGGAGCCGACCTGGTGCGGGGCTTCTTCGCGCTCGCGGCGCGCACGCGGGCCAAGGCGTCGACGGCAAGGCGCTCCAGCTCGGCCGCCCGGGTCGCGGACTGGCCGGCACGCAGCCGGTCGGCCTCGGCGCGGGCGTCCTCCCGGGCGGCGGCTGGCACAGCGGGATCGGCGGCCAGACGGTCGAGTTCGGCCAACGACTGCTCGGCGCCGACCCGCTGGAACGCCGAGATCACCCCGGCACCCGCGTCGATGCGCTCCAGCTCGGCGACGGCCGCGGACCGCACGCCCGCGGGCTGCTCGAGGTCGGCGGCGAGGTCTTGGAGATGGTTGACCCGCTCCAAGGTCGTGTAGGAGTTGCGGCCGGTCACCATCTGGGCCGCCTGCGCCCTGGCCTTGCCTGCCGGGTTCTGCGGTGGTGCCAAGTTGGCACCACCGTCCGGTCCGCCGCGATCCGTCTTCGCGGTGAACCGGGAGGCTTCCTGACGGCGTGCGGCGTCCTCGGCCATCACGGTCTTCAGTTCGCGGTAGAGGGTGGCGGCCTCGGTCTGGGTCAACGGCTTGTGCTGGGCGTTGTCGTCTTGCTCGGCCAACAACTGCCCGAGCCGGTCGCTCATCCCGGACCGGACCCACACGTTCGCCGTCTTCCAGCCCAGCTTGCGCATCGCCGCCAGGCGCCGCAGCCCACAGACGAGACTGCCTTCCGGATCGATCGTGATCGGCTGCAGCAGCCCGTCACGCTCGATCGACGCGGCGAGGCCATCGACGTCGCCCAGATCGGCACGATGCCGTCGCCCGACCCGGATGGAGTTCAGCGCGCGCTCCAGCTCGATGTGGCCCGGCCCGCTACTCACGATCCCTCCCCGAAGGGTCGACGGGCGCGGACAGGACCACCTCCGCAAGCAGCTCGTCATCGGCCAACAGAGCACGCAACGGCTCGCCGACCAGCAGCCGCAACAGCACGCCACGGCCCATGTCGGTGCGCGCCAGGTCGGGGTCGGGGTTGCCGAGCACCACCCGCAGCAACGCCAGCCACGACGGACCGGGCAGGTCGAGCAGGGCACGGGCCTGCCAGTCGCGGCGCAACGCCTCGAACGCCGAGGTCCGCGACGACGCCTCCGTCAGCCGGGCACACACGTACTCCACGCCGGACCGTGCCGCGACCTCGGGCCAGCCCAGCAGGCTGAACAACGCGACCGTGTCCTCCACCGCCGACCCGACCCTGCGCGACGTCTCATCCGTGCCGGTGGGGTCGGCGGGGGCGGCGGTGTGCAGGGCCGGGTGGTAGTCGGCCAGCGGCGTCTCGCGGTCGCTGAACCGCTCGACATCGTGGAATCGGAAGTAGCGGGGCCTGCGGGCCTGGTGCACCGAGCACAACAGGCCATTGGCCCGCTCCTCGAAGATGCAGGTCACCTGCACCGCCCGGGTGACCACCGCCCACGGGTCCTCGGCCCGCCGCACCGACGGGTTGCGCATCGCGTCGAACGCCGCCCCGGCCGCCTCCCACGGGTCCAGTCCGTGTCTCCTAGCCAACGCCGCGTAGCGGTTGGCGGCGTGTTCCATGAGGGCGGCGGCCTCCGGGTCGTCCCGCCACGCGCTCCGCCCTTCGGCGTGGAGCCGGGTGAGCAGGGCGCGCAGCCCCTCGGAGTCCTCGAAGCTCTGCCGGGGCCGGACGGGTTCGTGCGTTGTTGTCATGGGTGCGGCACCTCCTGACAGGCAGGTGCGCACGCCGGCCCAGCAACCCTCACCGCGGCGATGCTGGGGGGCGCCCATGAGTCAGCTCACCTCAGCCCGATCCCAGACCGGAAGGCGGCCGGCTGAGGCGCGGAGCGGTGGCCGAACGCCGTGATCGGCGGCAGCTGGCGGGCACGCTCACTGACCGCCCGCCGGCCCGCAGCGACCGCCTGAACTGGCAGTCGGCGGGTGCGGCGGGCCAGCTCGGCCTGCAAGTCGATGCCGCGCCCGGCGACCCGGCCGCCGGCCTGCATCAGCAACTCGGACGTACGCACCAAGACAGCGCCACGTGGCGGCTGCCTGGTGGCCTGCTGCGCCGTGTGCGTCTTCGGTTGGGACGGGTCGCCATGCCGGGCTAGCGCCGAAGCCTCGTCCGCATCGGCCCGCGCCGGGCGAACCTGCGAGGTCTCGTACTGCGCGGGAGTCGAGGTCGCCTGCTGGGTCCTCGGGTCATCGTTGTTCATGCCGCCAGCTCCTTCGGACTCTCCTGCCGATCAGGTGCACCCAGCGCCGCCTTGGCGAACCAGCGGCCCACAGTGGACGGGACGACCCCCAACTCGCGGGCGATGGCCTTGTTCGACCAGCCCTGCACCCGCAACCTGGCCGCCATAGCTCGCCGGCCTGCCGCCTCGGGCACGGCTGGCGTGACGAGAACCTCCTCGGCCGTCGTTGCCTCGCCGGCGTCTTTGACGGTGACGGCATCTGCTCGGCCGGCTCGGTGGGCGCGGACGAGAACGACGGTCAGGTGGGTGCTGGCAAGCAGCACCAGCGGCGGGACCGCCGCGACACAGGCGGCCAGGACGTCAGGCACATCGGCGTCGGCGGCGACAACGGCGTGCAACGCGTTCGCCGTCACCGACACCGACGTCCCTGCCATCAGCAGCAGCCACGGGTACCAGGCCGCCCGCTGCCCATCCAGAGCGACCACCGCAACGGTCGCGACCACGATCAGCCCATCCACGATCAGCGGCCAGGCCCACGCCTGCCCCGCATCCACCCCCGAACGGCGGGCCAGATCGCTCAGCGCGGTGAAGCTCAACCAGAACGCGAACGCAGCAATCAGCACCGTCCCGGCAATCGCCGTCCCCACCGCCAACCGGCCACCGCGCGCCGATGCGGGCATCACGAGAGCACCTGGCTCTCGACGCGCACCACATGACGCGGCGTCTCATCGCGCCCGCCCGCAGAAGTCGGCCGAGGCTGCACGTTGGTGGCGCGGTAGGCCGAGCGGATCGTCACCGTGATCTCGTGCAGTGGCAGGCCCGCATGCTCGGCCGCCGACCCCAGCGCGTCGTGCGCCGCCTTCGAGCTCACCCCTGCCTCCGCGAGCCGGCACGCCGCCCAGAACAAGCCACGGTTGCGCTCGCCCTCGCCGCGCGCGGCGACCCACGCGGCCAGCCGCTCCGCATCCGTCCTCGTGGCGACACCCGATCGCCCGGCAACCGGCTGCGGTCGCGGATCGAGCAGGTTCCGCAGCGCCAGCGCATCCACTGGCGACACTCGCGCTTGAGACCTGCCGATCAACGCATAGGAAGCGCGCAGATCGTCGGTCACGTCGACCACCGACGGCGGCACGATCACGTACCCGCCCTCGCCCCGGAAGTCCACTCGCGCCGCAGCGGCCTGCCACGACGGCTGCGGCCGGCCCGGTTCGACCGGATAGTAGGCATGCATCCCGCCCGATGGGGTGCGCACCAGCGCCGTCCAGCCGTCCACGAGGCCCCGACGCCGGGCGGACTCGAACGCAACGAACCCCGAGCCGGCCGGTTTCCGATCGACGTCGACGACTTCCACTCCGGACGCTGCCCCGGTCGGCAGGCCGATGTTCGCGCCCGGCCACCGCCGCCACCACGAGGCGACGTGCCGCGCATCCGTGGTCGCCTCATGGAACCCATGCGAGGTCAGCGGCCGCTTACCACCCGGCACACATGGGAACACCGGCACCCCGGCCCCCGCGAACCGTGCCGCCGCCTCGGCCAATGACAGCCCAGCCACCTGGGCGAACAACCCGGCCGGAGCCATCACAGACGCCTCACGACCGCGCCGGCCAACCGCCTGCGCGGCAGGCGTCGCGTCCCGCGCCGGCCGTTGCTCTGCGACCGCCATCGCAGTCCTCCTCCCGGAGCGCCACCAGCAGAAGCTCGTGGTGCTTGTGACCACGAGGTGCGTCGGATGTAACAGGAGGACGAGACGGACGGCGAGGGTGGGTGCGACCGTCAGGCTCCGCTAACCCGACGAGTCCCATCCGGTCTACGTGACGACCGCAGCAATGACACTCGGAAGACCCGAACCCTGCTCATATCGTCTGGATTGATGCGGATATCCGCCGATTACGCCACCGCAGCGCTGCGTCCATCCGATGCCCGGTATTGGCGCGGTGTTACTCCGAGGCAACGACGAAACTGCCGGGCGGCGTAGCTGGGGTCATCCCATCCGACCTGACGAGCGACCACACCGACCGGGTGACTCGTCGCGCGCAGTAAAGTCGCCAGCCGCTCCACGCGGATCATCGTCAGATAAGCGAACGGTGTCTTGCCGTAGGCATCCACGAACACCCGTCCAAGTTGCGACGGCGAGAGGTGCACCGAGCGAGCGAGCTCGGCGAGAGTCCAGCGCCGCTCTGGTGTCCTGCGGAGCTGTTCGGCCGCCTGCCGCGCCTCGTTGCGCAGCGGGCGAAACTCGCGAAGTCTCGGTAGTGTTTGTCGTGCTGCTCGACGTTGCGTCGCCGTTACCCGCGCTGTTGTGAGCTGAATGTGCGGCCAGATCACATCAACAACGGAGAACAGCCGGGCTTGTATCCGGTAGTAGCGGGCCGATGTGGCACCGCGAAGGCTGAGATCGACCAGTTCGTCGAGCCACGGTGCCAGATGGTCGCCTCCGTCCGGTCCAAGGTGCACGATCTGGACAGGTTCGACATAGAAGGCATCGACTACGCGCGGCGCGTCACGGCGATCTGACACCAGCGCCGCCAACTCCCAGAAGACCTGATCAACGGCATAATCACGGTCCAGAAAGAGAGTTGTCGTCGTCACGGCACGCCGCGGCTCCATCCCGGACAACGTCTCCGGGGCAAGCATCACCACATCTCCGGCCGCGACACGCACCCGGCCGAACTCATTCATGAGCGTCGCGGCTCCAGCACGCACGAAGATGAGTTGTATGCAATCATAAGCAACAGGCGAAGTAACCGCGAAACTCGATCGGCCGCACGCCAGGACCGGCTGATACCTAGGAGACCCCGGCGGTGGAACGAACTCATCCGCGGCGCGCGTGCTCAGGCCGCCCGAATCCATGAGCGACACCAGACGTTCGTTCTTCTCAGCTCAAACCTGTGGTCCGGGACGAACGCCGACCAGCATCTAGCGGTCGCCCCGGGTGACCTTAAGCAACTCTCAGTGGGGGAGTGGCCTCGCTTACGATCATGCGCACTCATCATGGGAGGTATGCGAGGACGACCTGGACAGGCTTGTGGCCGGTGTCCTCGGCTCCGAGGCCGATCCAGGCAGGGATCGGGCCGCGGCGCTTGCGGCGGCCAGACCGGAGGCACCCAGACCGTAGCTCAATCCCACGCCGGCGACAGGTTCCCGACAGGACGCTACCGACCGTCTTCGCGGCAACGCCAGCGGTAGCCCGCTCCGAAATAAGCCACGCGACAACCCAGCTGAACCCTGACGCCAACGAGCGCCCAACTTTAGCTTGACGTCCTAGCGCAGGAACCTGATGTCCGTAGATAGCGGGTGACCTGATCGCTTGACACATTGTGCGCTAGTCGGTCCGGGTCATTCGGAGCCAACCGACCGCCATGCACACGAGTGCCCACAAGCCCATCGTCAGGTATGCCTCAGCTACTGAAAGACCTGAATCCAGGACGGTTCCAGTAGTCATCATGTACCCGGACGCGGTGAGCGGCAGATAACTTGAAATCTCCCGCATGACATCGAGGGGAATCATCCCCAGCGCAATCGGAGTAACAATGGTGATACCGATGTAGGCGACGAGCGCCTGCGCCGTACGCCGAATCAGGAATGCCAGGCCAACAGCCATGAGGCTATTCAAAGCGCCAGCGGCCAGGATTCCGATCAGTTCACGCTCAAGAAGCCACTCGCTAGGGTCCAGATGCTGCCCCGCGCCCGACAATGCGAGGTTGGCGCCGAACACAGCGACAACATCACCCACGACCATGGCCAGGATTGCCGCCACGGCAGCAACCAACGCCTTCGAGATCACGATCCAGGACCTACGCTGGGTCGTCGCGATCGACGTCATGATCGATCCAGAGGACCATTCGGTGGTTACCAGCGTGATGCAGGCGGAGCCTAGCAGGAGTTGCGCAAACGGAAAGCCAAGACCTGGGATCTCGCGGACGTCTTGGGTAGTGATCTCCATCGACCCAGTCGATATCGATCGCGCCATAGCCCCGGCTGCGAACACGGCGATGAACGCCAAAAGGACCGCGGCACCAATGATCCCAAAGAAGACCCCCCTCTGCCGCGTGAGCTGCATCGCCTGCATCCGAACCATGCCGCGTGCGGAAGCTGCCCGTGTCGTCACTCCTGCGTCCCCTCGCGCCGTGTAATCGACAAGTAGGCGTCTTCGAGGGCAGCCTGCCGAGGCGCGAGCAGACTCAGGATCACACCTTCTCGATAGGCAATTTCCCCAATCTCCCTCGGCTCGAGGCCAGCCACGATCAGCCCTGACGCGTCAGTCTTCACCTCGGCCCCTGAGTTGGAAAGGCTCGATGCCAGATGCGCGTTATCTGTGGAGTTGACGGCCACCGCGGTCCTCCGCGTGCCATTGATGATGGTTTCGATAGGACCCTGTCCTAGGAGACGCCCATTGTCGATGATGACGAGGTCATCCACGCACTGTTCGAGCTCCGACATGAGGTGGGACGAGAGAAAAACGCAACGTCCCTCATCAGCGAGTTGCCGTACAAGATTGCGAATCCAGATCACGCCGTCCGGATCTAGACCGTTGATCGGTTCATCCAAGACCAGGTGCCCGGGATCACCAAGCAGCGCCACGGCGAGACCGAGGCGTTGCTTCATGCCTAGAGAAAAGGTCTTCACCCTGCGTCCGCTCACACCCCCAAGCCCGACGCGTTTCAGGATCGCGTCGACATGTGAATCGGGAATCCGTGACGGTGCCGCGACGGACCGCAGATACTCCCGTGCTCGCATCCCAGGTATCGCTCCCTGTCCATCGAGCAAAACGCCCAGGGTCCGCATTGGATCGCCGAGGGACGACGGCGGCTGGCCTCCAACAAGGCAGACACCGCTGTCGGGCCTTTCGATCCCCGCCATAACACGCATGGTCGTTGATTTGCCGGCCCCATTAGGGCCGAGGAAGCCAGTAACCTTGCCGTCCTTGAGTACGAAAGACACGCCAGCCACAGCGGTGACAGCCGAATACGACTTCTTGACTTCGTGAACTTCAATCAATGTGGTCCCCAGTCATGGTAAGAGATCTCGATCGGCCATAGCGGCGTTCGAGCTGGATTCCGATCCCTCGGGCCCCCGTCCGCATCCAACTGTCGTCACTAGCGACCTGCATCGGGGAGTCGGCCCCCCGAGAAGCCAGCCACTGACGATCTGCACGGCGGCACGGACCACGGTGGATAGTCAAGCGTGAGCAGGCCGCCGGCCAGGCGCCCTTTCGCGTCTTGCGACCAGTCATGATGCCCAGCAGACGCGTGAACGCCATACCCGTGAACAACCGAACGCTGCCCGGAGGGTGGCGCACCCACCCGGTATCGTAGGTATCGACGCACCATGCCCACCTCCTAGCTGTCGGATGCCGCCCATGCATCGGAACATCCTCTCTCATACGTTACAGTAGGTCCCATAATGAGTGAACGAACAGGGCGCCCCAGGCGCGCCGATCTTGACGCCGCTCTGGTCGAAGCCGCCGGCCAGATCCTGCTGGAGCGAGGTTTCGAGGAGCTCAGCGTCGATGGCCTGGTCAAGCGTGCCGGCACCACCAGGCCAGCCTTCTACCGACGCTACAGAAACCTCGGCGACCTCCTAGTGCAGTTGCTTCTGGGGCAGCACGCCATCCGCTTGGAGGAGATCTTCGATACCGGAGGACTTGAATCGGACCTGGTCGCCGTTCAGCGAGACCAATTGGCATTCTTCACCGAGCCCTTGGTCCGGCGTAGCCTGCCAGGCTTTGTAGCGTCCCTCCGCGCCGACGAAGAACTGCGGCAGACTTTCTATGAGGGCTTCCTGTTTCCTCGTAGGCGATCGACGGGGTTAATCCTGCAACGGGGCCTAGCAAGGGGAGAGATTCGTCCGGGCTTCGATCCGGAGTGGATTTGCGATCTCCTGACTGGGCCATTTCTGCTGCGGGTCGTCTTTCCCGGTACTGGCAGGCTAGACGAAGAACTCGTGCAGGCGACGGTCGGCGCCGCTGTGAGCGTGCTGAATCCTCTATTAGCGGTCCGGTCATCTCAGCCCGCCTGACTGGACCGGCTTGCCCACTGTGGCGAGAGCTTGAGCCATGACAGAGACCTCCGGTACATCGACCTCCGGTACATCCACCACGCCGCTCAGCCTTGGTTCGCAGGCATGTGGGCCTCCCTTCCGGGGTGGTCCAGGGTTGGCTACGCCTTGAGTAAGCACAGCTTCGATGAGCGGTGCGATCGATTCTGAACGAGTCGTGCTCGGGGCTCACCATGAACGACATCACCTATCTCGCCACACCGGCGCTCTCGGTCACGAATTGCAGTTCAGCAAGTTCGCGGTAGAGGGGGCATTCGGCCATGAGCGACGCGTGCGATCCTTGGGCTACTACGTGTCCGTGGTCGAGCACGATGATCGTGCTTGCCGAAACCACCGTTGAGAACCGGTGGGCGATCACAATCACCGTGCGTCTGACCTCGTCGGACAGCAGCACGTCCTGTACCAGCGCCTCGCTCCGGCTGTCGAGATTGGATGTGATCTCATCGAGCAACAAGATCGGGGTTTGCGCCACGATGGCCCTGGCAACCGCCAGCCGCTGACGCTCACCGCCGCTGAGACGCGTTCCAGACTCGCCGACTTGATGACGAAGTAGCCGCCGCGCGGACATAGGATCGGGTGCGAGGTTCACCTTGAGAAGAGCGTCAATACACTCTTCTTCACTCGCTGTGGGCGATGCGAGCGCGATGTTATCTCGCACAGACCCGGATAGCACCGCAGCATCCTGATCGACGTAGGCAATCTGAGATCGGAGGTCATCGCGAGAGATGCCCTTCACGTCTCGCCCATGGAACAGAATGCGTCCTCGGGAAGGTTCGTAGAAGCGCTCCAAAAGGGCAAATAGAGTTGTCTTCCCGGCTCCTGATGGTCCGACGACGGCGGTTACTTGGCCTTCTCGGATTGCCATCGACGCGTGGAGGAGCGCAGGCGGTACGTATTGATCCGGAGTGGCCGGTGCGTAGGAGAACGACACATCATCGAGCAGGAACAGTGCCTCGCTCGCGAGCGAATCCTGCTGACCGAGTTCGGGCGATTCAACGTCGCATTCTGTTGGCGCTTCCTCGATGTCCAATACGCGAGAAAGGGCGCCAAACGCTACCCCGAGCGTCGAGATGATACCACCGAACATCGCCAAGGGTGCTGCCATCAACATCAGGTACATGATGAACGCGCTGAGTTCGCCAGTCGATATTGCGCCTGTCGAAACACGAAGGGCTCCAGCTCCCATGACGACAATGAGCAAGATCTGGATAGAGATTCCGCCGAACGTCTGAACGACCGCTCGAAGGCCGGCGACCGAGAAGCCCGCCCGAAGAGCGGTTGCGGCGACTGAGGCGGATGCATCCGTCTCGCGTCCAACCGAGCGTGAGGCACGGATGGTCTTCATGGCTCCGAGCGTCCGCGACACGGTACCGGCTAACTGCCCAAGAGCCTCCTGTAAGTGCAGCCCCGCTGGCCGCGTTCGCCTCCCGAGGAGGAAGATCGACACAAGGATGATGGCGACCGCGGCGACAACCAGGCTGAGCAGAAGCGGGTCGATGGTCGCCATCAACACCACGGACACAACGACCGTGACTCCGCTGCACGCCAGTTCGACGAGACCGGAGGTGAAGATCTCACGTATCTGTGAGACGTCGGTGGTCACCCTGGACACAAGGTCTGCTCGGTCTCGTCGTTCCAGCTCGTCCATGGGCATCGCGTAGATGTGCCGGATAATCCGCCTGCGTGTGTCGAATGCGAACCGTTCCCCGGAGCGCTGCATGATTAGCTGCCGAACGGCCGTGAATGCCGCACTTGCCAGCAGGAGCGCGATTAGCAGCAGCGCAGGAACTACTGGAAAGGTTCCGGCGAACCCATCAACGATCGAAGTCACAACGATTGGCTGTGCGGCAGACGCGGCCGTGGCGGCCAGTCCCACCAGGAACGCGACAATCAACCGCGTACGGTACGGTCGCAGAAGCGGGATCGTGTCCCGGAACCCAACGATTCGGGGTCGAGGCGCGTCCTGGTCGTCGGACGGCAGTGTCGGGGGACGTTGCTGCCACCTGCCGATCCAGGTACCCAAGAGCCGGGCGGGCATTCTATGCCCCATCCGTTGCACCTAACCAGAGAATTCCTGGAACCGAGGAGTTGATCGCCCACGACAACCCATGCAAGAGTCCGGCGTAGCCGAACATCAGTCCCGGCACCGTATGTGCAGGAAATCCTAGGCCGTGACGGAACTTGCCATGTGTTATCCTGTTCCAACTCGCCCGCATATAGTTCCGTGCGTCCTGTGACGCGGCGTCGAGTGACAGGCACATTGCATTGCCTAGCGCGCCATGACACAGGCAGTCATTTCTTGGCATTGGATTTGAAATGACGGCGTGCCTAGCACGTTCGACCGAAGCTTCGGGGATCAGTTCGCTAGAGATCTGGCTGGCTTGGAAGCGAGCAAGAAAGATACCTGTCGCGCCGTGGCACCAGTGGACTGGAAACACTCGGTGGTTGGCGGACTCCGGCCTTGCGTCGAGCCAGAGCGAGTGGTCACGGTCCCAGTAGTTGTCATCGAATCTGAGTGCGCGGGCTGCCAGTTCGACGTCCTCGGAGCTGTTGAGCCACGGAAGCGAACGGGCAATAGCCCAACCTACGCCTGCCGCCCCGTGAGAGAACCCACCCAATGGCGACTTGAGCTCACCTGTCGGCCAACAGAGCCCATCGAAGCCGACGAGCGACGTCGCGCGCCGTCTCAGCCTCTCAACGCAGGCCGCCAGCGCAGTCAAGCAGTCATCGCGGAACGGAGCTCGACTCTCCAGCAAGGCGGCCAGGACCGCGGCTGCACCCGCCGCACCAGCGGAGACGTCGAGCAAGTCGTCCTCTGAGACTGGATCGCGCACGGACAACACATAGCGTCGTACTAGATCGAGCCACTGATCGACGTCCTCGCCCAAGAGCTTCGAGGCGGTGAACAGCGAGTAGGCCAGGCCACCCGCGCCGCTGAATGCGCCCAGCGGTCCGCGTCGATCGTTGCACCAGCGCTCAAGGTCTATAGCAACCGGTGTCAAGCACTTCTTCGTTAGTGCGAGCGCCATGTCGTTTGCCGTCGTCGCGTAAGCGCTGGCGAGCCCGAGCCCAATTCCTGCCAGTCCGTCAAAAATACCTGTCCCGGATGGCGCGAGGCGTACAGAGTTGCCGTTATTGCTGGAAACCATGCCGATCCATGTCGCGTCGTGCTCGCTTAGGAACGCCGTCTCGCCGAATTTCTGAACTACCGCGTCGATGAGTGCGGCGG
Source organism: Propionicimonas sp. (assembly GCF_029975155.1). Classification (GTDB taxonomy): domain Bacteria; phylum Actinomycetota; class Actinomycetes; order Propionibacteriales; family Propionibacteriaceae; genus Propionicimonas. The sequence goes on along the minus strand of NZ_JARKPQ010000183.1, from coordinate 28,396 downwards.
TGGCAAGACTGTCGATGGCGGACGCCTCGTCAGGCTCAACGTGCTGTTGGGGTACATCATCGGAATCAGTTCGGGCTACGTCTAGCTCCTCCGCCCCGTCGATATGAAATGTACCCAGCACTTCGCTCACAAGGTTCTTCGCGACCTGGCTCTCAAGCGAACCCGGCCGCGTCCGCAAGACATGTCGATTAGCACGCTCCGCTGGCGCTATCGCAATCTTGGATACCCGTCTACCGTCGACGTCATGCACCTCGCACGAGTCAACTTTCGCCGAGAACCAGGGAATGTCCCCAATCAAGAGTTGCTTTCCCTCTGAAACACACACCTCGCCGGTGATAACAGAGTTGCTGTCGGCACCTTTCCATAGTCTATGCAGGAATCGCTCGCGTGCCAGCGATGATGTTAGGTACCTCGGATGGCAGAAGGTCCGTCGGACAATGTCGTACAGGTTCGTCGGACGGACAATGACACGCATGTAAGACTGTCCTGCATCCGCAATCGCGGCCGAAATTATATCTCGGCATTTCCAGATCGAATCGCAAGCATCATTGAACGCGTCACTGATAGTTGAGATATTGGCGACCAGATCACTTCGGTCCAGATCCGGCGGCAAGTTCCTGGCTACACCGGTGAGACCGTCCGCGATCTGGATTCGGATATTGTCTGAGTACGGGTCGAGAAGCTGCTCAAACCTGCCCCTAGTCGGATACAGTCCGCCACAGAGGGCGCTGATCTCAAGTTCGCCGCCACCGGACACCTGTACTCCCAGCGGGAGCACACCAGTGCCGAGAGGACTTTCGTTCAAGAACTGACGAGCAACATCATAGGCATTTTCCATGGGACCCTGGATCTCCGTACCGAGGAGAGTCTCGAGGTCGATAGGTATCGGGCCGTCGGTGGCTGCGATCACGTTCTCCATGTGAAGGTCGGTAGCTCCGACCCCGAACGCGATGGCTGCCAACGTGCCCATCTTTTCGAAGTGGGCGCTTGGGTCGACAGAGGCTGCCGGAGCCTGAGGAACGTATTCGACCCATATGTGGGATACGCGCTCGAAAGTCTGAGGGCATCGCATGGGCCTGTCTGGAGATAGTTCTTGCGCGACGGTTCGATAAAGCGCGTAGCCGGAACTGGCATTGGGCCGATAAACTAGCTTAGCGGAGCCGATGTTCACTATCGACACGCTCCGGCCGTTGCGATGAGTGTCTCCGCGATATGAATCGAGACCTACGACACTCTTATCACTTGCGTCAAGCATTGAACATTCGACGAGACCCAAGAAGTCCTCGTCCAGGTGGAGTAATATCTCGCTGACGGCATTGATGTGCATGCTAACGACGTTCTCAACGTCCCGAGCGAGCACTGGGAAGCGCCGGAAGACCGCTTCACGATCGCTTGGCGTGGAGATCCGGTCGGCAAACTCCTGGTAGGTCTGATGCGATTCAGAGAAATACTGGATTAGTGCGCGAAGCGATATGTTAAGGAGCCTGGTAGCCAGGTTGCTCAGCATGGCGTCATACGCGGACGCCTTAATCGTCAGGTGCGTAAGCTTTGGCTCCGTATGTACGCGAACCTGATTGCGGAAGTAGGACAGAAAGGGCAGGTAAAAGCCTGCGAGGGGCAACTTGGGCAGATCTTGGGCGTTGAATCTTGGCGACGGGATGTCCCATGTACTCAAGAACTCGGTGTTCAACATGAGGCGCAGCGATGCTAGCCATTGCGGATCGCCGTTCAGCGGCGTCTTCGACGCCAGGCGCTGCCGCAATTCTGTCTCACTCCAGCCCAACGTGTGGAGATAGAGCGCGAACACGTCGTCGGATTCAAGTCCCCCCTCTCTCCATGAATGGAGCGAAGCCAAGTCGCCCATGAGGGGTTGAGGGTCTCGCTCGGCTAGGCTCAGCGCCTCAAACACATCCTGAATTGTCAGCATGAAATGTCCTCTGAGACGTCACAAGCGAAGGGGGCGTTCCGTCGCGTGCAAGCGCGAGGCAACGCCCCCTTCGAGACGCGCACTCACTGACAAGCGCAGATGAAAGTCCCGCACTCGATGGTGAGCGTGCAGATCCAGCCCGAGCTGAGCATCTGCGGCGCCATGATGTCGCTGAACGCTCTGTCGATCTGGTCCTGGTCCAGAGGGATGACCGAGGTCTGTGCCTCTGTCTCCCACGGATGCAACATCGTTTCGACCATCGCTGGCTCCTCTCCTCACGGCGACCTGTCCATCAGGCCACAGTTCCAGTCCATACGTTACAGACTAGTCTGTCAAGAGGTTGGAGCGCCCCTGAAGCGACGCCTGTCGGGCTCCGGCCCGGTGCTGGTTGGCCCTGGATGCGTCTCGGCGTGCATAGTCCCTTGTCGAGGGACTGCTGGGGGCGGGCGACGTACGCTCGGCGCGATCTAGCCCCTGGCGGTAGGGGGTCGGTCGTCCGGTACCTGCGGTCCGTGTGTCCGGTGTTCGCGAGCGCGACAGTCTGGGACGGAAGTCCGGCGGACGGCTGTCTGGCCGTTGCGCACCTGGGGTGTGGCCAGCGCCTCTCGGATGCCGATCAAGTGGGTCTGGAGGGCAAAGAGGACCAGCTGTACGCGGTCGCGAGCTTGTGTTTTTGCGATGAGATTGCCGACATGGGTCTTGACGGTGGGCATCGACAGCCAGAGCTGGTCGCAGATCTCCTGGTTGGTCAGACCCTGTGCGATGAGTCTCAGCACCTGGGTTTCGCGATCGGTGAGCAAGTCGAGGACTCGTCGTTCTGCTGGAGTACCAGAGGGAGCGGGCTCTCCTATGGTTTGCTGCCATTGGAGTCGGTCGAAGAGCTTCCGTGTTGGGCCGGGTGAGATGATTGCGTCGCCGCGGTGAACAGTACGGATGGCGTCTATGAGTTGGTCGGGTGGCGTGTTCTTGAGGAGGAAGCCGGACGCGCCGGCTTCGATGGCGGCTGGGACATATTCGTCGACGTCGTAGGTGGTCAGGATAATGACCCGGCCAGGTTCACCGGTGGCGGCGAGTTGCCTGGTCGCTGTGAGTCCGTCCGTGTCCGGCATCTGGATGTCGACCAGCAGGATATCGGTGGGATGGAGGGCCTGCTGTCTGATGGCGTCGCCGCCGTTCCCGGCCTGCCAGGCCACGCGCATGTCGGGCTGAGCATCCAGGATCATGGCCAGGCCGGTGGTGAACAGCGGTTCGTCATCGACGAGACCGAGCGTGATCATGCTGCCCTCCACGGCACCGTCGCGGATACGCGCCAACCACCGGTGGTGGGATCGGGGCCGACGTCGATCTGTCCACCGAGGGCGCGTATGCGTTCTCGCATGCCGATGATTCCGTGGCCGTGAGTGTGTGCTTGCTTGAGGGTCTGGGTGGGGTTCGCGGGCGGGCCGTTGATGATGAGTAGTCGAACCTGACGAGTTCCCACACTTATACGGATCGCGACAGGAGCCCGGTCGGCATGCCTGATGGCGTTGGTGAGAGACTCTTGGACGACTCGATATGCCGCGACGCTGACCTGCGGTGGCACAGTTGACAGCTCGCCGTCGACGCGGAGACGCACGGTACTGCTGGAGTGCTGGAAGGAGCCGACGAGCGTTCCGAGGTCGTTCAGGGTCGGCGTGGGGCGTTGTTCATTCAAGGTATGCATGGGTCGTTGCAGGGCACGGTCGTCCTCGGTACGGAGCACATTGAGGAGATCGTGGACCTCGTCGACTGCCGTGCGGCTGAGGCGTCCGATGTCAGCAAGCGCACGGTCGGCCCTCTCGGAATCGGATCGGATCACGTACCTAGCACCTTCAGCCTGGACGGCGATGGCGTTGAGCGAGTGCCCGAGTATGTCGTGCATCTCCCGTGCGATGCGGGTTCGTTCCTCAGCCGCGGCGAGACGTTGTGCCATCTCATATTGGCCTTCGAGAATCGCGGCCCGTTCTGCTGCCAATTCTGTACGCATACGATTCCGTTGCTGGATCGAGCCGACCAGCACGGTGATGGTGATGACAGCCCACGCCGCCATGGCCACGGCCGCGCGGTTTGGCCACACAGCCCCTGGCACTACCTCTGTCGACGTCAAGATCGCCCATGCGGTGCCCATGTAGATCACCACGAGGTACGACCAGCGCCACGGCGGCGCCAGGCGCGTTTGTGTGGTGTATGCGGCGATGATGCAGATCGTGGCGGCGAACGCACTCGGCTGGTGCAGCGCCATCTGGTGCAACAGCATGAGGGCCGCCAGAATTGTGAGGCAGACCCGGGGCATGCGATTCCGGACGAGGAGTGTCGCGCAACAGACGGCGACGATGCCCCAATACACCCACGGCTCGACACCGGAAGACGCGACCGACTGGGCAAGGCCTCCAACTAGTGCCGCCAGAACTGCCACCGCGGCGTCCTGTACGACAGGGCGCCGCGCCAACCGGACCACGTATTTCACCGAGTGCCCAACTCGTCGTGCCCAACTCGTCGGCCAGCCCTCGTCGGAGGCTTTTGCCACAGACCATGACCCCACCAGGCAACGGTAGACCGCCGCGGACCGCGGATCATCATGCTCAGGTATGAACCTGGGTTCGTGCCACGGCACGATCTGTGGCGGCCCTTGAGTTCGCAGCATGGTGGGCATGATCCGAGGAACGGGGCACCGATGAGCGCCGTCATTACCACGCAGGGACTGACCAAGACATTCAATGGTCACACAGCAGTCGACGGCCTCGACCTGAACGTGCCACAAGGTGTCGTCTACGGGTTCCTCGGACCGAACGGGTCCGGCAAGTCGACGACCATGAAGATGCTGCTCGGCCTCATGAGACCAACAAGCGGCGAGATCGTGCTATTTGGCGAGAGACTCACCCCAGCCTCGCGCGCGGCGTTGCTGCCTTCCATCGGGTCGATGATCGAGTCTCCACCTGGCTACGGACATCTGACCGGCCGAGAGAACATGCGCATCGTCCAGGACATGCTGGGCCTCAACGACACTCAGATCGACCGCGCCCTGGCTACCGTGCGCCTCACCGAGCATAAGGACAAACTGGTTCGCAACTACTCGCTGGGCATGAAGCAGCGTCTTGGTATCGCAATGGCTCTCGCGCGGGAGCCCTCACTGCTCGTGCTGGACGAGCCGACGAACGGCCTAGACCCTGCCGGAATTGAGGAGGTCCGCACGCTTCTCACCTACTTGGCAGGTCAAGGAATAACGGTGATGGTCTCCAGTCACCTGCTCGATGAGATCGACAAGACGGCGAGCGTTCTGGGCATCCTGGCCAAGGGGAAGATGATCTTTCAGGGTACTCGACACGAGCTGTTCCAACACTCACTTCCCGACCTCATCATCGAGACCCCTGATGCAGATGTGGCGCTCGCGCAGGGCATCACTGCGGCGATGGTCCCGGAAGGCATCCGAATCAGCGGCATCGACAAGGACCAGACGGCCGAGACCATTCACCGCCTCGCGCTCGCAGACGTGCGGATGTACGAGGTCCGCCGCGTGCAGCAGAGTCTGGAGGACGTGTTCATGGACCTCACCGGACGCGGGGGCCTGCTGTGAGACATGCCGTCGCGCTGGAGTTTCAGAAGATGCGTCGACTGCACACAGCGCCAATCATCCTCATCCTCATCCTCGCGGTTGCGGCCCTGAGTAGCGCCTCGTTGTTTTCGGGTAGCACCCGCGACACCTTCGATGACCCAGCCGCGACACCCTGGGCCGCGCTACTGCTGACGTACACGATGATGGCTGCGATGACCTCGCCCATCCTCACCGCGGTGCTAGCCAGCAGGCAGACCGACATCGAGCACTCCGGCTCCGGTTGGACGCTTGCCGCGACCGCCGGCCTGACCCCCGGCGTCCTGTGCCGAGCCAAGCTCGCCACGTTGGGCGTCATCCTTTTCCCCACCGTCGTCTTGCAGTCGCTACTCGTCATAGCGGCAGGGAGGCTCGCTGGCATCCGGGTTCCACTCGAACTTGGCCCCTGGACCGGGTACACCATCTTGTTGTTCCTGGTCGACACCGCCTTCTGCTCCCTCCACATCTGGCTCGCCGCAACCGTGGAGAACCAACTCGTTAGCGTCGGGGTCGGTGTGCTCGGCGCTTTCCTGGCCGTGTTCATGCTTCTGGTGCCGGGCATGATCGCTCGGTTCATCCCGTGGGGCTACTACGCGGTCATCTCCAACGCGTCCCAGCACGACGGTGGCGTCACATACACCAGCCCGCCCTATCCCTGGGTCGCGGGCTTCCTTCTCCTCGTCGGCGCTGTCTTCGCACTCGCGACCCAGCACCTCGATCGCATCGAAAGGTAAGCCCGTGTTCCGCGCCGAACTCGTCAAGCTCAAGCGGTCCTCCACGTGGCTCATAGCGGGCATCCTGCCGTTGCTGGCAGTGACCACCGGAACGATCAACCTCGCGAACAACCGCGACGTTCTCAACGCCGGATGGGCGTCATTCACCTCGCAGGTCGTGCTCTTCTACGGCCTGCTGTTCTTCTCGCTCGGCATCGGCCTGCTTGCCTCGACCGTATGGAGAGTGGAACACCGCGGCACCAACTGGAATCTTCTGCTGACCACAATGACGCGCCCATCGGGCCTCGTTCTGGCGAAGGTCGGCGTCATCGTTATCGTGACCGCCTTCATGCAACTTGTCCTGATCGTCGGCACACTTGCCTCCGGAGTATTGGTGCTGCGGCTCAACGGCGCGCTCCCGTGGCAGTTCGTCCTTGTCGGGGTACTCGCCGTCGTCACCGCGCTGCCGCTCATTGCCATCCAGTCCTTACTTTCCATGCTTCTGAAGTCGTTCGCCGCACCGGTTGCCATCTGCCTCCTCGGCTGCGTCATCGGCATCGCCACCGTCACCTCCGCCACACTGCGCCCTCTCAGCTACCTGCTCCCACAGGCAATCAACACCCGCGCTCTCACCCTCGGCTCCACAGCCGCGCTCGCCGAATCAGGTGGTCTCACAGTCGGTGACGTGGCGCCGCTGCTCCTCACGTCGGCCGCACTCGCTGCCATCTTCCTGCTCGCGACCGTCACCGCGGTCCGGGTTATCAAGTTGCGCTAGTAGTACAACCGCCGGCGTTCGGACCCATGGACCGGCTCGGCATCGGCTCTACTGACGACCGGGGCACATGACATCCGCTCCCGTCCGCTACGGCCGTACCTATCCCTGCCGGGGACTCGTGATGCACTTGCAGACGGTCAAGGCCTGCGGGCCACGGATCGGCCTCTGGCGACTACGGATGTCCGGGAGGCTGCGACTCTCAGCACCGCAGGACCTGCCAGGTGGGTAGCCGGTGCGGAGTACGGCCGTGCCGGCGACGCGCCCACGCTACTCGGCAACTTGGGCGATGAGCTGGTTGACGCCGCGACCCCAGGCAACTGCTTCTTGTATCGGACCTACGTTACAACGTATAGTGTAACTGCCTCATCACGGTGGCGAGGCATCGAACGCAGGGAGTCATCATGGAGAAGAACGCGTACGCAGCCGCTGGCTCTGTGGCGCACGAGCTGACGCTGCAGCAGATCAACGACACCGCCAAGCAGACCGCCGGCGGCCTGTGGACCGTGCCAACGACGAGCACGATCGGCTACATCTGCACCATCTCATGGGAGTGCACGAACCCGCCCACCGTCTGCGGGTTCTGAACCTTGCCCCGGTGCCGGGGCCTCCCAAGAGGGCGGCCCCGGCACCCAACCCTGTGCGCCGTACTCTCGCAGAGGAGCCTATGCCCGCGCCTGCCCACGCTTTCGCCCGGTCGTTGTTTCCCGAGATCGAAGGCCGTCATGAACTCGACGAGTTGCTCCTCTCAGTGTCCGGCGCCACGATCGAGGAAATCAATATTGCGCCCGGCTTGGCCGCCCTTGACGGGGTTACCACACGTGCTTCGCGGTCAGAGCTGACGAGGCAGACCTCGCTCGACGCATTCGCCCGGAGCATCGCCGACGAGCAGCGACAGACGCTACTCAAGACCTTTCTTCAGCACCCGGCTTCTGCCGCCCACGCGAAGTCCCTCGCAGATCAAGCAGTGCACGATCTGGCATCATCGATCCACCAACTGTCAGTCAGGACACTCGTTGCATCAATGCACTACCTTCGGGATCGGAGCGAACTGACGGGACGTACCTCCAGTGAACGATTTCAGTGCTTCTGCACGCTCAGTTCCACCCCCGAGTTCGCCGAATCCCTCGCACGCGGCTTTCCTGTCCATGCGACACAGGTACGCCAGGCAGCACAGCAAGCGCACTTGAACATTGCCGAGTTCCTGATCCGCCTTGAGGAGACGTTCCGCTCCGCGCCGCTCGCCGCTCTCGTTGCTCCGCAGTCCGTGCTCACTCGGCTCCAGATGACCAGCGGCGATCCTCATGCCAGGGGACGCAGAGTGCTGATCGCCCACTTTGATTCAGGGACCAAACTCGTGTACAAGCCGCGGCCGATGGCGGCGGAGGCCGCGTTATCCCAGTTGCTGAAGAGACTCAACGAAGCCGCCGGTACCCACTTGGCAGTCCTTACGACCATCGATCTGGGCGACTATGGGTGGCAAGAGTATGCAGACGGCAACACGCCAACGGACCGCGACGTCTACTTCACGAGTTGCGGACAGCTCTTGGGTGCGCTTCACCTGTTGCGGGCGTCCGATATGCACTATGAGAACGTAGCCACTCACCGAGGCCTGCCGGTTGCTATCGACGCGGAGACGCTTTTCTGCGTTAACGAAAGGCGCTCGGCCTCCGGGGAGCAGCCCTCGGCTGTCAGCCTCGCCCTAGCCAATTCGGTCTACTCGACGGGGTTCCTGCCGACCCGAGTTGACGACGATCACACGCAACAGGCATCGATCGACATCGGCTTCCTTGGCTACGAGCCGGACCAGGGGGCAATTACAGCGGTCCCGGTACTGATCGACGATGGCACCGACCTTGCCCGCGTCGATCTTGCGTACGGGACGATCCAGGATGCACCGACCCGCCCGATTCAACCATCGCGGTCAGCCGATGAACTCGCCGCAATCAGCGGTGGGTACACGCAGGTCTGCCATTGGGTGATGGGCCATCGGGACATGGTCGAGGGATGGCTGTCTGAACTCTTCGGCGGTGTCCGGATACGAGCGGTCGTCCACAACACGCGTTCGTACACGCAACTGATCAACTTGGCGACGCATCCCCGATTTCAGGAGTCACTAGACCTAACGCGCATCCTGTTCCACCGCTGCGCGATCGGACGTCTCGACCACGTGACGCCCAATGTGGTCCGGTGCGAGGTCAGCGATCTGTGCCACCGCGACGTTCCCTACTTTTCACTGCGTACGGACGACACAGCCGTGTACGACTGGCAAGGGAACCGCTTGGCCGACGTTCTGAGGCGCCCCCCTCTAGAAAACGTGCTCAGCGCCCTTCGTGGGATGACCGAGATGACACTCGGACTCAATCTGAAGGTGATCCGCGGCTCCTATGTCGACAAGATCGCCCTTGAGCAGGACAGGCCACGGTGGGATCAAGTGACCGCCCACAGCGGTCGTTCGGCCGACATCCGTAGTGCCGTCTGCCAGGTCGCGAGGAACATCGCAGACGACCTCGTTCGCTCGGCGATCCGTGACGGCGATGACGTCGCCACCCAGTGGATCGGCCCAACGGTGGTTGACACGTCTCGGCCGAATCCCTGGCGGTTCCGCGAACTCGGCAATGACCTCTATGCGGGAGCACCAGGTCTCTCCTTATTCCTCGCGGCTGCGGGGGCGCTGACGGGCGACGAGACATACGTGGAGACGGCATGTAGCCACTTGCTCCCGTCGGCACGCGCGCTGCTCACCGACCAGCAGCTGCGCTGCGACACCTGGCAGGGTGGTCTGGCAGGCAGTTTCGCCGGGGTCGCCTACGCGCTCGTCGAGGCGGGCGAAATCGCTGGGCGCGAGGACTGTCTGGCATCCGGCCTGAGACTCTGGACATATGTGCCGGAAATGCTTGCGGACCTTGAGGCGATCGACTGCCTTACGGGTAGCGCCGGCCTCCTCACTGTCGCCAATGGTCTGCTGTCTGCATACGGAAGCGAGACGCGCTGGGGCGCCGAGCTTGCGCATGTTCAGCGCGCCTGCCGAGAGCATCTCCACGCTGGCGTCCACCATCTCCTCGATGGCGACCACGCGGTGCTCTACAGCGGCTACGCGCACGGCCTGCAAGGGATGATTGGCGCACTCGGCTCCGACCCCGACCCCACGAGCGCGCAACTCAGCGACGAGCTAGCAGAGCTCTACGAGCGTTCGTTCGGGCGCGACCGTGGAGCCGGCTGGGCCATCAGCAGTGCGACGCCCGACTACCGCGCACACGGGTGGTGCCACGGGTCCCCCGGAATACTGCTCGGTGAGACAGGGCGCTTCCTGCGAGGCGACGGTTCGCGCGCATCCGAGGTCGATCTACTGATCGACGTTGTCTCGAATGATTGCTTCGACCTCAACTTCTCGCTGTGCCATGGCGATCTCGGAAACCTCCTCATTCTGCGACGGGCAGCCCGCGCACGTGCGCGGCAGGACGTCCTGAGCGCGGTGCAGCTGAGAGTCGCTCAACTCTCGTCGGACATCCTTCCGCCGCGCCTGGCCAAGCCAGTGGGCAAGACCTTCCAGAACGACTCCTTGATGATCGGACTCGCCGGGATCGGATACGGCCTCATCGCCCTGTCTGGTGCGGTCACCGTGCCCGACCTGCTCACCTTCGAGGTCCTCAGGTGATAGGCCCGAATCCGCGGCGGCGGAAAACGCATCTGGTTCAGCAGATGAACCAGACAGAGTGCGGACTGTGCTGCTGCGCGATGCTCCTGCGGTCTTGGGGCTCGAGACGGACGATTGCCGATCTACGCGCCCGTTACGAGATTGGTCGCGACGGTGTAAACGTGCGCGACATCGTCGATATCCTGCGGGAGAATGGCGCTCGTCCACACGTGTTCGAGACGGGCACGTCGGGGCTGGTCGCCCTGAATCTCCCGGCCATCTGCCACTGGGACGGCCACCACTACGTCCTAGTGGACCGAATCTCGGCCCGTGGCGCCACCGTCTATGACCCGGGTAACGGGCGGTCAATCATCGGCATGGCCGAACTTGAGAAGCGGTTCTCCGGCATTGCGGTGACGATTGACACATGCGACCCGGGAAAACCATCGAGACTGGCCTCGCCCACCGCCACACTGCTTAGCATGGCTCACGGGCGCCTTGGGCTACTCTTGGCGACCCTCGCCGCGGCACTCGTATCCACCCTCGCCACGCTCGCTCTGCCTCAACTCCTGACGAGAGTGTTTCCCGACACTTCGGGGGCTCCGCAGATCGTCGGCCCTGTTGCCATCCTCGCCGGCATCGCATTGGGGTACGCGCTACTTCTGGCCGCGCGGGCTGTCGTCGCGCTGGTCACATCAGTCGCCGTCGGCAAGGACATGTCCGAACGCGTCTTCTCGCATCTCATGCGGCTGCGCTACGCGTACTTCACCAACCGGGGATCAGGCGAGTTGCTCTTCGACCTCGACGCCGTTCAACGCCTGCGAGCGCTGATCGCAACGGACCTCATCTCGGTCGTCGTCGGCGTCGTCGTCATCGCCACCCTTCTTGGCTGGCTGGCGACTCTCTCTCTCGCGGCGCTTGGCGTCGCAGCCGTTGTCATTGGACTCCTCATTGCACTGACAACGCTCTCCGGTCACGCGCTGCGGCACGCCTCAGTCGAGGAGACGCGGCAGCGGGCGGAACTGCAGTCGGTCCAGATCGCAGCGCTTTCCGCGATCGAAACGGTGAAGACCAATGCGATGGAGGACAGCTACATCAGCAGGTGGCGAGGTGCCAACGACGCGGTACAGCGTGAGTTCAGCAATCTGCAAGCCCTGCAGGCAGTCTTCACCTCGCTCACGGCAGGCCTGCAACTGGTCGGCCCGATCGTCATAGTCATGGTCGTCAGCCTGGAGAGCGACACCAGATCGACCGCGACGGTCGTCGCGGTCCAGGCGCTTGGCGGCTTCCTCCTCGGCCAGGTATCCGCGGTCGCTGGGTCACTGACTCAGGTCACCCAGGGCTGGACGCTCCTCGAACGCGTTACAGCCGTGATAGCGCAGCCGGTCGACGATAGGTTCGTTGGCGCGGCCCACATCGGGCCTGACCCCGTAGGGCTTCGGGTCTCGAGCGTGTCGTTTAGCTATGCGACCTTCTCTGACAAGGTTCTCGATGAAGTGAACCTGAACATCCCCGCCGGGTCCATGACGGCCATCGTCGGGCCGTCGGGATCCGGCAAGAGCACTCTGGGGCGGCTCTTGGCAGGACTCTATGCACCGACCCTGGGCACAATCTCACTCGGCGACCTCCCCTTGGAGGAGTACGACCGGAAGGCGTTCTTCCGCGACGTCGCCTACGTGCCGCAGACGATCGTGCTCGACAGGGGGACACTAAGGGACAGCATTGCGTGGGGCGTCGACCCGGTAAGTGACGAAGAGGTCTTGCGAGCAGCAGCGCGCGTAGGCCTCGCTGAAGAGATCACCGCGCTTCCGCTCGGCCTCGACACTCCGGTCGCCCAACTAGGGCAGAACTTCTCAGGTGGCCAACGACAGCGGATCGCCCTCGCTCGGGCGGCCCTCAAGCGGGCTCGGGTGGTTGTGCTCGATGAAGCCACTAGCTCGCTCGACTACCGGGCCGAGTCCCTCGTAACCCAGTACTTCCGCGACCTGGCGGCGACGCGCGTGGTCATCGCTCACCGTCTGTCGACGATCGTAGATGCCGACTGTATCTACGTCCTCGATCGCGGACGCATTGTCCAGGCCGGGACTCACCACGAGCTTGTCGACCAGCCGGGTCTTTACCGCGACCTTTACGCCCGATCGAGCGGACTGGGACCCCTAGCGGCATTCAATGGCCATCAGGCTGTTGAGCGACCCGTCGAACTGCCGATGACGAAACCAAACGGATAGACGACTCGCAGGGATGCGCCGCGGCGGGACACCACGCCACAACGAGGTTGGCAGGCCACAGGTGACAGCGAGGTTGGCGGGGTTGTGCGATGGGAAGGTGCCGTTGCATCACAACGTCCCCGGTCCTGAAGATTATTCGGTCGGTTTGATGTCCACCCGGCGCTATGCACCAAGTGCGGTCGGCGGCACGGCCGAGGAGCCGGGATTGCTATGCCGACGCACAAGGTCGATGAGGGCACCTGGTCCCAATGCCTGGCAGGGTGTCCAGACTCCGGGGTTTGGTTGCCTGTCGCTGAGCAGGGCGAGTGAGCGCGTGACTAGTCCAGCAATCAGCTGAGAGGTGTCTGGCACAGTGATTGTGGCTTCCACCGCTTTGGCGCGGTCTTGGCTAGTCGCTGTCGCAGTAACGAAGGACTTCCGGACTCCCTCTGAACCCGTCGGGCTGTGGTCCGCCGCCGCCTCGACGGACCGGACTGCGACCCGCCTAACGAGCGATGAACGGAGGAGGACACTCACGACCGGCACCGCGATGCGCAAGCTCATTGTCGGCAGCCGGACCGGCGTATAGACAGTCACATCGCGAACTGGCTGGGAACGGGACAGGGCGAGCAGGTCGCCGGTGAAGACTGGGACGAGAGAGGTGGGAACTGCGTCGCCCAGGTATCCACGCCGCACACCCCACCCCGGGTGATGCCTCACGAGGCGACCATCTACCACGGTGTACGGGCCGTGTGCCAGCGTCTGGAGCATCGTATGAACGACACCGGTACTCGGGGAGGCCACCCCGCTCGGAGCGAAGACCACCTCTAGTCGTCGAGCCTCCGGTAATAGCGACAGAGCTTGCACTGCCGCGGCCTCGCTGCCAGCAACGCCTAGCCCGAGGCCAACGACAATACGCACGCCGCGCTCGCGGGCGAGACGGTGACACCGAAATGCGGCCGCCAGGGCCTCGGGTTCGTTCGCCACGTCCAAGTAGTGGCAGCCGTTGCGGATCGCTGCGTCGATCAGCGACGGGGCCGTGGCTGCCTGTGGGCCCGCCGTGTTCACCACCGCCATCGCCTCACTGAGCAACCCGTCGAGCTCAGATGGGCACATGGCCGACGCAATCGCGAACGGCAGACCGGCCGTCGATGCCACCAACTGCACGCGATGGAGGTCACGTCCGGCGAGGACGACGGGCCGACCGCTGGCGGCGACTGCTCGGGCAACCACCTGACCGACGCGACCGGCACCATAGACGACTACCTGCGACCCTTGGCTCCCCACGCCAAGGACGTTACAGTACGGGCCATAATGATGAACGTTCCTGGACGCCCCAAGAGCACTGCGGTCGACGTTGCGTTGATCCAGGCGGCCCAAGACATCCTCATGGAAACCGGCTACGAGGGACTGAGCGTCCATGGGCTGGTCAAGCGGGCTGGCACGACCAGGCCAACGTTCTACCGGCGGTACCCCGATCTCGGCGCACTCGCGCTAGAGATCCTGCTGAGCCGGTATGCGGTCGAGCTAGACGAGGTCTTCGACACCGGGGATTTGAGCAGCGACCTGCTAGCAGTGCAACGTGACCAGCTCATCTTCTTCACCGAGTCACTGGTCTACCGCGCACTGCCAGGCTTCTTCGCCGCCTTGCGCGCAGATGACAAACTCCGCCGGTCCTTCTTCGATCGGTTCCTGGCCCCCCGCCGGCAATCCACCGCGTTAATACTTCGGCGGGCCATGCGCCGTCAGGAGATCCCCGGGAATTTCGACGTGGACTGGATCTGCGACCTGCTGACTGGGCCGTTTATCCTCCGCGTTCAGATTCCTGAGGCAGGGCCGCTCGACGATAACCTCGTGTATGCGACCGTCGCGGCGGCCCTTGCGGCTCTCGGCTACCGCGGGGTCGACTACGAACCCGAGACTTGCGTTCGTGAGCCATGAGCGTGCACCCTGGCGAACCGACGCGCACACCGAGCGGCAACTGTCCGCCGGCCTCGTTACTGCTGCATCGCAGTCTGCTGCATAAGCGGGCCTCCGCCGAGGTGCTCATCGGTTCACCTCGCCGAACGGATGACGGTGCGGCCTTTACCGTCGAACTCCCCCCGACGCACTCCACTGTGCGCGGAGGATCGACCAAGGTTCCGCCCGTGCTGATGCTCGAGGCCGTACGACAACTCGGAATCGCAACCGCCCACTGCCTACTGTCAGCTTCATTGGAGTGGGCCTTCATCGCCAACGGTATGAGCCTGCACTGGCTCACTGAGCCTGTCTGCTTCCCCACCTTCGGCCCCATCGAACTTGAAGCAGAGGTCGAAGCGGCCGACGTCCCGATACGCAACGGCACACCAGCCGGTCTCACCGCCCATGCGAGCCTCGGTCAAGGAGGGCACACCGTTGCCCATGCCGAGGGCAGGCTCACATTCGTTCCGCCGAGGACCTACCGGGCGATACGTCATCGCGCACATCTATCCTCTAGCCGGGACACCCGGACAGACCCTCAGCCGCTGAGGAATGTCCGGCAAGCACCTGGCCAACTCACTGCGCAAGTCGGTTGGGACTGGCGCAACCGCTTCTATTTCGACCACGATGCCGACCACGTCCCTGGCATGGTTATCGCTGCGGCAGCCTGCGAAGCACAACGCCTCCTCAGTGACGGGCCTGACCCGTCAACACTCCAGATGGAGTTCAGTCGATACGCCGAACTTGACCTACCGATTGATGTGGCTGCTTGCACAAAAGGTGGGGCGCGGCCTCCAGTCTTCGTCACGCTCAGCCAGGCCGGCGAGGCTATCGGAGACGCAACGTTCGGGTCGTAGATGTAGGTGGACGTTGTGCCCGGCCGAATCCAGCACGTCGTCTCTTCGCGGCGGCGCGACGCCGCCACGGTCGTGGGGAGGCCGCGCCTATTCCCATGACGGCTTGTGTATGAACCGCGTCGGGTCGCGCCACGCGGCAAGGACCGCCTCGACGCGCTCTGCAAGGTCGGTGTTCGATTCAAGGGGTATGGGCTTGCCGGTCTCGGGGTGGATGGCCGTTGCGTCGTAGAAGGTAGCCGAGGCGCTGTCGACTTTCCATTGCCTGATCTGTCCGATGCACTTGCCTTCGAGTTGCACTTCCCACTCCGGTGGAGGATTCCGCAGCCGGCGGGATCGGGGCGGCAGGGGTTGCAGGCGGATGCCGGCGGGGAGTTGCGGGATCTCACGTGGGGACATGGAACGCCTCGCAGTGTGTGGCGGTGACCGTCATCGGATCCTCCATCTGGTTGTCGAACATGCGTTCGATAAACTGTAGCGCAGGAGTGCCGCGGGACGGCTCTCCGCAGTCAGGCCCCGGCGGCACCCCGGGCAGCGACTGACAGTCAGAGCATCCGCAGGGATGGGGCACTCTCCGTGGAAGCTGGATGCTGCCTGCGCAGTTCGCGGCATCGCTAGCAGGCGGATGATCCCACTCAGCTCGGCCTGGTGGTTTGAGCTCCCGGGCAGTCATGCCCGGACTCGTCCTCTCGCCGGTCAGGCTGGGAGCGGCCTGGACTCGGCTGTGCCCTGGGCAGTTGATGCTCCGCAGCGGGACGCACACACTGTTGGCACCAAGGGTGCAGAGGCGCGCTGAGCGCACCTGACCGCTGAGGCGGCCCGTTCCGAGACCGGCTCGGGAGGGGCCGGCGGTGGTGATGACGATCCGCGTAATGTCGTCTGGCCGCGGGTACGAATACCTCTTGAAGTCGGTCGCCGCGGGTGACGGCGACCGCGACGTGGGCACGCCGCTGACCCGCTACTACACCGAGTCCGGATGCCCTCCGGGAACGTGGCGCGGCACCGGCCTGGCGAGCCTCGCCACCAGGCAGGGCCTAGCCCTGGCGGAGGGCGACACGGTGACGGAGGAACAGCTGGCCCGGTTGCTCGGCGAGGGCGTTCATCCGGTGACGGGCGAGAGGCTCGGGTCGTCGTATCCGCGGCTGCAACCCCCGCGGGAACGTGTTGCGGCGAGGGTTGCACGGCTGGATGCGTCGTTGACTGGCGTGCAGCGGGAGGAAGCCATCGAGCGCATCCGTGAGGAGGAGATGGCGAAGAGGCCGCGGACTGCGGTTGCGGGCTTCGATTTGACGTTCTCGCCGCCGAAGTCGCTCAGCGCCGTGTGGGGTGTTGCGGACGCGGGAACGCAGTCGCTGGTCGTGCAGGCGCATCACGCAGCGCTGCGCGATACCCTCGCGATGCTGGAGGAGCGGGTCGCGGCGACCAGGGTCGGGCACGGTGGGGTTGCCCGGATGCCTGTCGTGGGCGTCATCGCAATGGCCTTCGATCATTACGACAGCCGTGCCACCGATCCGCAGCTCCACACGCACGTGGTCGTGTCGAACAAGGTTCAGGGCGTGGACGGGCGCTGGCGGACGCTTGATTCCCGGACCCTGCATCGGGCCACCGTCGCGCTGTCGGCGTCATATAACGCCTTCCTCACCGACCACACCGCCCGGCTGCTCGGCGTCTCGTGGGGGCCGGTCGATCGAGGCCGGGATCGCAATATCGGCTGGGAGATTGACGGTGTGCCAGCCGCGCTGGTGGCGGAGTTCTCCCGCCGTACCACCGGCAACACAGGCGAGGGAGTCGAGGGTATCGCGGAGGCGACCCGGCGACTGATCGACGCCTATGTCGCCGAGCATGGGCGTGCGCCGTCGAGGACGGCGATTGCGAAGTTGCGGCAGCAGGCGACGGTGGAGACGCGACCGGAGAAGAAGTTGCACTCGCTGACCGAGTTGACGGCCCAGTGGCGGCAGCGCGCAGCCACGGTGTTGGGTGAGGACGCGACGACCTGGGCGCGGCAACCCTTGGCGCATGGGCCGGCAGAGGCCCGGTTGCGGGCCGACGACCTCCAGGTGGCGCAGGTGTCCGATCTTGCCACGGTGGTGCTGATGGAGGTCGCCAATCGGCGCGCCACCTGGGGTCGGCTGAACCTGCACGCCGAGGCGATGCGGCAACTGATGGGCGTCCGGTTCGCCACCACCGCCGACCGGATGGCGGTGGTCGACCTGGTTGTGCAGCAGGTCGAGGAACGGTCGTTGCGGCTCACGCCTGCCTACGACCGTGCCGTGCCCGAGCAGTACATTGAGGGCGAGGGCAACAGGTTCCAGCCCGTCGACCAGATCGCGTACACGAGCCAGGACATCCTCGACGCCGAAACCCGGCTCCTGCGCCATGCTGCGGCCGAGGGCGCGCCGGCACTGTCGGCGCGGCTGGTGGCCCGGCACGCCTCACGCAAGATCAAGGGTGTCAGGCTGGAGCCGGACCAGGCCACCGCGATCACGAAGATCGCACGCTCTGGGCTCACGCTCGATCTGCTGGTCGGGCCGGCCGGGGCGGGGAAGACGACGGCTTTGCGTGCCCTGTATCGGGCATGGACCGCCGTGCACGGCAAGGACTCGGTGATCGGATTGGCCCCGTCCGCTGTGGCTGCCGAGGTCCTCGGGGAGAGCCTGGGTGTGCGGGCGGAGAACACGGCGAAGTTCCTCTATGAGCACCGCAAGGGCCGCTGGAACCTCCACGCCGGTCAGCTCGTGCTCGTCGATGAAGCCTCGCTCGCCGGAACACTCGCGCTCGATCGGATCACCGCGCACGCTGCCGCGGTCGGGGCCAAGGTCGTGCTCATCGGCGATTGGGCGCAACTCTCGGCGGTGGAGACTGGCGGGGCATTCGGGATGCTCACCCGTCACCGGCGAGGGGTGCCCGAGCTGACCGGCGCGCGCCGCTTCGCCAACGACTGGGAGAAGACCGCCAGCCTCGCTCTGCGACACGGGAAGACGAGCGTGCTGAAGACCTACGAGGAGCGCGGCCGTCTGCATGACGGCGGGATCGACGCGATGCTCGACGCGCTCTACGACGCCTGGCAGATCGACCGGGCGGCCGGACAATCCACGCTGATGATCGCCGCGAACGGCGGGGCCGTCGCCGAGCTGAACCAACGCGCCCGCACGGACCTGATCCAGGCCGGCCGAGTCGAGGCCGACGGTGTGCCGCTCCACGACGGGACCACCGCCGGTGTCAGTGATCTGGTCGTCACCCGCCGCAACGAGCGCCGCCTGACCACCGGGGCGTCGTGGGTCAAGAACGGTGATCGCTGGCAGGTCACCCGCCGCCACGAGGAAGGCTCGCTCACGGTGCGCAGGCTCGGGCGCGGCGATCGGCCGCGCGGAAAAGCTCTCGTGCTGCCCGCCTCCTATGTCCGCGACGAGGTGGAGCTCGGCTATGCCTCGACGGTGCACCGGGCGCAGGGCATGACCGTGGACACCGCGCACGCGCTCATCGACCCCGACAAGGCCGCCCGCGAACTGTTCTACGTCGCCCTGACTCGCGGTCGTCTGCGCAACGAGGCGTATGTGATCCAGCCCGACCCGTACGAGGTCGAACCACACCTCGACCAGCCCGAGCCGCTGACCAGGGTCGAGCAGCTGGCACGGGTGCTCGCCCGCAGCGACGCCGACCTGTCCGCCACCGAGACCCTGCAACTCGAGGTCGACCGGCACGCCTCACTGTCCACGCTGCTCGACGAGTACGACCTGCTCGCCCGCGAGGCGCAAACCCAGCGGTGGGCCATCCTGCTCGACATCGCCCCCTTCACCGGCAATGTGGCCGATGACGTGTTCACCAGCCCCTACTACGAACACCTCGAAGGCGCACTCGCCCGCCATGAAGCCGCCGGACATGACGTCACCGCGATCCTCACAACCCTTGCCCCGACCATCACCCCCGGCGAAGACCAGGCCGACCCTGCCGCCCAGCTCGCCAAGCGGATCGACCACGCCACCACGAACCTCGCCCAAGGCCGGGGTCCCCGGCCACGCCGGGTCGCCGGACTCATCCCCACGCCTGCCGAGCCGATCCCGGACGACATGCAGGCCGCGCTCACCGAGCGCCGGCAGCTCATCGAGGCCGCAGTACGTCGCGCGCTTCATCACGCGCTCGACGCCAGTCAGGACTGGACTAAGCAGCTGGGTCGGGTTCCCACAGCGAGGCGTGCCCGCGGCGTGTGGCTCGACCATGCCACGACCGTCGCCCTGTACCGGCACCGCTACGAGGTCACCGGCCCCGCGCCACTGGGCAACCCGAAGAACATCACCAACGCCCAACAGGCCGCCGAGTACCGCACCGCCTACGCCGCGCTGCGCCGCGCACTGTCGGTCGGCGAACCGTTCGACGACACCGGGCCGCGCAGGGAAGCGCAGAGGGTCGAGCAGGGTCGCCGACTGTGAACCTCAGCCGGGCCAGCTACGGGGGGAGAGAGCCGGTCCGCCCAAAGGTCGTTGCCCATCCATGCGCCATTCTGCACGAGAGGTCCAGCTCAGCTGCGTTGTTCTCCGCGGGTGACAGTGTTGCCCGGCCTAGAGCTAAACGGGCGCTACTTGTCAAGCCGATAGATGTGCTCGATGACCTTGGTATCGAGTCCGAAGGCGAGGGAAGTCTCGCCGCTTCGACTGTCCATGAAACCGCTTCTGGCGAGAACCTTCGCCGATCCGATGTTGTGCTCGGCCACTCGGCTGAAGAGCGGTCTGGTGGGCTCGACCAAGAGAAATGCACAGGGTGCCCTTGAGGCCACGCCGCAGGCGTAACCTCAGAAGTGTGCACGAGTCTTGGGCGTCCAGCGCGGCTGTGCGCAAGACGATGCAGGGCAATCGTGGCCGCGACACCAGCGCCGAGATCGCGGTTCGCCGGCTCGTGCATGCTCAGGGGCTGAGATATCGAGTCAATGCGCGTCCCGAGGCCGACCTGCAGAGAACTGCCGATCTGTTGTTCACTCCGGTTCGGGTGGCCGTGTTCGTCGATGGCTGTTACTGGCACGGTTGTCCGGAGCACTTCACGATGCCGGCCACGAACCAGGACTTCTGGGCCGCCAAGATCGCGCGAAACAAGGAACGTGACCTGGAGACGACGTCCAAGCTGGAGGAGCGGGGGTGGCTCGTACTGCGCTTCTGGGAGCACGAGCCGCCGCCATCCGTGGCTGACCAGATCTGTCAGGCAGTGCGCGCGAGGCAGGCGGCGGTCAGTCGCTGAGGCAGCGAGACAGTCGACCCAGTCGCCCGATGATCGTCTCGAGCGGCGCACCCTGGTAACCGCGATCTTGGGTCTGTGCCGTTCACGGGGGTGCCGCCAGAGCGGAACTCACAGTCGTCGGTGGGCAGGACAGGCAGTCTGCGACAAGGTCTGGCATCAGATTTGACGCGGCTAGATGTGGCGAGGCTCCTCGATAGGGGGTGCGGCGGCGGGCCGGTCTCAACACAGGCCGCGGGCGGTAGGTGCCCTGCTCCGGATATGCATGCGCGATGTCCGTGGACACCAGTAACCTGACCCTGAGGGCGTGTAGGCCCAGCGTGTCGCGCCCCTCGACGGCATCGGTCGTGTTCTCCTGGAGGTGAACGCCTAGTCCAGAAGGAGTGCTGACGCGTGGCAACGTATGCGGTGAAGCTTGAACGCTCCGCGTCACTCGTTCTTCCGCGGCACCCGGACGCACCCGCGGACGAACAGTTCGATGAGTGGTGCGCAGGCGAGAGGGCGTCTGGACGCCCTCTCGCAATCGATCTGTTCTCGGGGGCCGGCGGTCTGGGCGCTGGTGTGGAGGCAGCCGGGTGGACAGTGGTTGCTGCGGTCGACCACGACAAGGCGGCGCTGGAGACGCACCGAGCGAACTTCCGTGGACAGGCGCTGGAAGTCGACATGTCGGACCCCGCTCAGGTCACAGAGCTGATCGAACGACTTCGGCCGCTCGGCATCGATCTCGTCGCAGGCGGACCCCCCTGCCAGCCATTCAGCAGGGCCGGGCGCGCGAAGATCCGCAGCCTCGTCAAGGAGGGCGCACGAGACGCGGTCGACGCACGCAAAGAGCTCTGGCGAGCGTTCATCGACGTCGTCCTAGCACTACAGCCCCGCGCCGTGCTCATGGAGAACGTGCCTGACATGGCCATCGGAGACGACCTCATCGTCATCAGGGAGATCGCCGGCCTCCTTGAGGGTGCGGGCTACACCGTGGACTATCGGCTTCTCGACGCGTGGAGGCATGGGGTGCCTCAGCACCGAAAGCGATTCATCCTTCAAGCGCGCAACGATGGCGCCGTGCCCGTGTGGCCAGCGCTGAACGACAAGCGGCCCGTGGTCCGCGACGCGATCGAGGACCTGCCGCCGCTGAACGGCACCACGGGGGCCCGAGAGATGCCGTACTCAGGAGAGCCCACGCACACGCTCGCGAAGGAACTGCGCGGTTCAGAAGCTCCGGACGTGATCTACGACCACATGACGCGCCCCGTGCGGGACGACGATCGCGAGGCGTTCGAGCTGATGACCTCGTCGACCCTCTACTCCGATCTGCCTGAGCACCTCAAGCGCTATCGCGCCGACACATTCAACGACAAGTACAAGCGGCTCGACTGGGACGACCTCAGCAGGACGATCACCGCGCACATCGCCAAGGACGGCTACTGGTACATACACCCGTCCGAGCACCGCACACTGACCGTGCGTGAGGCCGCGCGCATCCAGACCTTCCCTGACAGCTTCCGCTTCTCCGGCACACGCAGTGACGCGTTCCGTCAGATCGGCAACGCCGTCCCGCCTCTCCTCGGTCGCGTCATCGCTGACTCGATCCGACCCTTGTCGATGCCCAAAGAGGAGCGCGCATCGCTGCCCGCCATGCGTGTGCTGTTGACAGAGTGGGCCATGGATCAGAGGCGGACCGCGTGGTGGTTGTACCCAGGACCTGATATGACGGTCGCTGCCGCGGCGCTCGCAGCACTTCTCGATGTCCACCGACTGCCCGGTGAGATGGCATCAGCGCTTATGGAGCCGGTTCGGGGCATCCAGGATCTCACGCTCGCATCCCTCCGGCATATCGACGCGCACGCTTTGAGCAATACCCGGAGGCTGGCCGTGAGAAACCTCCGGGATACCGTCCGCAGGGAGGCATCTGTGGACTGGACACCGTTGTTGGCGACGCTTCTCGGCAGCGCGCAACGCAAGATCTTCTCGCTCCTCCGAGGCGGCAACGAACTGCTCGTGAACGAACACGTCGGCAGGGTCGTCACGCTGCTCATGGACCTGCCGGACTCCCAGACGGGTTTGCACACGGACGTCAAGGTCGCACTCGCGCAGCTCATATCCAGCGGTCCCGACGCTGCACTCCGGATGTGCGCGGTACGTGCGATCACTGTCTCCGAGGCGCGGGCTCGAATCAAGCTCTCACTGGCTTCGGATCACGGAGACGAACACACGGAGATGGCCTCATGAAAGACGACGGCGCCGTCCCGGGGACAGTAGGAGGGTCGATCTCCGAACCGCCGTCAGGCAAGGGGGCCTTACGACCGCGAGCACGGCTGCTTCGCACGCTGGGGAACGATCTCATCAGTAGCGACAAGGTCGCGCTCATCGAACTGGTCAAGAACTCATACGATGCCGATGCAAGCACAGTCGTCATCCGCTTCCAAGGCCCCTTGGACGAAGGCACCGGACGCATCGAGGTGTGGGACGACGGGCATGGCATGGACGTCAGCACACTCCAGCGATCGTGGCTCGACATCGCCACCGATACGAAGAGGCGAGAGCCTCGAAGTGAAGGAGGCCGGCGTGTGCTCGGGGAGAAGGGGATCGGCCGTCTCGCTGCCGCACGGCTCGGCAGCGAGATGCTGTTGGTCACGAGAATGCCCGACTCTGACGAGATCAAGCTCCTCATCGACTGGACGGACTTCGACCGCGATGACGCCTATCTCGATCAGATCGAGGTCGCGTGGGACATCGGTGCACCCGATGTGTTCTCAGAGCGGGGCTCCGCCTACGAGACGTTCTCTGCCTCCACAAATGAGACATGGCATCAAGGGCGCGGCACGCTGCTCCAGATAGACAAGCTGACCCATACGTGGACGAAAGCCGATTTCATCGAGCTTCGCACCGCGTTGACGCGCCTGATCAGGCCTCGACCCTCCGAGAAGCGAACACTGGAGGACTCAGGAGCCGCAAGCGGCAATGAGGCCGCGAAGCCCGACTTCCAGATACTCCTCGCGTTGGTCGGCGTGGCTGACGAACTGCAGGACCTTGCCGGACCGGTCGACTCCTCCACTGAGCTCAGGACACCCCACTATCGCCTCACCGGATCTGTCGACACGAACGGCGCCGCAAGGCTTCGGTACGTGCAACAGGATCCTCCGGTCGACGAAAATCTGGGGATCAAGCAGCTCTGGAACAACGACAGGCGTGCCCCGCAAGCTGGGCCGTTCGATTTCGAGATCAACGTATGGGATCGCGACAAGGAAGCAATCCAGCGGACGCTGGGGGCCACCAGTCCGGGCGGGTCCGCGCCGAATGCGAAGGACCTGAAGGGCTTCCGCGAGACGCTCGACGAGGTGGCCGGCGTCAGCATCTACAGGGACGGGTTCCGCGTACTCCCATTCGGTGAGACCGGAGACGACTGGCTTGGTCTCGACCTGCGGCGAGTCCAGAGTCCCACACGCAGACTCTCGAACAACCAGATCATCGGCCACATCTTCATCGGAGCCGATACGAACCAGGGGCTCAAGGATCAGTCGAACCGAGAGGGGTTTCTTGCGGGACCCTCGTACGCAGATCTCCAGACCTTGGTGCGTGCAGCTCTCAACGAGCTGGAGACTCGCCGCTATGTCGCGCGGCATCCCGAGAAGCCACCGGCCGAACGCAAGGGTGGCCTGTTCGAGCGCTTCGATCTCGGAGAGATCCGCGACGCGCTCGCGGAGAGTCATCCCAGTGACACCCGTCTCATCGGACTCATCGACGACAAGAACCGCGACATCCACGAGGGCGTGACAGAGGTTCAACATGTCCTGTCGCGATACTCGCGACTCGCAACGCTTGGTTCGCTCATCGATCGTGTCCTCCACGATGGCAGAACGGCCGTCACACGGCTCAAGAACATCGCACGGTTCGGAAAGCGCGACCTTGGAAAGCCGAGTCTGTCGGCTGAGGAGAAGATCGCGATCGCAGAGGCGGCGATGGAGCAGACAGCGGAGCAGGCGGAGCTGCTCTCCTCCCTCTTCAACCAGATCGAGCCCTTCGGCGGCCGTAAGCGCGGACGCCCAAGGGACATCCAGACTCGCACAGTAATTCAGAAGGCGATCGCAATCCTGCAGCTGGAAGCGGACGATCGCGGTGTCGAACTGATGGCTGGAGATGAGGACTTCACCGTCAGGCTCGACGAGGCAGAGGTACTGACCGTTCTCGTCAACCTGATCCAGAACGCGATCTACTGGACCGCAACGCGGTCAAGGGACTCCGAACGGAAGGTCCTGGTTCAGGCGCGAAACAACCCAGACTCATCGCTGACGCTCGTGGTCAGCGACTCGGGGCCGGGGGTCCCACCCGATCTCCGCGGGCACATCTTCGACCCCTACTTCTCAAGCAAACCCGAGGGAGTCGGCCTCGGGCTGAGCATCGTCGGGAACCTGGTCGAGGACATCTACGGCGGTGAGCTCACGCTGGTGGACGACGGGCCGTTCGACGGCGCGGCGTTCGAGGCGACCTTCAGGAGGCGCGTGTAGTGGCGAAAGAGACGTGGCGAATCCTGATCATCGAAGATCATGCGGATCTGGCGTCAGACGCGCAGCGAGAGATCGTTGAGGCGTTCGAGCAGAACGAGACCATCGACGTCGAAGTGCAGATCGAGACCAACTTCGACACTGGCTTCGAGAGAGTGGAACGAGGCGAGAGCGACATAGTCGTGCTCGATGTCAGGCGCGACACACCGGGCGCTGCGGCAGAAGACGAGTCCGTGGGGCGCGCCGTCTTTCTTGACATCAAGGAGGCACGTTTCGCGCCTGTCGTGTTCTGGACCGCACTACCTGAGAAGGTCGCAGGAGAGGTCATGCCCCCGCTGGTCGCTGTGGTGACCAAGGAAGACACCGACAAACTCCCAAGTGCCATCCAAGCAGCGATCGCCAGCCGTGCGGTCGATACGATCGCGGACATCGAGAGACAAGTTGCGACTGTCCTCAGGAAGCACATGTGGACGGAACTCGGTCCGCACTGGGGTGAATACACCGACGGCGTCGACCCTGCCACCGTCGCGCAAGTCCTCATCAGTCGCCTTGCACGAGTCCTAGACAGTGACCGAGAACAGTCGTTCACCGCGCACCCGAGCCACCGATACGTGTACCCACCCGCTTCAGAAACGCGATCGCCCGGTGACGTCCTTCGTGAGCCAGGCCGAGACTGGTGGGTCGTGCTGACGCCTGCATGCGACTTCGAACAGAAGAAGTGCGAATACGTGCTACTTGCCCACGCGGGGCCGCTCGGCACGCATCCCAAGTACTTGGCTTGGACAAGCGCAACAGCGAAGGGAAACATGGCGAAGGCTGAGTGGAACGAACTCCGGAAAGACGTCCTGGTGGCTACCCAAGGTCGTTACCACTACCTCCCCGCGTTCCGCGATATTCCGGACCTTGTGATTGATCTAGAGAACGTACGCTCGGTAGCCGTGGATATGCTCGATGCGATGGAGCCCGTCGCATCTCTCGTGAGCCCCTTCGCCGAAGCACTCTTGGTGCAGCACAGTCAGTTCCGTGGACGCATCGGCGTGCCGGATCTCAACGCCGATCTTATAAAGCGGCGGCTCGTGGGCGCTCCCACCTCCACCCTGTGAGGGGCGAGCAGCCGCTCCACTCTTCGCGGGAAATGTCGCACAGGCGTGCACCGCGCGCCGATGCGGAGTTGGCGGGCCGACCATGGTGCTCGGCGTACTGGTTACGGTGCTGCCAGACGCCACGGCCCAGGGCAAGGATGAAGCAGACGACACCGCCCGGTGTCGCTCGGATCGTCGACCTTTCTCAAGCGGCCTTCGCCGCTGCTCCGGAGCGATAGGCGGAGCGGCACGAGCGGGTCAGTACCCCGCAGCGTAGAACCGCTCGACGATCGCCTTCGGGATTCGCCCCCTGCCGGGGAGCGTCACACCGGTGGAACTCGCCCAGGCTCGCACCGCGGCGGGGTCATGGTCGCGCTGGGGGTCGAAGCCCTTGACAGGACCGGGGACGTCCCGCGAATACGCGTCGGCCGTGTTTCTGCTAGACGGCCAGCGCCTAGCGGAGTTCGTCGGCATGGGCGGTGGTGAGGTCGATCTCGTAGGCGGTTCCGTCAAGTGCGAACCTCACGGTCTCTTGGGCCTCGGAGCCATCGATGTCGTCGATGAGCGTGATCGTCGTCTTCTTGGCCACAAAGCCTCCCCATCACGCCAGCACTGGTATCTGAGGACATCATCCCGCCCGCAAGACTGGGCCGGACGACGGCGCGCCGCGCCGGGCTACCAGGAACGCGCCCTCAAGTGACCAGCGTCAACAGCGACTAAGAATGCTCCGCTGCTATGAGGACCACCCTGTGCGTGCGCAGCCTGCGCGGTATTTGGAGCTTGAACTGCCAACCCCTGTCCGGATGGCTCAGACAATCGCATCGACTGAGCGCCGAAGGCTGCGGCGCTGGCGCCACTCGCCGGCCTTCGCCCGGAGGAGAAGGATCATGCTGATCGGCCCCATCACGGCGAATTTCATCGCGTTCCAGATAGCGATCAGAACCACAAGGTGCAGCCAGCCCGGACCGCCGTTGTCCATGAGCGCGGTCAGGGTGGACGCGATCAGCAGGTAGGGGACGGCGAGCAGCATCGCCGGGATGCCCCACTTCAACCCGCGGCGGGTGCGGATCGCATCGAGGGCGATGTTGGTGGGCAGGTAGCGGCGCAAGAAGTATCGGGTGTGAATACTGGCGATCCAGATCAGTCGGAACATGACGACAGTCCTCTCCGAGTCTCCGGCGACAAGGAATCTCGAAGGACTGTCCGGCCGAGGCCGTCCGGTCATGCCACCGCATCCGACGATGGCCTAGCAGGTAGAAGCCGCCCGACAATCATGCTACCGCCGCTCCCGGACACGACGGAAGAGACTCCCCGCACGAACCGCGGCTGTAGTAGCTGGCTGTGGCAGCTACTGTTCGCGGCCGTGGGAGTCGCGCATGACCACACCCTCGTCGAGCAGCCAGGAGCGAACCGTGCCGGCGGAGAATCCAAGCCGGGACCCGACCCGCTCCAACGACTCGCCAGCGGCGTACCGGCACCTCATCTCCGCAACCTCAGCGCTGGACGGCGGCCGACGTCGCAACCGGACACCGCGCTCCCGCAGCAGGCACGACAGCCGAGGTCGGCTCACGCCCAGATCTGCGGCGATCTCCCGTAACGTCGCCCCGGCCCGATAGCGCGTCTCCGCCGCGAGCAGGGCGTCCTCGCTGAGGCGCACCTGCTGACGTATGTCGAGCACCGTGCGACGGTCGAGACGCCTGGTCCGGCGCCGAATCTCCCGGTGCGCGGCTGCCATCCGAGCCAAGGGCGGGGCAAGTTTCGATAATGCTCCCCCTAGGTCCACCCAGTTGCTCTTATCAGAATTGCAGCCGACGCTTGCGGGGCCGTCCGAGAGGGCGGCCTCAGTCGTCTCCGAGCCTGCCTTGGTCGGTGATGCTTGCGAAGGGTTCGTTGAGTTCGGCGCGGATCTGGTCTGG
>NZ_JARKPQ010000180.1 GCF_029975155.1 Propionicimonas sp. | reverse complement strand
CCGCTCCACCTCGTCGGTCGAGGACCAGTTGAACACCGGGTTCAGCGTCCGCACCCTCACCCCGGTCTCAGCCTGCGCCCGATTCAGCCCCGCCACGAACTCCGCATCCGCCTTCGGATAGCGGTGCCAGAAATGGAACTCGGTGTTCGGCGACAGCTCCACGAACCCGAAGCCGAGTTCGGCCGCCTTGCGCAACGTGTCAGCCGTCGACAACGACGAGTAGTACATGTTCGGATCAAGCGCAATATCCACCATCATGGTTCCTTTTACAAACGGTGTCATTGAGGGCAGGCCGGCCTCTACAGGCTGACTCATTGAGGATTGGTTAGGTGGTTCGTCGCGACCCGACCGCCGCACCCAGGCGATCAAGGACACTTCGCACCTGGTCGCTTCCGATGAGAAGAGCGCCGAGGATAATCGCACCATAGGTTGCATCGATCCAGAACGACGGGACCGCTGACAACACCAGGATGTTCTGGATCATACCGAGCAGGAGCACACCCGTGGCCGCGCCGACAATGGTTCCCCGGCCGCCATCCAGGCTGATGCCGCCGATCACCGCGGCTGCAAAGACTGTGAAGATGATGTTGTTCCCCTGACTGGCAGTCACCGCAGCAATTCTCGCTGAAAGCATCAGGCCCGCGAACGACGCCATAACTCCTGAGAACACGAACAACCCGACCGTGAGACGCAGCGTGTTGATTCCGGCCGCACGGGCGGCCTCCTTGTTGCCACCCATCGCATAGATGCGTCTACCTGTTGGTGCGCTCCGCATAAAAATCGCTGCGATCGCGATGACTGCTATGAGGATCAATACGTCCACAGGCACGCCACCCATGTTCGCAAAGCCGAGAGCCGCCACCGGGCCGGGGAGATCAGTAAATGTTTGGCCACCGGAGATGCCCAGGGTGAATCCTTGAAGCAGGATCAGCATGGCAAGAGTCACGATGAATGCATTCATCCCTAATCTGCCAACCAAGATGCCGTTGACGAAGCCGACCAGGGCGCCCAACAGGAGAGCCAAAAAAATGGCGAGCAAAGGATGGGGGACGGCTCCGATTCCGCCGTCAGTGGTGTACAGCCATACCATGAGCATCGGCGCCAATCCGATCACGGATTGCGCCGACAAATCGAAATACCCACCGATAAGCACGATGCTCTGTGCGACAACGGCCACCCCCAGCACGGCGGACACACTGAAGATATTTGAGATGATGTTGTTCGCGGTCGCGAAGTTGGGGACGAAGAGTATGCCGAAAACAAACACCAGGACGATGACTGGGATCAATGCCAGATCTCGGAAGAACGACCGAGCCCTGCGCATAGCGCGTCCGGGCATATCGTCGGACGCTACGGCTGACATTGGTTGGGACATGTGCAAGTCTTCCTGCTTCGTTGTTGTCATTTGACATCGGGTGCGGACGACACTTCACCCTGCACGGCTGCGGCAAGTTGGTGCTCGGTCCACGGAGCTCTCAGTTCCGCTGCAAGTCGTCCGCGGTACAGAACAAGGACCCGGCTGCACGGTTGGAACTCGGATTCGTCGGTCGACACGATCAGGCAGGCCGTTCGATCGTTGGCGACCCTTTCGGAGATCGAGTTGACGATAGATGTCTTGGCTGAGACGTCCACACCTGCTGTCGGGTTCGCCAGTACCAAGACTTCTGGCTTGGATGCGAAGGCCCGCGCAAGCGCCACCTTCTGCTGGTTTCCACCGCTCAATTCCTTGGTGGTCTGCTGGAAGCTCGCCTGCTTGATCTCCCACGCTCGAGACAGCTCGGAATACACCTTTCGACGACTCCGAGGGCTGATCGCTCCAAAGGAACTGGTCAGGCGATGGAGCACGCTCAGCGTCGCGTTCTCCTCGTTGGCCAGATCCGGCACGAATCCGCTCGTGTGGCGGTCCTCCGGCAGAAACCCGATGCCACTCTTGATCGCCTTCATTACATTGCTGGGCGGGACTACCTTGCCGCGCACGCTCAGCGTTCCGCCCTCGCGAGGACGCAGCCCAGCGATCGCCTCGGCCACCTCGAAGATTCCCGAACCCTCCAGACCGGCCAGTCCAACACACTCACCCGGGCGGATCTCGACCGAGAAGTCCTCCACCGCGCCCTCCACGCTGATTCCCTTGGACGACAGCAAAGGCTCGTCGTCCGGATCTTCCGGGAGAAGCACCGGTGTGTCCAACTCGCGGGCGACCGCATCCCCCCCGACCATGGCACTCACCAGGTCCCCCACGGTGAGCCCCTCAAGCGGCCTCGTCGCGACAACGCCGCCGTCCCGCATCACTGTCACGGTCTCGCAGACCTCGAAGATCTCTTCAAGGTAGTGGGAGACATAGAGGATCGTGATCCCCTGGCCGGTCAGCTTGGCCATGTGCTCGAACAAGGTTTTCGTCGCATCGCCATCAAGGCCGGCAGTGGGTTCATCCAGGAGGAGGATGCGGGCACCAGTACTCAACGCACGGCAGATCTCGACGATCTTGCGCTGCAAGGGATCCAAAGTGTTGACGACATCGTCCACCACATGGGCCGCGCCCCACTCACCGAGCAGCGACGTGGCCCGCTGGCGTGCGGCGTTCCAGTTCACCAATCCCGCGCCGTTCGTCGGGTAGCGATCGACAACGATGTTCTCAGCAGCGGTCAGGAACGGCACGAGTGCGCTCTTCTGGTACACGCAGGCGACCCTTTGCTCCCGGCGCAGGCCGTCTTGGTCAAGGGACGGAAATGAGATGGTGCCCGCATCAGGCGAAAGGACGCCCGTGACCGCCGCGATGAGGGTGGACTTGCCGGCCCCGTTGCGGCCGACAAGCCCCCTCACCTCGCCTTCGGCGACATCGACGTCGATCGAGTTGAGGGCCACTGTGGTCCCGAACCTCTTGGTCAGCCCACGAACCTGAAGGGCCGTGCGCCTCTCGGTCTCAGATGGCCGCTCCTCAACGCCGGTCACTTCGAGTTGCCCCACAGCGTCTTGTCATCGACATTGTCCTTGGTAACCAGCGGGGCAGGCAGCAGATCCGCCAGCCCGGTCGCCACCTCGACGATCTCGCTCCCGTGGTCGGTCTTCCCAACGGAGAACGTCTTGCCCTGGGCAGCCGCCACGGCGTATTTCACCGCCCACTCGCCATAAAGGTTCGCCGGCTGGGATACGGTTGCGTCCTGCTCGCCGCTACTAATGAGGGTCAGGGCGGCCTTCGTACCGTCGATTCCGATCAAGGTCACATGCTTGTCTTGCCCCACCGGAACCCACTTGCCCAGGGACGTCAGCACCTTTTGAACGCCAGGAATGAAGTAGTCACTGGCCATGAAGATCCCGTCCACCTGCTGGGTGCTCGCCACGGTTTGCACAGCATCCGTCGCTTTGTCCATCGCCCATCCCGTCGGCTTCTGGACAACCTTGATCCCTGGGAACTTCTGGGACATGCACTCTGAGAAGCCCTTCGAACGGTCTAGGCCGTTGGACGATGCCAGGTCCCCCTGCAACTCCAACACCGTGCCCTTGCCGTTTAGAACCCGGCCCATCTCCTCACACCCGGTCTGTCCCATGCCGACATTATCGGCACGAACCACCATTGCCACCTTTCCGCCACTAGGAGCTTGGTCGATCGAGATCACCGGAATGTTCATCTGATTCGCTTTAGTGATGGATGGCACAATCGCCTTGGCATCCACCGGGCCTACGATGATCGCGCTGGGCGACTGGGTTAGCGTGGTTTGAATGTCGGTGGTCTGCTTTGCGGGGTCGGAATCAGCGTTGGTCGGAGACATCAGGGTGACACCCTGAGCCTTCGATGTCTCCTGCGCGTACGCGATCATTGCCAGTTGGAACGGATCGGTGAGCTTCTGCACGGACATGCCAATCTTGATGTCTGCGGCCGCGCTGCCACCGCTCGCCGACGGTGCGACTGCGGTACTTCCGCCAGTACACCCGACTAACCCCATCGCGAGCCCGATCGCGCCTGCCGACAGCACGAAGGACGCCTTACGCCGAATCGTACTGATTACACTCATCTTGATCCTCGATTCTGTACGCGGGGACCAACTCCCCGGTAATGCTGGATTTGCCAGATTGGTACGTGTATGACATCCCCAAGGATGCGCGACTGAGCCGTGGTGAACAGCGATCAGCCTTGATTGAAATCGCTAACTAGGTACTTCACGACATCCGGGGAAGTGCGCATCGCGCTGAATGCTTCGTGCGCGTTCTCTACTGACACGATGCCGGTGATCAAAGCACTGAAGTCTACTTTTCCTCTGGCGAGGAACGCTATGGCTTCAGGGAACTCCGACGTGTAGATGAAGCTGCCCCGTATTTGAAGCTCTTTGAACAGGAGTTCAGCCGAATCGAACTGTGGCGGGCGTCGCGAAAAGCCGGTAACCGATAGAGTGCCGCGAGGGCCTAGCACCTTCAGCCCCACTCCGACCAAGTCGGGGCTGCCTGAACACTCGAACGCATATTTCGGGCGACCCTTATCCTCAAAGTAGCCCTCGAGAGGGGTCACCTTCGGATCAAGAGCATCGGTGGCACCTTGGCCCAACGCAATGTGCCGTCGCATCGGGTTCGGTTCAACGACAACGATTTGGTTCGCACCTGCCGCAGCCAGAATCGTGGTGACCAATAGGCCGATTGGACCCGCGCCGAAGACCACGGCGTTGTCGCCAACCATTATTCCGGAGTTACGAACCGTCCTGAGCGCTACACCCATCGGTTCGACGAGCGCCGCTGTCTTCAGACTGAACTCATCCGGAAGCCGGTGCACGAACCGTTCCGGCACGGCGACGTAAGGCGCCAGGCCGCCATCGCGTGCCAGGCCGATTGAGGTCGCCCAG
The DNA here is from genome assembly GCF_029975155.1 of Propionicimonas sp. Taxonomy (GTDB): domain Bacteria; phylum Actinomycetota; class Actinomycetes; order Propionibacteriales; family Propionibacteriaceae; genus Propionicimonas. Next base: position 53,815 of record NZ_JARKPQ010000180.1, on the reverse strand, counting down.
ATGCTCGGGCACAAGTTGACCCGTCCCTGAACACATTCCCGACAAGTGCCACACCAGCCGCCGTTCGGATTTACGACCACCCGGTCACCCGGACCGACATGTTCAACCTGGCTCCCGACCTCCTGCACCGTGGCAGAGAACTCGTGTCCCATGACTGTCCCGGGATGGAAGTCGGGCTCGCCAGCGTGCAAGTCGCTGCCGCAGATCCCGCAGAACTCGACACGCAACAGCACCTCGTCGACGCGAGGTCGGGGCTCCGGTACCTCTTCCAGACGCTCGCCCCCTGGCCTGAAGACCATCGCTCGCATCAGTTGTTCTCCTCCAAGCCCATCCGCCACTGCCTCTGTCCCAGGGGAGGGCGAAGTGCCAAGATCTCGTTCAGAGCTTCCTCGTCGATTGGCGTCTCGACCGCCCGCACCGCCGCCTCAAGGTGCTGCGGCTTGCCCACACCCACAACCGTCGTCGGAGTGCCTGAGCGCTGGATCGCGTATTGGTTCGCCAAGAACGAGATATCGATCCCGCGCACCCCAGCCAGTTCGACCATTGCCTTCGCAGCTGACCGAACAACCGGTGGCGCCGGATGACTGATCTTGATCTCACTGCCTCCCGGCGTGAGTAGCCCGAGCGACACCGCTGCCGCGTTCAGGAGCCCGACTCCCCTCTCCGCGGCCAGCGGAACGAGTTCCGTGCCGATCGAGTCATCCAGCAGAGTGCCCTTTGCATAGGTCAACACCACGTCCACCTCGCTCTCCGAGATCACCCGGCGGAACGTCCTGAGCGGGTAGCCCGTCATTCCAATGAACCGACATTTCCCTTCGTCCTTCAGCCTCAGAAGCTCGGCGTAACTATCGGTCAGCACTGGCGCGAGCGGAACAAACTCGATGTCATGCAGCTGAAGGATGTCCACGTAGTCCGTGCCGAGGAGGCGCAAGCTGTCCTCGAGGCTGTGTCTGATGCGAGCCGGGGAATAGTCGAATTCCGTGAAGCCGTACCGACCCGCCTTTGTCGCCAAAATAATGCCGTTTCGCTTCGACGGCGTCAGCGCTTTGCCAAGCCGGTGTTCTGCGCTGCCATAGTACGGTGATGTGTCAATCAGGTTGATGCCGACGTCCAGCGCCTGGTCGACCAGACGCAACGCATCACCTTCCGAAAGCGGCCCGAATAACTCGCCAAGTGAACCGGTCCCAAAAGACACCGCAGATACTTCCAACCCCGTCTTTCCGAGAGGCCGATACTTCACGTTACTCACCTTCTTCAGCAGGGAGACTCGAGCCGCCTACGCCCACACCGTACGCGTCGCGCGGCGTTGATATTTAGGGCGTGTTTACGGTCAAGTTACCGTCAACGGACGTCATCGTTCACCATTCCCGCACTTCAGCGATGTTTACCGGCTCGCCGCGCTTCATCGAAAGGAGAGCAGCCTCGGAGATATACAGTGCCTCCAGGGCCTCCGCCGGTGTGCACGGGCTTGGAGTATCTCCACGTGCCATCTGGACAAATGCCCGAAGCTCGGCAGCGAAAGACGTTTCGAAACGCTCGCGATAGTTGTGGTACGGATCTTGCTGCGTCCAAGAGACGGCCCGCTCCGCACTGTGCAAAGGTGCGCGGTCGTCTAGGCCGACGAAGATCGAGTTCTTCGAACCGAAGAGCTCCAAGCGGACATCTGCACCGGCACCGTTGTAGCGACTCGCGCTAACGAAGGCCGCCAAATCGTCCTCGTAGGTGACCAGCGCGTTCACGGTGTTCATGTCCCCGCCCTCGGGGTAAAATTTCTCACCCTGATCCGAACCCACTGCGGACACTCGACGAGCCTTGAGCCCCGTTACCCATGCGATGATGTCGAAGTCGTGAATCGAGTTGTCCTTGAACAGCCCCCCGGAGGTCGGAATATACGCCGCCGGCGCCGGGACCTCATCGAACGTCGACGCATAGGCGGTGTGGACGAAGCCCAGCTCACCCGACCGGAACGCCTCACGTGCCCTCCGGTATCCGTCGTTGAAGCGGCGCTGGAACCCCACCTGCACGGGAACGTCGGGAACCCGCTTAGCATGGGCCACCACTTCTCGGGTCGTGGCGACATCCGGCGCCACTGGCTTCTCCGTGAACACAGGGATTCCAGCGTCCAGAGCCCGATGGATCAGCGGAGCATGGTAGATCGCGTTGGTTGTCACCACGACGCCAGAGACGCCCTTCGCGAAAGCGTCATCCACCGTGCCCGCTCTAGCCTTCTCAATCCCTCGGGCCGCCGCTTCGGCGCGCTCGCTATCCCTGTCCGCGATGAGGACGTTCGAGACATCGTCCAGAGCGGCGAGCCGGCCTGCGTGAGCGGTCCCGATAATGCCGGCGCCAACAAGTGCTATTTGCATGATTCGAACCTTCCTTGGAACTGTGTAAAGCCAACGCTGAGTCCGCCGACCGTACGATCTGCCGTGGCCCGCCAAAGGCCTGACGTGATCTGGATGACGACCCCGGGCCGGCGAGGCCCAAGCCCGGGACCTGCCATCCAGGAGTGGTCAGAAGTCGAAGTCGTCCACATTGTCCTTGGTGAACACAGTCAGATCACCGACCGAGATGATGCCGTTGGCCTCGATCGTGAACTCGTTCTTACCGGTAGAAATACCTTCGGCTGTGAAGGTCTCACCTTCCTTGCCAGTGATCTTTTTCTCGATGAACGCCTTCGTCGCCCAGGCGGCAAGAGTTCCGAGGTCGGCCGGATTCCAGAGCGCGAACTGCTTCATCGTGCCATCCTTGGTGTAGGAACCGCATTCGCTCGGCTGACAAAGGCCGGTCATGGCAACCTTGCCCTTGAATTCCGATCCCGACACGTAGCGGAGGGCGGCGGCCAAGCCAGTTCCGGTGGTGCCGATGATGCCATCCAGATTCGGATACTTCGCCAGCAGTGCCTCCGTCTTGTCGAAGGACGCCTGGTCTTCGTCCTTGCCGTAGACGATCTCGACGATATTCATATTCGGATAGTTCGCCTTGTAATACTCCTCAATCGCGCTGTTCCACTGGTTCTGGTTGGTCGCGTTCGGAGTGGTCGACATGATCGCAATCTCTCCGGAGTCCCCGATCTCATCAACCATCAGCTTCGCAGCCGTCTCGCCAATGGTCTGCGCAGAAGCGGCCCGGACGTATGCGCTTCGACATTCCGGATTGCTGTCCGCGTCATAAGTCAGCACCGATATTCCCGCATCACGAGCCTCGTTCATGGCACTACACAGCGCGGAAGGATCATTTGCTGCGATCACAATTCCGTTGACCCCCTGTTGGGTCAGCGTGTTGATATACGACACCTGTCCGTCTGCTGTCGCCTCGGTGGGGCCGACCTCCTTGAAGGTTCCCCCGAATCCCTCGATCGCTTTGCGGGCGGCCGTATTCGACGTATCGTAATAGGGATTTCCAACCTGCTTCGGCACGAACGCGATGCTGGGGCCACCCGACTGAGCGCCGGCGTCTCCAGAGTTCCCGGCATCTCCCGTGCTTCCTGTCGAGCAGGCTGCGAGAGAGAGGGTGATGAGCAATGACGTTCCGGCGATCATGATCCGCTTGCCGCTGCCACGAACGGAGCCAGTCCTCGACTTCATTCCGTTACCTTCCTTTGGTTTTGATGATTCGAAATTGCATCTTCGTTCGTTGCGCGATTGCGGCCCGTTCCGCTCCTGCGTAACCGAAGCTCTGCCGTCTTGAGCTTGAGGAGTTCCATTGCACGTGGCCCGACCACGGTCACGATGAGCAGTAGACCGACCGCAACGTTGATAGCGTCTTCGGGGACGTCGCCGAGCCGCAGGGAACTTCGGAGCAGTCCGATCACGATGCAGCCAATGCAGGCTCCGACCAATGAACCCGAACCGCCGAAGAACGATACGCCGCCGACGAGTGCCCCAGCCACGACCATCAGCTCGAGTCCCGTCGCATTGTCACCGCGGGCGGAGTTGTAACGAAGCGCCCAGTATGCACCCATCAAGCCCGCCATGGCGCCGCTGCTCATGAAAAGTATCAGCTTGAGCCTGAGTGACTCGACACCTGCAAATGCGGCCGCCTTCGGACTCATGCCGACCGCGTAGACGCCGCGCCCGAAGGAAGTGTAGTGCAACCACGCGATGAATAGCACCGCCGCGATGACGAAGATCAGAACCATGGTGGGGACCGCCGTCCCGGGGCCGAAAAGTCGGCCGGTGACGAATTGCCGATATTCATTCGGGAAGCTGGTGATCGCTTCCGTTCCGAGCGCCCCGACCGCCATTCCACGATAAAGTGCCATGGTGCCGATTGTGACGGCCAAGGAGGCCAGGCCGACTCTGGCTACCAACATTCCGTTGATGAACCCGCCCAATGCTCCCACGACGATCGCCACCACGACGGCAATTGGGATGGAGACCCCCCAAGAATACAGAATTCCAACAACGACCGAAGCAAGCCCCGTCATGCTGCCGATCGACAGGTCGACCTCCCCGGTGATGATGATCATCGTCATCGGCAAGGCCAGCATGATGATCGGAAAGAGATCGAGGCCCATGTAATAGGCGGTGGTCGCAGTCGTGAAGCCCTTCACCACGATCGCGACGACAATCCACACCACGACCGCCAGTGCCGCGACGCCGGCCTCACGCCCGCTCAGCAGGCGGCGCGCGCGCTGTACACGCGTGGGGATGGCTACCCGCGTGGCCTCCGAGCTCGTCGCTACGCTCATGCCTGTTCACCTGCCCTTCCCGGCTTCGACCCGTCCGCGGGATCCACACGCAGCCTTCGCTCGTTTCGAATGGCCAGCACCCGGTCCAGCACAATTGCCGCCAAGATCAGCGCACCGACCGCGCATTCCTGCCAGAACGCCGGCACACCCATCGTCGGTAGAGCACGGTCGATCGTGGACAGGAGGGCGGCACCGACCGCCGCCCCCGCGACGGTCCCGAGCCCACCGCTCATACTGACGCCGCCGATCACGGCACTCGCCACGGTGTCGAACTCCAGGCCCGCCCCGGCCAGCGACGAGATCGTGGCATATCTGGCCGCGTAGATGACCCCGGCCAACCCGGCCAGGGTGCCCGAAATCACGAACGCGACTGGCACCCGTCGTCTCACCGGCAGGCCACACAGCTCCGCCGCTTCAGGACTCGAACCGATGGCATACATCTCGCGGCCGGAAGGGCGCTGATACATGTAGTAGCCGACACAAATCAATATGATGAGCGCAAACACCGTGAGGACCGGGAATCCAGCGATTGTCGCGACGCCGAGCTCCTTCAGCCAGTCGGGCAGGTCCGACGGAACGATTCGATTGCTTCCCGCCCAAGCGATGAGGAGGCCCTTATATGCGTACAGCGTCCCCAAGGTGATCACCAGGGACGGAATACGCCCCAGACTCACCAAGAGCCCGTTGATGGTGCCCAGCGCTGTGCCGATCAGGATCGCCACTATGACGACGACCGCGTCTGGGATTTCGGGGTGTTCGGCAAACATCACACCAGTCGCATATGCCGAGATACCCAGAGTCGCACTGATCGACAGGTCAACGTTTCGGGTAATCAGCACAACGGCTTGCGCGACGGCGATCACCATCAGCATCGAAGGCGTGAGCCACAGGTTTCGGATCGCGTCTGCCCCAGTCAGAAACCTTGGGTTCACGATTCCCGTCAAGACGATGAGTCCGATCGTCGCCAAGACCGCGGCTGCCTCCCGCCGTTTCATGAGCCGCTTGAGGCGCGCGCCGATTGCTGAGCTCGACTTCCGAGCCACCAGCGCCGTGCTCATTTCGGACCCTTCTTCCCGGAGGCCGTCATCGCCGCCATCACTCGCTCGCTAGACGAAGTGTTGTTCTCGTAGTCTCCACGATCGAATTCGGAGACTATTCGGCCTTCGTGCATCACGTATATCCGATCGCTCATCGCGAGCACTTCAGGTAGCTCCGATGAGATCATCAGCACCGCCATGCCGTCGCAGGCCAGCTGGTCGAGTAACCTGTGCACTTCCGCTTTGGTGCCGACATCGATGCCTCTGGTCGGTTCATCGATGATGAGGACTTTCGGCCGAGTCGCCAGCCACTTCGCAATGACCACTTTCTGCTGGTTCCCGCCCGACAGCATCGCGCCAGTCGCGTCGACGTCCTTGGCCTTTACCCGAAGCCGTCCACCCCAGTCGGAGGCGACGGCATCCTCAGCGGCAGGAGTCAGCAAGCCCCAGCGTGACAAGGTACGACGCAAGACCAGGGTGATGTTACGACTGATCGAAGCGTCCATATGAAGACCTTGCTGTCGACGGTCCTCCGGGACCATCGCTATGCCCGCCGCAATCGCCTTGCGTGGGTTGCCCTTGGGCAGTCTCTGGCCACCCATCCAGACCTCTCCGGAATCGTATGGATCAACCCCGAAGACGGCCCGAACTGTTTCGCTCCTGCCGGCCCCGACGAGCCCGGCCAGTCCGACGATCTCGCCCTCCCGGACCTTTAGAGACACATCCTCAAACAATCCGGCACTGCTCAATTCCTTGACTTCGAGCACAACTGGCCCAGGAGCGTTACCCGTCGTCTTGGGGAACAGTGTGGTGACGTCACGGCCGACCATGTGCCGAACGACTTGCTCCTCGGTGATCCGTTGCGATGGCCAGCTTCCTACATAGCCGCCGTCCCGGAGAATCGTAATCGAGTCGCAGAGGCCGAACACCTCGTCTAGGCGGTGGGAGATGAAGACGAGAGCGTGGCCTCGGTCCCGAAGCACCCGTGCGGTCGCAAACAGCCGCTCGACTTCCACCCCGGACAAGGCCGCAGTTGGCTCATCCATCACGAGAACGCGGGAGTCCATCGATATAGCCTTGGCGATCTCGATTAGTTGTTGATCGGCGATTGACAACCCGAGCGTCCGACGGTCCGGGTCTATGTCCGCACCCAGCCTCTCGAAGAGGGAAATCACCTCTGCGCGCATCTTCTTTCGGTCAACTTGACCTAGTGGATCAACCTGCCGCCGCCCCATGAAGATGTTCTCTGTGACTGAGAGATCGGGAAAGAGTGTCGGTTCCTGGTAGATCACGGAGATGCCGGCGTTCTTTGACTCAATCGTCGAATGAAAGTCGACACTCTGCTCCTTGAACAGAAACTCCCCGGCATCACGACGATGGACGCCCGCCATGATCTTCACCAGTGTCGACTTACCAGCCCCGTTCTCGCCGATGAGTGCATGGATTTCGCCTTCGTTGAGTACCAGCTGGGCGTTCTCCAACGCCTTCACGGCACCGAATGACTTGTAGATGCCGCGCATCTCCAAGATCGGCTTCGGGCGCTCGTTTTCCCCAGTGCTCAACTCTCACTCACCCCGTCCGGCCGCGTGCAGGTCTGGTGCGTCACCTCTGCCAGCGCAACCGCGCGGCCATCGAGAACGTTGTCGTGCCGAGGCCAGCCATCAGGCTGCGCAGGCGCGCCACGACGGAAGTCGAGAGCCGTCTTCGGACCTTGCGGGCCCCCCGCCGACATTGTCGATGGAGCCCCCGACCAGCCGGCGAGCCCCACCGGCGCGTGCCGGCAATCCAGCTCGTCCGGGCCTGCTGCCGAGCGTGTACTCATGTGCATATCCAGCCTCGATACTCCGATGTGTCGAGCGTGACCGTTTGGTTGCACCCGCGAGGCTCTTGCGAGACGCTTCGCGCCCCCGTCTCCCGTGCTCAACCGTGGCACTAGCCTCACAGTGGATCGAGATAGTGTCAAGGCCTATGGGCCCAAAATACTCACAGAGCGGTCGGATTGTCCGATTTCCGGCAGCTGTCGGCGGCTCTGCGACGGGACTTGGGGCCGCGCGACCGCTCTGCTTCGGTCGGCCTCACGATCCACCCGGACCGGCCCGGCGGCAGGGTAACCAGATCGATGTCGGATACCGTGTGCTGGCCTGGATGCGTGCCAGGTGAGACTCGCGCGGAGCCTGCGGCAGCCGCTGTTCTCACGGTTCACTGCGCCGTGGTTCGTGGTTGCAGTAGCGTGGCTGTCGTCTAGTAGCATCTATTGGAACGACCGCCCCTCCATCGAGCCCTAGGACAGGTCCGACGAACATGGCTGCGCACCAGCGCCCAAAGGAGCCCACGTTGAGTTCCGGGCGTCCGACCATGGCTGATGTCGCGGCGAGGGCTGGAGTTTCGCGCTCACTTGTGTCGTTGGTGTTCCGTGATGCGCCAGGAGCGAGCGCCGACACTCGTCGGCGCGTGCTGGAGTCCGCCGACGAGATCGGCTACAAGCGAGATGTGGTGGCACGCTCCTTGCGCGTAGGACGCAGCAATGTGATCGGCGTGGTGTTCGATGCCCACGACGACTTTCACGCCAACCTGCTGGATGCGTGCTACCGCTCTGCCGAGCTGCTGGGGTATGAGTTGACCCTGTCTGCGGTGACCGAGAGCCGAGACTACGAGCGGGCGGGCGCGGACCTCTTGGGCACACGCGCCGAGGCGCTCATCATCGCCGCAGCCGAGGTCGATGATTCGGTCCTCGGACGCTGGAATCAGCGGCTTCCAGTAGTGGTGATCGGACGAAACACCAACGGTCTCACCGACGTCGTGCGCCTGGACGACAACGAGGCTATCCGCATGCTCGTTGACCACCTGATCAACCTCGGCCATCGCGACATCTGGGCGATGGAGGCCACCGGTCGGCGGTCAGGTGCCGAACGAGCCCAAGGCTATCTGAACACCATGGCTGAGCGAGGACTGAGAGACCGCGCCAAGCTGATTCCGGGCGACTTCACCAGCCGCGGCGGAGTCGTGGCAGCACAGCAACTCCTGTCCGATCTCAACCATCTGCCGACCGCAGTAATCGGCTCGAATGACCTCGCGACGGTCGGTCTCCTCGAGACCCTGCGGGCTGCTGGACTCCACGTCCCGCTAGACATCTCCGTGGCGGGGTTCGACAACTCGCGAATAGCTTCCAACCCCTCAATCAACCTGACTACCGTTTCGCAGGACATCAACGGCATGGCCAAACTTGCTCTGGTGTCCGCCATCGAGGCTCTGCGCACCGCGGATCGGAAGACCGAGGAGCACATCTTCTCGCCGCGGCTGATCGCCCGGGGCACCACGGGCCCACTACCACGGAGACCGGTGTCCGTCCGACCATCCGACCGCCTAGCGTCAACGGTGGTCACGGCACCCACCAAGGCGTAGATCCCGATCACAATTTCTCCGGCCGCGTGACTACGAATGACGATTCGCACAGGTCACCAGGGTCGGCCCAACGCGGCGGCTGATACTGCAAGCCGGTCGCTGGCGATACCGGTCCCACCGCAGGGACCGTCCGTGCCACGGGAGGGCCGACATCATCGAGTTCGGAGAACGCCTTCATGTCAGGCCGTTCCCACAAGGCCGCCAGCATTTCTACCACGGCCCAGTCATTCTGCTCGTTCGGCGAGACTTGAGCTACTAGTGATGGGGTGGGCTGTGTCAACCTGTCGCGCGTCGCTCACGGCCATGTGCGTGGTGGCTGCACACGCTAGCCTGCCTTTCACCAAGCACGGCTTCACCGCCGACAACGTCGCGGCCCACGCCCGCCCCGGCCCTTGCACGAGCTTTCCCAGGAGTCAAAGGTGTCGGCCACTCGCTGAGACAGTCGTTGCCAAGGACGGCAGGGAACTAGGCTTTCGGTCATCCCGCGGGAGCCCGACTGGGCTGAGAGGGCGGCATCTGCCGCCGACCGCCTGTACCTGATCCGGTTAGCACCGGCGGAGGAAGTGGTGACCATGGCCGGCGGCCTACGTGAATCCCAACGCACCGACCTCGACGAGGTTCCCCGGACCCTGCTCGAGCCTGCCCCGGCCACACTCGGCCTGCTCGACCAACTCGGCTTCTGGGGCAACCTCGGGATGAGCCTGCTGGGTTTCGGTGGCGCCATTGCGATCCTGGCCCCGGCCGGCGTCGAGGAGCTCGGACTCGGGGCGGCGATGACCGCGGCAGCGGTGGGAACCCTGGGCGGTGCGGCGATCCTGGCCGCCAGCCTCGCGCTCGGCGCGGCGTCCCGAGCACCTGCCATGGTGTTGCTGCGCGGCCTCTTCGGCGCTCGGGCGTCGGCGGTGCCGACCGTGCTGAACATCGCCCAGTGCCTGGGCTGGGGCGCGTTCGAACTCGTCGTCATCGCCGGCGGGCTGCATGCCCTGACCGCCGGTGCAGTTCCCACTCCCGTCGCGGTCGTGGCCGCCGGTGTGGTCAGCACCCTGCTGGCGATCCGGCCCCTGGGCGCGGTCCGGCTGCTGCGGCGCTACGTGTGGACGGCGATGGTGGCCGCCACACTGGTGCTCGCCGTCGACCTGCTGAGCCATCCGCTGCCGCCGCTGGACGGGTCGTGGCGGGGCTTCTGGCTCGGCGCGGACGCGGCCCTGGCCGTGGCGGTCTCCTGGGTGCCGCTCGGCGCGGACTACTCCCGGCACTCGGTCGACGCGCGCACCGCGTTCGTCGGCGGCCTCACCGGCTTCAGCACCGCGCAGCTCGCCTGCTATCTCATCGGCCTGCTCGCGCTCGCGCAGGTGGCCAACGACCCCGACCGGGTGTTCGACCTGTTCCTCTCGCTTCCGCTGGGCATGCTCGCGTTCGGCGTCCTGGTGCTCCGCGAGGTCGACCAGAGTTTCGCCAACGTCTACTCGACGGCGGTGTCGCTGCAGAATCTGCGTCCGGGCTGGGACCGCCGGCTGCTCTCCGCGGCGGTCGGCATGCTGGTCGTCGCGATCGCCCTGGCGGTCGACATCGGCAACTTCTCCGGCTTCCTGTACCTGATCGGCGCGGCGTTCGTGCCGCTGTCCGGCGTGCTGCTGGCCGCCTGGCTCGCGTCCCGGGGTCGTGGCTGGGACACCGGCGACCGCGCGACCACCCGGCCACGCATGCTGCTCGCCTGGGCGTGCGGCATCGCCGTCTACCAGCTGATCAACCCCGGGACGCTGCCTGGATGGTCGGACCTGTGGACCTGGCTCGGCGCGGGCCTCCGTGAGGCCACCGGCACCTGGCTCAGTGCCTCGTTCGCCTCCTTCGTCGCCGCCGCGGCACTGGCCTACCCCTTGGCACGGAAGCTCAATCCACCGATTCCGCCCGAAATCTCGGGTCAAGCCCACCCCCACCGTCATCCCGGCGAACGCCGGGATCCCCCACACCCAGCCGGCAACACACCCACAGGGATCCCGGGTCAAGCCCGGGATGACATTGGGAGCCGGGACGACGTTGGGACCCGGGACGACGTTGGGACCCGGGACGACGTTGGGACCCGGGACGACGTTGGGACCCGGGACGACATTGGGAGCCGGGATGACACGGGGCCTGAGATGACGATGACAGCGAGTCCGGATGACAGTGCGTCCGGGCGGAAGGAAGCCGGATGAACACCATTTCCCCCGCCGCCCTCGGCGAGGCTCTCGACGCCCTTCGCTCCCGGGGTCCGCTGGTGCAGTGCCTGACCAACGTCGTGGTCACCGGCTGGACGGCCAACGTCCTGCTGGCCGCCGGGGCCGCTCCGGCGATGGTGGACAATCCCGTCGAGGCCGGCATCTTCGCCGCAGCCGCGGACGCGGTCCTGATCAACGTCGGCACACCGTACGCCGAGACCGTCGAAGCCATGCGTGCCGCGGCGAACGCGGCCACGGTCGCCGGAACGCCGTGGGTGCTCGACCCGGTGGCGGTCGGGGGCCTGCCCTGGCGCACCGAGGTCGCCTTCAGCCTGCTGGGCAGCTCGCCCACCGTGATCCGCGGCAACGCCTCCGAGGTCCTGGCCCTGACCGGCGGCCGCGGCGGCCGCGGCGTCGAGACCGTCGACACTCCCGAATCGGTGATCGGGGAGGCGCGGACGCTGGCCGGCGACCGCGACACCGTGGTGGCGATCAGTGGCGCGGTGGACCACCTCACCGACGGCGACCGCGTCGTCCGGGTGGCCAACGGGCATCCCTGGCTCACCAGGGTGACCGGCGTCGGCTGCGCGCTTGGCGCGCTCACCGCGGCCTTCGCCGCCGTCAGCGACGACTCCCTGCTCGGTGCGAGCGCGGCGACCGCCATGCTGACCGTCGCCGCGGACGCGGCCGCCGCGCGCACGGCCGGGCCGGGATCCTTCGCCACGGCACTGCTGGACGAACTGCACAACCTCGCCCCGGCGGACCTGACCACCCGGGTCAGGCTCGCCTGACATGGCCGGCAACCACCGGCCGCCGGCCGACTGGTCGGTGTACCTGGTCACGGACAACCGCCTGTGCGCCGAGTTCGGCGTGCTCGCCACCGTCGCCGCCGCAGTCAGAGGCGGCGCGACCGCCGTCCAGCTGCGGGACCACGACTGCGACGATCGGGACTTCACCGCGCTGGGCCGCGACCTCGTCACGGCGCTGGCCGGCACCGGGGTGCCACTGATCGTCAACGACCGCGCGCACCTCGTCCACCCGATCGGCGCGGACGGTCTCCACGTCGGCCAGCACGACCTGGACGTCACCGCCGCGCGAGCCCTGATCGGCCCGCACCGCCACCTCGGCCTCTCGATCCAGCGCCCGGACCAGGTCCGCCGCGTCCGCCACCTGCGGACCGTGATCGACTACCTCGGCGTCGGCCCGGTCTGGACGCAGTCGACCAAGCCGGACGCCGCACCGCCCTGCGGCCCGGACGGACTGGCGCGAATCGCCGCGCGCAGCCCGTGGCCGTGCGTCGCCATCGGGGGCGTCGGCGCCGCGCAGATACCGATGGCCCGAGCCAGCGGCGCCCACGGCGTCGCCGTGGTGAGCGCCGTCTGCGGCCAACCCGACCCCGAAGCCGCCACCCGCGAGCTACGAGCCGCCTGGGACCGCGCGACGCGAGGCCCACGATGAGCCCCCGAATCGCATTGACCATCGCCGGGAGCGACCCCAGCGGAGGCGCCGGCATCCAGGCCGACCTGAAGACCTTCTCCGCGCTCGGCGTCTACGGAACCGCCGTGATCACCGCCCTCACCGCGCAGAACACCCGCGCGGTGACCGGCGTCCGTCCGGTCGACGTCGACTTCGTGGTCGAGCAACTCGAGACCCTGGTCGCGGACGTCCGGATCGACGCCATCAAGATCGGCATGCTGGGCACCGCCGAACTCGTCCGCGCGGTCACCGACTTCCTCGACCGCCACCCCTGCCCGACCGTGGTCCTCGACCCCGTGATGGTCGCCACCAGCGGCGACTCCCTGCTCGCTGCCGACTCGCTCGACGCGCTACGGAACGCGCTTCCCCGCGCCTCGCTGGTCACGCCGAACCTCGCCGAGGCAGCCATGCTCCTCGGCCAGCCCGTGGCTGAGGACATCCCCACGATGCACCAGCAGGCGAGGGCGCTTGCCACGCTGGGCGCGCCGAGAGTGCTGGTCAAGGGCGGACACCTCACCGACGCAGCGGTCGACGTGCTCTACGAGGACGGGCGGACGGTGGAGCTGACCGCACAGCGGATCGCCACCCCCAACACCCACGGCACCGGATGCTCGCTGTCCTCGGCCATCGCGGCCATCCACACCCGACAACCCGACTGGCACGAAACCGTCAGCACCGCCAAGCACTGGCTCACCGCGGCCATCCGGGCAGCCGACCACCTCGACGTGGGCACCGGCCACGGACCCGTCCACCACTTTCACCAGTGGTGGCAGTGACCGATAGTCGTTCAGCACTTCTACCGTCTAGCGGTCATAGCGCTCTTCTGGTGAGATCAGGGGTACCGCTGGGCGGCTGATCGTGCCAAGCTGACTCGACGTCCCCGTCAGTGGTCATCGCCTCACCTCAGCCAGCCGTGGAGCGCCGGCGTCCCGGGTGCGGCCCAGTCCCAAGGAGGAAGCGGGATGATCCGCCCGTTCTACCTGTCCGGCCGAGCCACCACCGGCACCGACAGCTTCGAGATCCGCTCGCCGTACGACGGCCGTCCGGTGGCGGAGGTCTCGGTACCCACCGACGCTCAGGTGGAGCAGGCCGTCGCCGACCTCGCGGCCGTCCGCGCGGAGGCGCAGGCTCTGCCGGCGCACGGCCGGGCCGCCGCGCTCGACCACGTGCACGCCAGGATCAGCGAGCGCTTCGACGAGGTCGCACACCTGATCACGGCCGAAGGCGGCAAGGCCGACATGTGGGCCAGGAACGAGGTCCGCAGGGCGATCTCCACCTTCCGCTGGGCGGCCGAGGAGGCCCGACGGTTCTCCGGTGACCTGATGCGCCTGGACACCGAGCCGGCCGGGGTCGGGCGCCTGGCGCTCGTCCGCCGGTTCCCGCGCGGGCCGGTGCTGGCCATCACTCCCTTCAACTTCCCGCTCAACCTGGTCGCGCACAAGGTGGCGCCCGCCCTCGCGGTCGGTGCCCCGACGTTGCTCAAGCCGACGCCGAAGGCTCCACTGTCCTCGCTGCTGCTCGGCGAGCTCCTCGCCGAGACCAACCTGCCGGCGCGGATGCTCTCCGTCCTGCCGATGACGCTCGAGCAACTCCAGCCGCTGCTCACCGATCCGCGGCTGCCGGTGATCTCCTTCACCGGGTCCGACCGGGTCGGCGAGGCGATCCGGTCGGCCGCTCCGAACAAGCACGTGATCACCGAACTGGGCGGGGACGCGGCGGTGATCGTCGCGCCCGACTGGACCGACATCGAGGCGGCTGCGGCCCGGATCGGTCTGTTCGGCTGCTACCAGGCGGGGCAGTCGTGCGTGAGCGTGCAGCGGGTGCTGGTGCACTCCTCCATCGCCGAACGGTTCACGGCCGCCCTGCTCGCCGTCCTGCAGGGTCTCCGTCAGGGCGACCCGGCGGACCCGGAGGTCCAGGTCGGCCCGGTAATCGACCAGGCCTCGGCCGAGCGGATCACCGCCTGGGTCGAGGACGCCACCCGGCGTGGTGCCCGGCTGCTCACCGGCGGGACGGCGGTGGGCACCACGGTCGCACCCACCCTCCTCACCGACGTTCCGGCGGACTCCCTCATCGCGACCAACGAGGTGTTCGGACCGGTGCTCACCGTCGCCACCTTCGACACCATGGACGAAGCCTTCGAGTCGGTGAACTCGTCGAAGTACGGGCTGCAGGCCGGCGTCTTCACCACCGACATCCAGACGGCCTTCGCCGCCCACCAGCAACTGGAGGTGGGCGGCGTGATCATCGGCGACGTGCCCACCTTCCGGGCCGACCAGATGTCCTACGGCGGCTGGAAGGCATCCGGCCAGGGTCGGGAGGGCGTGGCAACGGCCATGGTCGACCTCACCGACGACCGCCTTCTGGTGCTCACCGGGCTGCCGCTGTAGCTGTCCCGGTGGCGGGTTCAGCTCAGAGGAACACCAAGCCGAGCGCGGAAATCGCGACGAAGACCGCGACCAGGCGCTCGAACGTTCGCTGCTCGAGATGCGCGATCGTCACTCGCCCGAGCCAGGCGCCGAGCAGTGCAAGCGGGGCCAGGACGACGGCGAGGAGCGCAGTGTCCGGACGGACGATCCCCAGCGCGATCAGCACCGGCACCTTGGTCAGGTCGACCACGAGGAAGAACCACGCGGTCGTGCCGAGGAACCGCCACTTGTCGTACTTCGCCGCCAGCAGGTACAGGTTCATCGGTGGGCCGCCGGCGTTCGCCACCATGGTCGCGAACCCCGCCAGACCGCCGTAGGCGACACCCATGCCTGACGTGTGCGCAGCCAGCCTGTTCGGCCAAAGCCCCAACGCCAGCAGCGCCAGCAGCATCACGCCGATCGTGCGCTTCAGCACGAGACCGTCCACCCAGCTCAGGAACAACGCACCCAGGCCGATGCCGACCAGCACAGGCACGACCAGCCGCCCGATCAAACGCCAGTCCACACTGCGTCGATAGGTCCACGCCGCGACCGCACCCCCGACCAGGAAGATCAGCAGCGCGACTCCGGTCGAGTCCTTCGCGGGCAGAACCATCGCTGCGAGCACGACGACGAGCATCGCGACGCCGCTGATCGCCGTCGTAGAGAAGCCGGCCAGCAGCGCACACAATGCCAGCACCACCCAGCCCCAGGCCGGCAGGCTACCCATCACCCCGGATGTGAACATGGCCTCGTCCGGTTCAGAAGAAGACCAGATAGAGCGCGGAAATCGCCACGAAGACCGTGACCAGTCGATCGAAGGTCTGCTGCTCGATGCGCTTGATCGTGACACGGCCCACCCAGGTACCCAGCAGGACGAGTGGGGCGAGGACCGCCGCCATCAGGGCCGTATCGGCTCGCACGATGCCCAGGCCGATCGACACCGGCAGCTTCGTCAGGTTCACCGCGAAGAAGAACCATGCCGTGGTGCCCAGGAACCGCCACTTGTCGTACTTCGCGGCCAGCAGGTACAGGTTCATCGGCGGGCCTCCGGCGTTCGCCACCATTGTGGTGAATCCCGCCAGTCCGCCGTAGGCCATGCCGACTGACGGACGGTGGGCAGCGAGCTTGTCCGGCCACAACCCGATCACCAGGAGCACGAGGAGGATCACGCCCATCGTGCGCTTCAGCACCGGGCCGTCCACCCAGTCCAGGAACAACGCGCCAAGGCCGATGCCCGCGAGCACTGGAATGACGAGCCGTCCGATCAGGCGCCAGTCCACATTGCGCCGGTACGTCCAGATCGCGACCAGGTCACCCACCAGCAGCATCACCAGGACGACACCCGTGGAGTCCTTCGTCGGCAACACCAGCGCGGCCAGCACGACGGCGATCATCGCCACCCCGCCGATGGCGGTCTTCGCGAAGCCGACCAGCAGGGCGCAAAGGCCCAGCACCAGCCAACCCACCAGAGGAAGACTCAGCAGGAGCTCCGGCATGTGCATCTGTGCGCGCCTTCCACGATCGAACCCAGGCCACGGCATCACCCTTGCCGCGTTCTTACCATATGGCGAACAGCCTACCGAACGGTGAGAGGTGATGGCTTCACTCGCCGATCCTCGACCCTTGCCGATCATCGAGCCTTACCGATCATCGAGCCTGTCGAGATGCCCGCGAAAGGTCTCGACAAGCTCGACCAACGGTTGACTGCCGAGCGGACCAAGAGACCCCAACCGCTCATCGAGCCTTACCGATCATCGAGCCTGTCGAGATGCCCGCGAGAGGCCTCGACAAGCTCGACCAGCGGTTGACTGCCGAGCGGACCGCGTGAGGAACCGTCCCGTCCTTCAGGCGTGGGCGGCGAGGGGGTTGGTGCAGGCTCCTCCGCTGAGCTGGACGGTGGTGAAGCCGTCCGGCGTCCACTCGGCGATCACACAGCGGACGGCGAAGTACACCTGCCAGGTGTAGCGCTCGAGCGCCTTCGTCTCACCGCGGTAGCCGATCACCGTCGGCCGGCCCGATTCGCGGGCGAGGTCGGCCAGCTCGGCGTCCCAGGTCGTGTCGCGGTGCCGCTCGAAATCGGCCAGTGTCGTCCCGGCGAACAACTGTTCCAGCCGCCCGGTAGCCGCGGCCTGCCGGGCCGACGCGACCCAGGCCGGCCCGCCCACGCCCACCGCCGCAGCAACCGCCACCCCCACCGCCAGCTTCGCCACCCGCGCCAGGCTGACCCGCCGGTCGACCAGCAGGTCCCGGAGCAGACGCACCGCGGTGGCCGCACCGGCCCCGATCAGCGCGCCGGCGGTGTTGGCCAGCAGGTCCATCGCGTCATTGGCCCCCACCCCGATCAGCGGCTGGGTCACCTCGATCGCCAGCGAGCAGAGCGCCGCGATCCCGGTGACCCGCAGCGGCGCCGGCCACAGCAGCGTGGCGAAGAAGGTCGGCGGCACGAACAAGACGATGTTCAACGCCACGTCGGTACCGACCTGTCCGGCCCGGATCCGGCCGAGCCCCCACTCACCGAAACACGTCCAGCAGGTCCCCTGCGGCGGCTCGCGCAACAGCGTCACCACGACCACCAGCCCGATGCTGGCCAGCAGCAGGAACCCCAGCAGGCGCTTCCGACCGGACCAACGATCGCGCAGCAGCCACATCCCCACCGCCGCGGCCAGCACCATCACCAGCGACCACCCCAGCGTCCGCGGCCCGGTGAAGTACGCGATGTAGCTGCTCACGCCGGCTTCCTGCCGTTCGTCAGCTGCCTGGCGAGGAGGACGGTCGGTTCCGCGGTCTCGATCGGCCGGGTCGGATCATCGGTCTCGAGTGGACGCGTGTGCTCCCAGACGACCGTGCGATCACCGACTGGCCGGGCAGGCCCGGCAGGCAGGTCGATGGTGGCCGTGAACCGGTCCCCGTCCACGACGACCGCGAGGGAGGCGCCCATCAGGCGGGCCAGCCGGTCGGCGATGAACAGGCCGAGTCCGCTGCCCTCGCCGTGCCTCGACGCATCGCCCCGCACGAACTGCGACATGAGCTGTTCCGCGGTGGCGAAGATCGGCTCGGCCGTGCGATTGGTGAGCTGCAGCCGCACGATGCCGGGCAGCCGGTGCAGGTCGGCGTGGACACAGGAGCCGGGCTTGGCGTACTTGACCACGTTGCCGACCAGGTTCTCCAGGATCCGCCACAGGTGCTCCCCGTCCGCCTCGACCACGTCGTGACCGGCCGCCGGGCCTACCCAGACCAGGCCGCGGGCGGCGAAGGCGTCATCGAAGTCACCGGCGATCTGGCCGAGGATCTCGGTCACCTCGATCGGCTCCAGCCGGACGGGCAGGTTGCCGGCGCTCGCCCGGGACGCGTCCAGCAGATCGCCGATCAGCACCTTCAGCCGCTCGGCCTTGCGGCCCAGCACCTCCGTGTACTCGGCGAGCCGCGGATCATCGAGGTCGAGCTTGTCGATCAGGTCCACATAGTTGACGATCGAGGTCAGCGGCGTGCGGATGTCGTGGGTGACGTTGGTGACCAGCTCCGCGCGGAACCGTTCCTCGCGCAGCCTCGCCTCGACGGCCCGCTCCTTGGCCACGGTGATCGCGATCAGGTCCCGGCAGAGCACCGCGACCACGGCCAGGGCCAGGACGGGCAGGGCGACCCCGGAGAACCAGGACCACAGCCAGCTGACCATCGAGGTGTCCAGGGCGTATGTGTAGCTCACCGCCTCGTACAGCACCGCGCGGACGCCGTTCGCGAGCAGCAGCACCCCGCCGACGACCACGGCCAGGATGAAGATGCCCGAGAACTGCCGCAACGGCAGGGTCTCGAACACCTTCGGCCAGAAGACGGTCTGCCGCACCGTGCCGGCCCGAAGCCGCACCAGCGTCGTGCACCACCCGTAGGACGCCAGCACCGCCAACCCGGTGAGGCAGACCAGATGCCAGAACGCGTCGGCACGCCCACGGACGAACAACCCGGCGAGCAGTGTCCCGGCGACCACGATCCCGAGCAGCACGAAGAAGTAGTCCAACCGGTGCAGTGGGCCGCGGGCGCGGCGTCCCGCGTCCCAGAGGCCGGCGACGCTGGCCACGACGCCGGCGGTGAGGAAGACGGCCAGCTCAAGCCGTCCGTCCGACAGGTGGGTGCCCAGGGGTAGCGGGGTCCGGTCGAAGACGCCGCGGTAGTTCGCGAACGGCGGCACCCGGGCGTACAGGCCGGTGACGAGCGCGCAGGCCGCGATCGCGAACGACGCGACGGTCAGCACCGTCGGCGCGAGCCGCCTCATGCCGACGCCACCTTGTAGCCCAGGCCGTAGACGACCTTCAGGTAACGGGGGTGCTTGGGGTCGGCCTCGATCTTCTCCCGGATGTGCCGGACGTGGACGGCGACCGTCCGGCCGGGATCGAACGCGGGCTCGCGCCACACCGCCTCGTAGATCTGCTCGGACGAGTAGACCCGGTCGAGGCTGGAGATCAGGTGCCGCAGGATGCCGAACTCGAGCGCGGTCAGGGCGACCGGGACGCCGTCCACGCTGACGGCCTTGCGGTCGTCGTCCACCTCCAGGCCGCCGGTGCGCCAGACGTGGCCGTCCTCACCGGTCGCCGGGAGCCCGCCGAGCTGGGTGTAGCGGCGCAGCGCCGAGCGGACGCGGGCGAACAGCTCCAGCGGCGAGAACGGCTTGACGATGTAGTCGTCGGCGCCGACGTGCAGGCCGAGGACGCGATCAGCCTCCTCACCCTTGGCGCTGAGGAACACGATCGGGACGTTCGAGGCGCTGCGGATCCGGGCCGCGGCGCCGATGCCGTCCAGGCCGGGCATCATCACGTCCAGCAGGACGAGGTGGACGGGCGTGGTCTGCACCGTCTCGACCGCCTCGGTGCCGTCACTGGCGCTGACCACGCGATAGCCCTCTCCGGTGAGGTAGATCCGCAGCGCTGCGACGATGTCGGGGTCGTCGTCGCAGACCAGGATCGTGTAGGGCTGGGGTGCCTGCGCCATGCCGTCCGTCCGTTCCGGTCGTGTGATTGCCATCATGCCGTGCGCCTCATCGCCTCACCGGGCTGCCACGTACTCTTCGAGCACGAGATGTCGCTGGTGGCAGGACCTCGCCACCGCCGTACCCACGTAGCGGTAGTGCCACGGCTCGTAGGAGATGCCGGTGATCTGTTCCTTGCCGGCCGGGTAGCGCAGGACGAAGCCGTACCGCCAGGCGTTGCGGGCCAGCCACCGTCCGGCTTTGCTGACGCCGAATTTGCCCTGGCCCACCTTCAGGTCGGCGAGGTCGACGGCCAGGCCGGTCTGGTGCTCACTGTGACCGGGACGCTGGACGAAGGACTTGTCGTCCGCCTCGTCCCACAGCTCCTGCTGTTCCTCGGCGGTGCGGTAGCCGCTGGCGACATAGAGGCGGGTGTGCCCGGCCTGGCGCGCGGCGGCGAACAGCTTCCGCAGCGGACGTTCCACCTCGGCGGCGACCTTCACCTGCGCGTCCGCCACCGGCACCTTGTGCACGAGCGGCACGAGGTCACCGATGCTGAAGCCGTCCGGCAGCGGACGGTCGGCGTTGACGACCAGGATGGCGTCGCTCTGACGACTCCTTGACGCGTCGTCGGACGCCCACCCCGAGCCGGACCGCAGCCAGATCAGCCCGATCCCGACCACGAGCGCCGACGCGAGAGCCACCCGCCCAAGCCGGCGTCCGACGGTGGAGGTTGTCATGCCCCGAGTCCACCAGCGCGCCCTTAAGTCGCTGCGGCAAGGGTCTTAAGTTCTGCTTAAGCCGCCTCAACGCCCCACCCAACCGCTCATCGAGCCTGTCGAGATGCCGCACCGGGGTCTCGACAAGCTCGACCAGCGGTGGGTGCGGTGCCGATCATCGAGCCTGTCGGGATGACGAGCTGAACGAAAAGGGGACGGTTCTATTTCCGTTCACTTTCCGCCAACGAATGGTGAAGAGTGAACGGGAAAGGAACCGTCCCCTTTCTGTTCAGATGCCGACGTCCTCCAGCATCTCGGTGACCAGGGCAGCGATCGGGGAGCGCTCGGAGCGGGTAAGCGTGACGTGGGCGAACAGCGGGTGGCCCTTGAGCCGCTCCACCACCGCGACGACGCCGTCGTGACGGCCGACGCGCAGGTTGTCGCGCTGGGCGACG
Organism: Propionicimonas sp.; assembly: GCF_029975155.1. GTDB lineage: Bacteria > Actinomycetota > Actinomycetes > Propionibacteriales > Propionibacteriaceae > Propionicimonas. The sequence goes on along the minus strand of NZ_JARKPQ010000180.1, from coordinate 32,467 downwards.
TCGTGGGTCAGCACCACCCGGGAGTTCTGGCCGATCCGGGACAGGACGGTGAGCAGCACGTTCCGCTCCAGCGACTGGGCCTCGTCCACGATCACGAAGGCGTCGTGCAGCGACCGCCCGCGGATGTGGGTCAGCGGCAGCACCTCCAGCATGTCCTGCGCGAGCACCTCGTCGATCACGTTCTTGCTGGTCACCGAGCCGAGCGTGTCGAACACCGCCTGGCCCCACGGCGACATCTTCTCGCCCTCGGTGCCGGGCAGGTAGCCGAGCTCCTGGCCGCCCACGGCGTAGATCGGCCGGAACACGATCACCTTCGAGTACAGCCGCCGCTCCAGCACGGCCTCCAAGCCCGCGCACAGCGCCAGCGCCGACTTGCCGGTGCCCGCCCGTCCACCCAGCGACACGATGCCGATCTCGGGGTCGAGCAGCAGATCGAGCGCCACCCGCTGCTCGGCCGAACGGCCGTGGATGCCGAACGCCTCCCGGTCCTTCACGAGCCGGACGGCGCCGTCCGGCAGCACCCGGCCCAGCGCCGACGACGTAGCCCCGTGCAGCACCACCCCGGTGTGGCAGGGCAGGTCCACGGCCTCCGCCACGACGGCGGCGCCGTCGGCGTAGAGCCGCTCGATGGTCGCGGTGGGCACGTCCACCTCGGCCATGCCCGTCCAGCCGGAGTCGGGCGTGATCTCGTGGCGGTACTCCTCCGCGGCCAGCCCGACCGCGGACGCCTTGACCCGCAGCGGCAGATCCTTGCTGACCAGCACCACGTCCTGGCCCTCCGCGCGGTAGTTCAGCGCGACGGCGAGGATGCGGGAGTCGTTGTCGCCCAGCCGGAACCCCGGCGGCAGCACGTCCGGATCGCTGTGGTTGAGCTCCACCCGCAGCGTGCCCTCGACCTCGTTCACCGGGACGGGCGAGTCCAGGCCGCCGTAGCGCACCCGGAGGTCGTCCAGGTAGCGCAGCGCCGTCCGCGCGAAATAGCCCAGCTCGGGATGATGCCGCTTGGCCTCCAGTTCGGTGATCACCACGACCGGCACCACGACGCTGTGCTCGGCGAAGTTGCGCAGGGCGTACGGGTCGCTCAGCAGCACGGACGTGTCGATGACGTACGTCCTCAGCGCGAGAGCGGATTCACGGGTGCCGGAGAAGGCGGTCCTGGTCGCGGAGCGAGGCATATCGATCCTTGTCCGAGCCGGATCGTCACCCGTCCGGCTCACCTGTGCTGGTCAGCCGAAGGGGCAGGGTCCGGGTGCGGGCCCGCGGGTCACGCTCCGTGGAGCAGGACGACGCATCTGCTGCCTCTCGTCCGGACGGATGGATGGGCGTCCGTGGTCCGAGGGTAAGCCTGCCCCCGCGGGCCGCCGTCGCCCGACACGCCGTCCCCGGGTACCGGTACGCGATTGTTCACCTGCCCGACTCAGCACCGAAAACGGGGACGGTTCCTGATTCGGTCCGCCGGCCGTCGGACGCGGTCCCCGGCCACCTAGACTCCTGCCCATGACCGCCCTGCCCCAGCATCTGAGAATCGCTGCCGACCCGATCGCCCCCGCGGAGAACCAGGTGGTCGGCGAGCACTATCGGATCACCGTCCTCACCCCGCGGATGCTGCGGCTGGAGTACTCCCCCACCGGGCAGTTCGAGGACCGGGCCACCCAGCTCGCGCTGTACCGCAACCTCGGCCCGGTCGACTTCCGCGTGGTCAGGGACGCCTCCGGCCTCCACCTGTTCACCGAGGGACTCGTGCTGGACTACGACGAGGGCCCGTTCAGCCCGTCCGGCCTCACCGTCCGGCAGACCGGAGGAAACGGCTACCACAGCGAGTGGCGCTACGACGTCCGCTTCGAGGCCAGCCCGTGGCAGGTCGGCAACCTGGGTGGCACGGCGCGCACGCTCGACGGCGTGGACGGGGCCGTCCCGTTGGAGGACGGCCTGGTCTCCACCACCGGCTACGCGGTGCTGGAGGACACCGGGCTGGCGCTGGCGGACGGGTGGGTCGCCCCGCGGATCGAGGGCAACCTCGACCTGTACTACTTCGGCTACGGCTACGACGCGGCGGCGGCCGTCCGCGACTTCTACCGGCTCTCCGGACCGCAGCCGCTGCTGCCCCGCTGGGCGCTCGGCAACTGGTGGAGCCGGTACTACGCCTACACCGCCGAGGAGTACCAGGCGCTGATCGAGCGGTTCGAGGCCGACCGGCTGCCGTTCAGCGTCGCGGTCGTCGACATGGACTGGCACTGGGTCGACATCGATCCGGCCTATGGCCACGGCTGGACGGGCTACTCGTGGAACACCGACCTGTTCCCCGACCCGCCGGCGTTCCTGGCCTGGCTGCACGAGCACGGGCTGAAGGTGTCGCTGAACGTGCACCCGGCGGACGGCGTCCGGGCGTACGAGGACCGCTACCCCGAGCTCGCCCGGCGGCTGGGCATCGACCCGGAGTCGGGCCAGCCGGCGAACTTCAACATCGCCAGTCCCGAGTTCCTGACCGCCTACCTCGAAGAGGTGCATCACCCGATGGAGGCCGACGGCGTCGACTTCTGGTGGCTGGACTGGCAGCAGGGCTCCTTCACGGCGATCCCCGGGCTCGACCCGCTGTGGATGCTCAACCACTACCACTTCCTCGACTCGGCCAGGGACGGGAAGCGCCCGCTCACCTTCTCCCGGTACGCCGGGCCGGGCTCGCACCGCTACCCGGTCGGCTTCTCCGGCGACAGCATCACCACCTGGGCGAGCCTCGACTTCCAGCCCTTCTTCACCGCGACCGCGGCCAACATCGGCTACGGCTGGTGGAGCCACGACATCGGCGGGCATGCGTTCGGCATCCGGGACGACGAACTCGCCGCGCGGTGGTTCCAGCTCGGGGCGTTCTCGCCGATCAACCGGCTGCACTCGACCAAGGACGTGTTCGCCGGCAAGGAGCCGTGGAAGTACTCCGCGCCGGCCCGGTCGGCGATGGAGGACGCGCTGCGGCTGCGCCACCGGCTGGTGCCGTACCTGTACACGATGGCGGAGCGGGCGCACTCGGCCGGCGAGCCGCTGGTCCGTCCGCTGTACCACGTCGAGCCGCGGCCGGAGGCGGTGGCGTCGCGGAACACGTTCCTGTTCGGCAGCGAGCTGCTGGTCGCGCCGATCACGACCCCGACCGACCGGCTGACCACGCTGGCCTCGGTGACCACCTGGCTGCCCGCCGGGGAGTGGGTGGACTTCTTCACCGGCGTCCGGTACTCGGGCGGACGGTTCGTCGAGCTGCACCGAGGCCTGTCCGGGTACCCGGTGCTCGCCAGGGTGGGTGCGATCGTGCCGCTGACGTTCCCGGACGACTTCGATCTGGCGAACCCGGACGCGCTCGAGGTGCACGTGTTCGCCGGTGCGGACGGCGACTTCACGCTCTACGAGGACGACGACGCGGCCGTCCCGCGGCCGGCGACCACCCGATTCACCTGGGACCAGACCGCCGGGGTGTTCCGGATCGCAGCCGCCGAGGGTGCGCTCGACCTGCTGCCTGACGAGCGTCGCTACCGGGTGGTCGTGCACGGCCTCGACGCCGTATCGGCCCAGTTGCCGGACGGGTCGACCGTGGCGGCCGCGGCCGGCCCGCTCACGGTCGAGCTCTCGGTGGCGACCGCCACCGGCGCCGAGTTGCGGCTCACCGGTGACCGGCGCCCCGCCGACAACCAGGTCGAGGCGCGCCTGTTCGACCTGCTGTCCGCGGCCCAGGTGGAGTACAAGACCAAGAACGTGATCTGGGAGCTGCTCGCCACCGAGTCGGAACCCCTGCGCCGGGTCGCCAGCATCCAGGCCCTCGGCCTGCCCGCATCGCTCGCGTCCGCCGTCTTCGAGCTGTTGCTGGCCGACGCCTGACGCAGCCCTTCGTGACGCGCCCCCGGCTCGTCCCTCAGGGACCGAACCGAAGAGCCGCCTCCCCACCGTCATCCCGGCGCACGCCGGGATCCCCGGACACCTGCCCGGCAACTCGTACCAGGAGATCCCGGGTCAAGCCCGGGATGACGGTCGTCGCGCCGACGCAGCACCCAAACGGCAGGGGTGCGGCCCGCCGTCCCTCCCACGGTCCCTGAGGAGCCGGCCCGCGAGGAACGAGCGGGACGGCGTCACGAAGGGGCCCGAAGCTCCGCGGGGCGTCAGCGCCCGTAGCGGCGCTCGCGCTGGGCGTAGGAACGCAGGGCGCGGATGAAGTCGACCTTGCGGAAGTCGGGCCACAGGGCCTCGCAGAAGTAGAACTCCGAGTGGGCGGACTGCCAGATCAGGAAGCCCGACATGCGCTGCTCGCCGGAGGTGCGGATGATCAGGTCGGGGTCGGGCTGGCCGGCGGTGTAGAGGTGCTCGGAGATGTGGTCGATCTCCAGGGTGTCGGCGAGTTCGTCCAGGGACGTGCCCTTCGCGGCCTCGCTCGCCAGCAGCGAGCGGACGGCGTCCCGCAACTCGTGGCGTCCGCCGTAGGCGATGGCGACGTTGACGTGCATCCCGCTGCGACCGGACGCGGACGCCTGCGCGTGGCGGAGGTCGTCCGCGATCGGTTCGGGCAACAGGTTGAGGTCTCCCACCACCTGGACGCGATAGCTCTGCGCGAGGTCGGCCACCAGGTTGTCGATCACCGTCAGCAGCGGCGCGACCTCCTCGGCACCGGAACGGGTCAGGTTCTCCGTGGACAGCACCCAGAGCGTGATGATCCCGATGCCCAGATCGGCGCACCAGTCGACGAACTCCTTGAGCTTGTCCGCGCCGGCCTGGTAACCGACGACCAGCGGCTGGTCGGGGGCGTTGGTGCGCGCCCAGCGGCGGTTCCCGTCCGCCAGCACGGCAACGTGCCGTGGCAACGCCGAACGGTCGAGCTGGGCGAGCAATTGCGTCTCGTAGGCCGAGTACAGGAAGCCGAGCGGTTGCAGCCGGTTCAGTGCCTCGCGCACCCGCAGTCCCAGCGACATAGGTGCACCCTACCGTCGCCCTGTCGAGCATGAACCGACCCAGCCCGGGGTTGCGCGCGAAGGTAACCTACGCTAGCGTAGGTTACGAAGTCGTAGGTTGGGAGCGAGGGTATGGCGGTTGCGCAGGTCACGGAGATCCCGGACCGGCCGCGCCTCCGCGGCTGGCTGCACCTGGGGATGACCCCTCTGGTCGTTGTCGGCGGCGTGCTGCTCGTCGTCCTCGCTCCCAACCCGGCCGGAAAGGTCGGCGCGGCGGTCTGGCTCGCCGGCTCGCTGGTGCTGTTCGGGACCAGCGCCACCTACCATCTCGGCGGCTGGCGTCCGAGTGTGAAGGCGGCACTGCGGCGCCTCGACCACGCCAACATCTTCGTGTTCATCGCCGCGACCTACACCCCGCTGGCGCTCACCCTGCTCGACCGCCCGAACGCCACCGCGCTGCTGGTCCTGATCTGGTCAGTGGCTGTCGTCGGCGTCGTCGTCCGCGTGTTCTGGCACACCGCGCCACGCTGGCTGGACGTGATCTGCTACCTCGGCATGGGTTGGGCCGGCCTCGGCTGGTTGCCGTCCTTCTGGGCGGTCGGCGGCCCCTGGGTGGTTGGCCTGATCGGACTGGGCGGCGTGTTCTACACCGTCGGCGCCGTGATCTACGGACGCAAGCGTCCCGATCCCTCCCCCACCTGGTTCGGCTTCCACGAGGTGTTCCACGCCTGCACGGTCGCCGCGGCAGCCTGCCACTACGCCGCCATCGTCCTCGCCGTCTTCTCCTGACCCAGTCTCCGCCAGACTTGTCAGCGGATGGACGGAACGGCTGACCGCGCGGCGGCGTCCGGCGTACCCTCGGCGCATGCTGCTGTCTGATCGCGACATCCGCGCCGAACTGGCCGCGGGCCGGGTGCTCCTCGAACCGTACGACGAGCAGATGGTGCAACCGTCCAGCGTGGATGTCCGGATCGACCGCTGGTTCCGGCTCTTCGACAACCACAAGTACGCGGTGATCGACCCCGCCGAGGAGCAGCCCGACCTGACCCACCTGGTCGAGGTGGACCCGGACGAGCCGTTCGTGCTGCACCCCGGCGAGTTCGTCCTGGCCAGCACCTACGAGGTGGTCACGCTGCCCGACGACATCGCCGCCCGGCTGGAGGGCAAGTCGTCGCTGGGACGACTCGGACTGCTCACCCACTCGACCGCGGGCTTCGTCGACCCCGGCTTCTCCGGCCACGTCACGCTGGAGCTGTCCAACGTCGCCACTCTGCCGATCAAGCTGTGGCCGGGCATGAAGATCGGCCAGCTGTGCTTCTTCCGGCTGTCGTCGGCCGCCGAGCTGCCCTACGGCGCGGGCGCCACCGGCTCCCGGTACCACGGACAGCGTGGGCCCACCGCAAGTCGCTCGTACCTCAACTTCTCCCGGACGACGTTGCCGGCCGCCGACTGAATCTCGACGAGATCCCGGGTCAGGCCCGGGATGACCGGTGGGAAGTCACGTCATCCCGGCGAACGCCGGGATCCCCGGCACCGGCTCGACAACGCGACCACGATCGGCGCTGCGCGTCTCGACAGGCTCGACAAACGGCTCCTGGACCGTGACCGTTCAGGAAACGCGGCGCCACAAGGCCGTCCGCAACTCCGTGAGGTCGGAGGTGGGCGCGAAGCAGGTGGTGCCGCGGCACACGTAGACGCCGGGGTCCTGGCGTTCGTCGAAGTGGTGGGCGAAGCCCTGCGTCCCGGGCGGGCCGGTGACGACGGCGGTGCCGATCGGCGCCATCCGCCACGTGGCCCGGGCCAGGTCGCCGAGGGGCTCGGAACCCACGACCACCGCCACCGCCGGACGCAGCCCCGTCCGCGCTTCATCGGCGACCAGGGCATCGACCAGCGCAGACCCGGCGAACCGCGGCGCCTGCTCCAACAGCCCCCGCAGCGTGGCGGACGCGGCGTCCGCGCGGGCGTCCAGCTCCGGCCGGTCCGCCAGCAGGGCCACCAGCCGCAGGGCCGCAATCAGCGCGCTCGTGCCGGACGGTGTGGGATTGTCGCTGACATCCCGCGCCCGGGCGAACAGCCGCTCGGCATCGGCCGCGACGTCGAAGAAGCCACCGTCCTCGGCGCCGAACAGCTCCAGCGCCTGGTCGAGCAGCAGCTCAGCGCGACGCAGCCACTCCGCGTCCCCGGTGGCCCCGGCCAGCCGGGCGAAGCCGAGCGCGACGGCACCGTAGTCGTCGGCGAACCCCGTCACCCCGGCGGCGACACCGGCCAGCGACGAGCGGTGCAGCCGGCCGTCCCAGTGGTCCCGCCACAGGCACTCGGCGGCGCCGCGGGCCAGGCCCAGCCACTCGGGTTCGTCGAACACCGTCGCCGCCCACACCAGGGCGTCGATCGTCCAGCCGTTCCAGGCCGCCACCACCTTGTCGTCCCGCGCGGGCGCGAACCGCTGCTGCCGCTCCACCAGCAGCCGCGACGCGACCGACGCGAGTCGCTCCGGGTCCGGGTTGCCGCGCAGCTGCAGCGTGGACAGGCCGTGCTCGAACGTCCCGGACGTGGTCACATGGAACACCTCGGCCGCCCACGCGCCATCCTCGGCGCCCAGCGCGTCCACCAGCAGATCCGGCGTCCAGCAGTAGTAGATGCCCTCGTGCTGGCGGCCGTGGATGTCGAGGCTGTCGGCATCCAGCGACGAGGCGAAGCCGCCCGATTCGAGCAGCAACTCGCGCTCGAGCCAACTCACGATGCCGCGCACCGTCCGCTCGAACTGCCAGCGCAACACGGGGTCGTGGTCCGGCACGCGCCGCCAGCCACGGGTGTAGGCGCCGAGCAGCAGGGCGTTGTCGTAGAGCATCTTCTCGAAGTGCGGCACCACCCAGCCCGCGTCGACGCTGTAGCGGGCGAAGCCACCGCCGACCTGGTCGTGGATGCCGCCGCGCGCCATCGCGTCCAGCGTGCGCTGGGCGACGTCGAGGGAGCCGGGCTCGCCCTTGACGAGCAGCGCGTCCACCAGCAGCGGGGCCGGGAACTTCGGCGCGGTGCCGAAGCCGCCGTGCAACGGGTCGAACTCGCGGCTGACGGCGTCCAGTGCCTGCCACACGTCGACGGCGGGTGCGTCCGCCGGCAGCGGAGCGAACGCGTCGGCGAGGTGGGCGGCGATGGCGTTGGCGCTCGCGTCCGCCTCGTCGCGGCGCTGCCGCCACGCGGTGTCGATCGCGCCCAGCACCTCGGCGAAGGACGGCATGCCGCCGGTGCGCTGCGGCGGGTAGTAGGTGCCGGCGAAGAACGGCCGGCCGTCCGGGGTGAGGAAGACCGTCATCGGCCAGCCGCCGGCGCCGGTGAGCGCCTGGGTCGCCTTCATGTAGACCGCGTCGAGGTCGGGACGCTCCTCGCGGTCGACCTTGATCGCCACGAAGTTGGGGTTCACGATCGCCGCGATCTCCGGGTCGGAGAACGACTCGTGCGCCATCACGTGGCACCAGTGGCAGGCGGCGTAGCCGATCGACAGCAGGATCGGCCGGTCGGACGCCTCCGCCTCCGCCAGCGCGTCCGGACCCCACTCCCACCAGTCGATGGGGTTGTCGGCGTGCATCCGCAGATACGGAGAGGTGGCGTCAGCCAGTCGATTCACAGCGAGCAAGCATAGGCGAGCCTGGACGGGGGATCCGGCTCAGAGTCCGGCCGCGGCCTCCCGCAGGACGTCCAGCATCGGGGTGGTGGGCCTGCCGAGCAGCCGGCCGAGTTCGCCGGTGGCCTCCGCCAGCGCACCCTGGGCGATGCCCGCGTCCACCGCGGCCGCGAACTGCGCGCCGCCCTCCGGCACCCCTGCGGCGACCAGTTCGGCGACGAGGGTCGCGGTGTCCACCGGCCGGTATTCGACCGGGCGACCGAGCACCTCCGCGCACCAGTCGGCGAGTTGAGGGAAGTCCCAGGCCTGATCGCCGCCGAACTCGTACACGGCGCCGTCCTGCCACGGACCGGTGAGCAGCGCGATGTCGCCGGCAGCGAAATCGGCGCGACTCGCCGACGCCACCCGTCCGTCGCCCGCGGCCGACAGCAGCACGCCCGTCCGTGCGGCCTGGGCGAGGGTGGGGACGTAGTTCTCGTGGTACCAGTTGTGCCGCGCGACCGCCCACGACAGCCCGGAATCCGCCAGGTACTCCTCGGTCGCCTTGTGGTCGGCCACGAGCACCAGCGGGGACGTGGTCGCGCGCGGCGCGGAGGTGTACACGAGCTTCGCCACGCCGGCGTCCCGCGCCGCGTCGATCACGGTGCGGTGGTGCTCCACGCGGTTTCCCACCTCGCTGGACGAGATCATCAGCACGCCTCCCACCCCGGAGAGGGCCGCGGCCATCGCCGTCCGGTCGCCGTAGTCGGCCGTCCGTACCTGCACCCCGTCGGGGACGGAGCCCAGCCGCGCCGGGTCGCGGACGACCGCCACCACCTCACCGGGACGGACGCGGGCGGCTTCGGCGAGGGCGAGGCGGCCGAGGTGGCCACTGGCAGCGGTGACGGCGATCACGGTGAACCTTCCAACGAGCAGTTGATTGAATCCTAAACTAGCTCGCGGAGCCCCCACAGCCAAGGGCGGAGTTCAGTCGGTGGGCGAGACCGGGGAGTCCGGCGCCGGCTCCTCGTCGAAGTCGATCCGGCGGATGTTGCGGCGCATGCTCCAGAAGAGGAGGCCGAGCACGACGAGCAGTCCTCCAACCATCGCCAGCGGCAGCCACGGAGGCGTCACGACATCCATGCCCCTAGGCTAACCCGGTCGCACGAGAACACCGGGGAGGATTCTCCACCGAACAACGTGGGAAATCCTCCGCGCTAGATCGCGTAGTCCTCCTCACCTTCCCGCAATCCGGCGAAGAGGTCCGATTCCGGCAGTTCCACCGGCACCGTCGAGCGGACCAGCTGGAAGTCCTCGGTCGGCCAGCCGGCCTTCTGCACCTCCAGGGGAACGGCGAACCAGCGTCCGTCCGGGTCGATCTGGGTGGCGTGCGCCAGCAGTGCGGCGTTGCGCACGTCGAAGTAGTCCGAACACGGCACGAAGGTGGTCAGCCGGGAGAGCCGCTCCGGATCCTCTGCCCACTGCGCCAGCCACTCCGCATAGGGACGGCCGAGGCCCGCCTTGTGCATGGCCGCGTCGAGGGCGGCGTAGCGACCACGGTGCAGGGTCATGTCGTAGTAGACCTTCGGCACCTGCCACGGCTCGCCGTGCTCGGGCCAGGCCTCGGGATCGGCCGCCGCGGCCACGGCGGCCATCGACACCCGGTGGCACTGGATGTGGTCCGGGTGCGGGTAGCCGCCGCTCTCGTCGTAGGTCGTCAGCACCTGCGGACGGAATTCGCGGATCACCTTCACCAGCGGACCGGCGGCCAGCTCCGGGTCGAGCCGGGCGAACGCGTCGGGCGGCAATTCCTCGCCCTCGTCCGGCATCCCGGAATCGACGTAGCCCAGCCAGACCTGCTCGATCCCGAGGATCGACGCGGCCTTCGTCATCTCCGCCTTGCGCAACGCCGGCAGGTTCTTCCAGTTCTCCGCCGACTCCATCTTCGGGTTCAGGATCGAGCCCCGCTCGCCGCCGGTGCAGGTGGCCACCACCACCCGGACACCCTGCGCGACGTAGTACGCGGTCGTGGCTGCACCCTTGCTCGACTCGTCGTCGGGGTGCGCGTGGACGTGCAGCATCCGCAGGCTCATGGTCACATTCTGCGGAACACCACCCCCGCGCCCCAAGCCGGACAGGGAAGAATGGGCCTCGTGACCGACCCGGACGCCGCCGCCCGCCTCGCCCGCAGGTACCCGAGACCGCACCGCCGCTGGTGGATCCCGCTCGCCGTCGTCCTCGCCGTCGTCGGGACGGCCTGGCTCGTCTGGGCGGGCCTGCACGGCGCCACGAAGGTGGTCACCGCGCGCGTGGACGCGTTCGACGTCCGCTCGGACACCCTCATCGCCGTCACCGTGACCGTCGACCGTCCCGACCCGGCGAAGGGCGCCCAGTGCCTGCTCTACGCACAGGCGGTGAGCTACGAGCGGGTGGGCGAGCTGCCGGTGGTCGTCCCGGCGGGCGGCGAGCGGCTCACCCGCCTGGAGTTCGAGCTGAAGACGTTCAAGCGGGCGACGACCGCCGTCGTGGAGTCGTGCCGAAACACCTGATCAGGGGGCCGCCAGCGGATCGGATAGCCTGAAAGGCATGACTGACCCGACCACGTGGCTGACCCAGGAGGCCTTCGACCGGCTGACCGATGAACTCGCCTACCTCAAGGGCGAGGGACGCCGGAAGGTCTCGGCCAAGATCGCCCAGGCCCGCGAGGAGGGCGACCTCAGCGAGAACGGCGGCTACCACGCCGCCCGCGAGGAACAGGGCCACCAGGAGGCGCGGATCCGGCAGCTCACCAACATGCTCGAGAACGCCCAGGTCGGCGAGACCCCGGTCGGCTCGGACGAGGTCGTCCCCGGCGTGTCTGTCACGATCTACTACGACGACGATCCGGACGACACCGACACCTTCCTGCTCGGCTCCCGCGAGCTCGTCGGCCTGGACGACTCCGTCGACGTCGAGGTGTTCAGCCCCCAGTCACCGCTGGGCGCCGCGATCCTCGGCCACCGTCCCGGTGACACCGTGAGCTACACCGCTCCCACCGGCAAGCCCATCGAGGTCACGATCCTCGAGGTGAAGCCCTTCACGTCCTGAGCCGCGCAGGACGGGGCGGCTACTCCAGGCTGGCGAGCAGTTCGGCGGCCTCGGCGGGCGACAGCGCACCCGACGCGACCTCGCTGAGCACCTGGTCGCGGCTCATCGTCGCTGCCGGACCGGTGTCCCCGGCGAGTCCGAGCTTCACCAGCAGCGCCGTGAACCGGGCGCGGGCTGTCGGGTAGGACACGCCGAGGTGCTTCTCCACCTCGCGCAGGTTGCCCCGCGAGGCCAGGAACACCCGTAGCAGCTCGGTCTCCCGCTCGTCGAGGGCACAGAAGTCGCAGTGGCCGAACTCGCCGGCGAGCTCGGAGCCGCAGTTGCGGCAGCCCAGCCGGGTCGTGACCAGTTCTCCCCCGCAGACCGGGCACTCGGACGGCGCCCGGTAGCTCATTCCGCTCCTCCAGCCTTGATGTTCGCCCAGCCCATGACCACGCCCACGTCGAGCCGGGCGGACCCGTTGCCGAGCACGACCTCATCGACCTGACCGGTGTGCGCACCGCTCCACGACACCTTGCCCAGCTGGGCCTCGCCGCGGACGGTGACGTTGGAGTCGTCGGCGAGGTCGACGGTGAGCTGTCCGGACTCGACCCGGACCCGCGAGCGTCCGGTGGTGATCGTGCCCTTGATGGACGCCGAGCCCGCCTGCACGAGCACGTCGTTGACCTCGGCGATGCCGGACAGCTCCGCGCCGCCGGCGGTGACCCGCACCTTGCCCAGGTAGGGCAGGTCGGAGCTGGTCAGGTGGCCAGCGGTGACCTCGACGTCGACGATGATCGAGGGGTTGATCCGGAGGTACAGCTCCTTGCCCAGGCCCATGGCGCGGATGTCGTCGAAGCTGCGCGGCGGACGCAGGATGCTGAACCCGTCCAGGTTCGGCCCGATCTCGCCGTCGCTGGTCACCTCCAGCACCGAGCCGTTGCGGCGGAGCACGTGCGGCCCCTCCGCCGACACCGTGGCGACGGACGCGTCACCGACGATCCGCACCCGCCGGCCCACGGCGCGGACGGAGATGCGGTCGACCCCCTTGCTGCCGGTCGGACGGCGGCGTCCGGACGCCGGCGCGGGCTCGTCCTCCCCGGGCTGGCCGAACACCTCGCGGGCGTACGGCGAGTACTGGCGGCGGCCCGGATCCTCGCCGAGTTCCTCGTTGGTGGGCTCGGCGGGCTTCGGCTCCGGCGCGTCCGCCTTGGCGGCGTCGATGCGGCGCGCGGCCTCGGACGCGTCGATCCGTCCGGCAGCGAGGTCTTCCAGGATCGGTCCCAGATCAGGAGTGCTCATGCATCGAGCATAGGTCGCACTTTCCAGAAAGGAAAGGTCAGCTTTCTACTTTGGCAACTCGGTCAGTGGACTAGCGAACCGCTCCGGGTCGAGGCCGCGGATGAAGGCGACCGTGAAGGCGAGCACCGGGATCACCAGCAGCGCGCCGACGATGCCGGCCAGGGTCGCGCCCACCACCAGGCCGAGCAGTACGGCCAGCGGGTGCAGCGAGACCGCCCGTCCCAGCAGGATGGGCTGCAGGAAGTGACCCTCCATCTCCATCACGAACACCGTGATCGCCAGCATGATCAGCGCGCTCACCGGTCCGAAGGTGACCAGGGCGATCGCGCAGGCCACCGTCCCGGAGATCACCGCGCCCACGACCGGCACGAAGCAGGTGACGAAGGTGAGGGCGAACAGCGCCCATGGCATCGGCAGGCCCAGTGCCAGCGCACCGATCAGGATGCCGATCGCGTCCACCAGGGCCACCAGCACCTGTGCGCGCATGTACGCCACCAGCGAGATCCAGCCGCGATCGGCGGCACGCACCGTCGCGGCCTGGTAGTGCCGCGGCAACAGCGAGGAGATCCCCGCCCAGATCTGCCGGCCGGAGGCGAGGAAGAAGAAGGTAGCGATCAGCGCGATCGCCAGCCCGGCGAAGAAGTGGCCGACGCCGACGCCCGCGCGTCCGGCGATCGCGGCGAGCTCGGCCAGCGAGCTGTTGACCCACTCCGTCATCTGGGCGATGTAGGCGTCGAGCTGTGCCTGATCGATGTGCAGCGGGCCGGTGGCCAGCCAGTTCAGGAACGTGCCGAAGCCGGCGAGCGCCTTCGTCCACAGCTCCGGCCACTCGCGGACGACCTGGGCACCGATCGCGGCGAAGACCCCGACGACGACGAGCGCCATCGCCAGCAGGCTGCCGGCGGCCGCCAGCGCGGGTGGCCAGTTCCAGCGGCGGAGGATCCGGTTGAGCGGCGTCAGCAGCGCGGTGAGCAGCATGGCGACCGCGACCGGCACCGAGACGGCGGAGAAGTAGGTGAGCAGCCACCACAGCAGGGCGACGACGCCGGCGATCACGAGGACGCGCCAGGCCCAGTCGGCGGCGGTGACGATACCTTGCGGGACGCGCGAGCCCGGGTCGTTGCGGCGGCGGGGACGGGGTGTCAGCACGGCCTCACTGTAGCCAGCGCCCCGCGATCTCACGCTCAGGGGAACCCCCGATCTTGGCCCGGTCGCCGTAAACCGGGGACAGGTCCCATTCCCGTTCAGCCCGGCCCGATGAACGGGAATGGGACCTGTCCCCGCCTTGGGAGGGACGGCGGCAGTAGGGTGGCGGCCGTGAGAAAGCCGCTGCCGGAACTCGTCGCACCCGACTGGGCGGACGCGCTGGCGCCGGTGGCCGACCGGATCTCGGCCATGGGCGACTACCTGCGCGTGGAGCTCGCAGCCGGACGGGACTACCTGCCGGCGGGACAGAACGTGCTGCGGGCGTTCTCCCGGCCGCTGGCGGACGTGAAGGTGCTCGTGGTCGGCCAGGACCCGTATCCGACCCGCGGACACCCGGTGGGCCTGTCGTTCTCGGTCGCGCCCGAGGTCCGTCCGCTCCCCCGGAGCCTGACGAACATCTACGCGGAGCTCGAGGCCGACCTCGGCATTCCGCCGGCGCCGTCCGGCGACCTGTCGCCCTGGTTCGAGCAGGGTGTGCTGCTGCTGAACCGGGTGCTGACCGTCCGTCCGGGGTCTCCGGGGTCGCACCGCGGCAAGGGCTGGGAGGAGGTCACCGAGTGCGCGATCGACGCCCTCGCCGCGCGCGGCGGACCGCTGGTGGCGATCCTCTGGGGCCGGGACGCGCAGTCGCTCGCGCCGCGGCTGGCCGGGATCCCGCAGATCGCGTCCGCCCATCCGTCCCCGATGTCGGCGCACGCCGGGTTCTTCGGCTCGCGGCCGTTCAGCCGGACCAACGCCGCGCTCGTGGCGGCGGGCGGCACCGAGGTCGACTGGCGGCTGGAGCGTCCCCGCGCGGCGGAATAGGCCGCCCGCTCAACTGGTTTGAGGAGGCGTGTTCGGTTCCACCAAGTCCACGATGATCGCCCCCGACGCCGCACTGCCCGGACGTGACCGCCCGATCCTCACCCCGGGCACGACCTTCCACGAGGTGCTCGGCACCCGGATCGACGAGGTGCCGCCCGGTGCGGACGTCGCGTACTTCGCGCTCGGCTGCTTCTGGGGTGCGGAGAAGCTGTTCTGGCAGCAGGACGGGGTGATCACCACGGCCGTCGGCTACCAGGGCGGGTTCACGCCCAACCCGACCTACGAGGAGGTCTGCAGCGGACGGACGGGTCACGCCGAGACCGTCAGGGTGGTCTACGACCCGGCGAAGACCAGCTACGGCAAGCTGCTGAAGGTCTTCCTGGAGAACCACGACCCGACGCAGGGCATGCGCCAGGGCAACGACCACGGCACCCAGTACCGCTCCGCGCTCTACGTCACCGGCCCCGAGCAGGAGGCCGCCGCCCGACAGGCGATCGCCGACTACCAGCCGCGGCTGACCTCGTCCGGGTACGGCGCGATCACCACCGAGGTGCTTCCCGCCGGACCCTTCCACTACGCCGAGCGCTACCACCAGCAGTACCTGGACAAGAACCCCAACGGCTACTGCCCCATCCACGCCACCGGAGTGACCTGCGGCTGACGATCGGCCAGGGAGGCGCGATGACCGTGGTCGCACCGACCCAGCACCCGAACGGTCCCTGAGGAGCCGGCCCGCGAGGCACGAGCGCCGCTCCTCAGCCCGGAGCCACTGGTCGGGCGCGTCTCGACGCGCTCGACGAGCGATTTCGGAGGATACGGGCTCAGGGACCGAACGAGGGTGGACGGTGTGACGATTGACCGGCGCCGCCGTCCCCGGGTTTACTGGCACGCGTCCGGTGGCGAGCGGTGAGGACGATGAGCGACGAGGCTGACGCGACCAGGCCCACGATGGCCGATGTCGGGAGGGCTGCCGGTGTCTCCCCGACCACGGTCTCGCTGGTGCTGAACGGACGCGACACCAAGATCAGCAACGCCACGCGCGAGCGCGTCCTCGCCGCGGTGCAGAGCCTCGACTACCGGCCCAACCGCGCGGCGCAGGGGCTCCGCCTCGGCACGACGAGCACGATCGGCTTCCTGACCGACGAGATCGCCATCGAGCCCTTCTCGGGGCCGATGATCGCCGGCATCCACGACCTCGCCTGGGAGCGGCGGTCCCTGCTGTTGATGGTGAACACCACCCGCAATCCCAGCCGGCTGCGCGCCGCCGTGGAGGACCTGCTCGACCGGAGGGTGGACGGGCTGCTCTTCGCCGCGATGGGCACCCGCCAGGTCGACTTCCCGTCCGTCCCGCCGTCCACCCCGACCCTGCTCGTCAACGCCTTCACCGCGGACGGCCGGCTGCCGGCCATCCTGCCCGACGAGATCGCCGGTGGACGGGCTGCCGTCGAGCACGTCCTCTCCCTCGGCCACCGCCGGATCGGGTTCATCGCCGGACGCGAGGGCGCGTGGGCGACCAAGATGCGGATCCAGGGGTTCCGCGAGGGGCTGGAGGCCGCCGGACTGGATCCGTCCCGGAGCCCGATCCACCTGGGCAACTACCGGATCGACAGCGGCTACGAGCTCACATGGACGGTGATGCGGGGGAAGAAGCCGCCGACAGCGCTGCTGCTGGGCAACGACCAGATGGCCACCGGCGCGTACATCGCGCTGGCCCGGCTGGGGCTGCGGATCCCCGACGACGTCTCGGTGGTGGGCTACGACGACGAGCCTCTGGCCGCCGACCTCTCCCCCGCGCTCACCACCGTCCGGATCCCCTTCTACGAGATGGGCCGGATCGCAGCCCAGCACATCCTCGATCGGACGGCGGGCGACCTGCCGTCCCGCATCTACGAGCCCTGCACGATCATCCACCGCTCCTCCACCAACCCTCCGCCCGGCGAGTAGGCGCGTCCGCCGCCGGCCCCTCCATCGATGGTCGAGCTTGTCGAGACCGGGCGGGCATCTCGACAAGCTCGATGAGCGGTTGGGGGCGGCTGCTGAGCGGTGGGGGCAGTTCGACGAACGGTGGGGAACCGGGCAGCGGGTGACAGAACAACGACTTGGGTGCGGCGGACGGACGGCCTAGCCTCGGCAGACATGTGCCGCAACATCCACACCCTGCACAACTTCGAGCCGGCCGCCACCTCGGAGGAGGTGCATGCCGCAGCGCTGCAGTACGTCCGCAAGGTCGCCGGGACCACGCGTCCGTCGCGGGTCAACCAGGAGGCGTTCGACGAGGCGGTGCACACCATTGCGCACGCCACCCAGCACCTGCTCGACGCGCTGGTGACGTCCGCGCCGCCGAAGAACCGCGAGGTGGAGGCCGCCCGGGCGCGGGCGCGCGCCGCGTCCCGCTACCCGGTCAGTGCCTGAGGCTCAGTCGGCCGCGGCAGCCAGCTTCTCCAGCGCCCGCTCCCACTTGCGGGTGATGGCACCGGCGTCGAAATAGGTGGGGATGTGCTCGTGGCGGATCTCCACGGTCGTGCCGTCCCCGGACGCGGCGAGGTCGATCTCGACGATCGTCTTCGGCGCCTCCTCCGCGGCGTGCCAGCTGAACCGGATCTGCTCCAGCGGGTGGTACGACCTGACGACGCCGTAGGTGCCGTCCGCCGCGTGCCAGCTGTCGCCCTTGTCACCGAGTTCGCCACCGGCCCCGAGCAGGGCCTCGGCACCCTCGCGGGTCACCAGCAACTTCCAGACTTCCTTGACAGGTTTGGACACCGACCGGCTGACAGTCACGGTGGTGTCCACGGGGTTCACGAGCGTGTCGCCCTGGCTCTGTTCGGTCATGAGTACCTCGTCCACTCAGTGGTTCGAACCGCCCCGGCGATGGAGCGGTACTCGACACCCTACTCAGGATCGGGGCCCGTGGAAGGGGGTTCGAAAAGGCTCTCACAGCGCCCGAAATTCCGGCCCGGGGCGTGTCGCTCCCGGGACGCGGGGTGGGCAGCCGGTAGACATGGGGACAGGCCGGACCAGGTATGAGATGGTCCGGCTTTCACGTGCCGGGAGCGGTCTTCTGCGCAACAGCTGGGACGCAAGTGACACGCGTGACAGCGGTCCGAAAACCCGTCCGACGGGTTTGCCGAAACCGCTTGCGCGGCACCGCCGGGGACGATAGAACAGTCCTACGCAGTTCGCGGCAGACCCGAGAGGGATACGCCGCAGCAGCGGCCGGACAGCAATCGTGGTCCTATCGCCCGCGGAGAGATCCGCAGGAGTTCCCGGGACGGGGAGCAGGACCGACGGGCTTTCCGGGTTCGGGGAGCGTCCAGCTCCGGACACCTTGAAGGCCGGACCAACTCATACTTGGTCCGGCCTTCGCCTTTCCCTGAACCCCACCGCCACTCCCCCCGGGACGCCCGTCCCCCACCGTCGTCCCCTTCGCCGCCACCGTCGTCCCTTCGCCGCCACCGTCACCCCCTTCTCCCCCACCGTCATCCCGGCGAACGCCGGGATCCCCGACAGCCACCCGGCGACGCCACCCACGAGATCCCGGGTCAGGCCCGGGATGACGGAGGGCGAAGGTCGAGTGAACGGGAATGGGACCTGTCCCCGGATCGGCTTGCGACACCTTCGCCCGGTAGGGTCGGAGCACGACACCCTGCAGAGCACCCGACCGCCGCGTGGGCAGAGGACGGAGGTGAGATGGTTGGCAGCCTGATCCTCATCCACCTGGGTGTTGCCGTCCTGGCCCCGTTCCTGGCCAGGGCGCTCGGCCAGCGGGCCTTCCTCGTCGCCGCCGTCGCACCGGCGGCGTCGCTGTGCTGGCTGGTCGCCATCGCCCCGGACGTGCTCGGCGGCACCGCCATCACCGAGACACTGCCCTGGATCCCGGGGCTCGGGGTGTCGCTCAGTTTCCGGATCGGGCTCGTGCAGTGGGTGCTCGCGCTCATCGTCACCGGCATCGGTGCGCTGGTCCTGGCCTACTGCCGCTGGTACTTCGCCGACGACCCGCCGCAGGCCCGCGTGGTCGGCCTGCTCACCGCCTTCTGCGCGGCCATGATCGGCCTGGTCACCGCGGACGACCTCGTCGTCATCTACGTGTTCTGGGAGCTGACCACGGTCTTCTCCTACCTGCTGATCGGCCACGACCCGACCCGGCGCGCCAATCGGTCCGCGGCGCTCACCGCGCTGATCGTCACCACCACCGGCGGGCTCGCCATGCTGGTCGGCTTCCTCGCCCTCGGCCACGCCACCGGCACGTTCAGCCTGGCCGCGATCCTGGCCGCGCAGCCGTCCGGGCCACTGGTCACCGCGGCAGCGCTGCTGATCCTCGTCGGCGCGCTCAGCAAGTCCGCCCTGGTGCCGTTCCACTTCTGGCTGCCCGGCGCCATGGCCGCCCCGACGCCGATCTCGGCCTACCTGCACGCCGCCGCCATGGTGAAGGCCGGCGTCTACCTGGTCGCGGTGCTCGCGCCCGTCCTCGCTACGGCCCCCGGCTGGCGGCCCGCGGTGTGGACGCTGGGCGCCGCCACCCTGTTCCTCGGCGGCTGGCGCGCCCTGCGCCAGGACGACCTGAAGCTGCTGCTCGCCTACGGCACGGTCAGCCAGTTGGGCCTGCTCATCCTCCTGCTCGGCACGGGGACGAAGGCCGCGGCCCTCGGCGGCCTCGCCATGGTCGTCGCGCACGCCCTGTTCAAGGCGACGCTGTTCCTCGTCGTCGGCATCGTCGACCACTCGGCCGGCAGCCGGCTGCTCAGCGAGCTCAGCGGGCTGCGCAGCAAGCTCCCGGTCACGGCAACGGTTGCGGCGATCGCCGCGGCATCGATGGCCGGCATCCCCCCGACACTCGGCTTCATCGCGAAGGAGGCCGGCCTCGAGGGCCTCGGCAACCTCGCCCTCGACGGGGACGGGACGGGTGTCGGCACGCTCGCCGCCTGGGCGCTGGTCGCCGTCGTCGTCGCCGGCTCGGCGATCACGGTCGCATACTCCCTGCGGTTCTGGTGGGGAGCGTTCGGCACCCGACCCGGCGTCCCGGCCTCAGCCGTCCCCCACCGGCCCGGGGTCGGCTTCGTCGCCGCCCCCGTGCTGCTCGGTGCCGCGAGCCTCGTCGGCGGCTTCCTCGGCGGCCCGCTCACCACGGCCCTGGCCGGCTACGCCGACACCCTGGCCACCGGCGAGCCCGGCCACGGCCTGAAGCTGATCCCCGACCCGGGGCTGCCGCTGCTGCTGTCGGCGGTCGCCATCCTCGCCGGTGCGGTCCTGTTCTGGCAGCGGGACCGGATCGCGGCCGTCCAGCAGACCTTCCCCGCCGTCCGCGGCGCCGCCGACTTCTACCGCGACACCATGGCCGCGCTCGACCGGCTGGCCGTCGAGGTCACCGACCGCACCCAGAGCGGCTCGCTGGGGCGCTACATCGGCACGATCCTCGTCGTGCTCACCGCCGGCCTTTTCTTCGCCCTCTCCCGGGTCACGACCTGGCCCGACGTCCGCCTCGCCGACCACCCCAGCCAACTCGTCATCGGCCTGGTCGTGGTGGCCGCGGCCGTCCTGGTCGCGTTCTCGCGCGGCCGCGTCCGGGCGATCCTGCTGCTCGGCGTGACCGGATACGGCACCGCCCTGCTCTTCCTGCTGCACGGCGCGCCCGACCTCGCGCTCACCCAGGTGCTGGTGGAGTCGGTCTCGCTGCTGGTGTTCCTGCTGGTGCTGCGCAAGCTGCCGAAGTTCTTCACCGAACGTCCCCTGCAGTCCAGTCGGTGGTGGCGGGTCGTGATCTCCGCGGCGATCGGGCTCGGCGTCACCCTGGTCTCGGTGCTGATGCTCGGCTCCCGTACCGCGGAGCCGGTGTCGGTCGCCTATCCGGACGTGGCCAAGTCCTTCGGCTACGGCAACAACATCGTCAACGTCGTCCTGGTCGACACCAGGGCCTGGGACACCATCGGCGAGATCTCGGTGCTCGGCATCGCCGCCACCGGCGTGGCGAGCCTGATCTTCCTGCGCGGACGCAACTCGCGGCTGCAGCGGGCGGAGCCGTCCCCGAAGGGCGACAACCGCGGCTGGCTGGCCGGAAGCCGGTCGCTGCCGCCACGGGAGCGGTCGCTGGTCTTCGAGGTGGTCACCCGGTTGCTGTTCCCGGTGATGATCATGGTCTCGGTCTACCTCCTGATCGCCGGCCACAATCTGCCGGGCGGCGGCTTCGCCGGCGGCCTGGTGGCCGGAATCGCGCTCCTCGTCCGCTACCTCGCCGGCGGCGGGCAGGAACTGGACGAGGCACTCCCCGTGCCGGCCGGTGCGCTGATCGGCTCCGGCCTGGCGCTGTCCGTGCTCACCGCCGCCGCCCCGCTGGCCGTCGGCGGGGTGATCTTCCAGAGCTACGACGTGCACATCCGCGTCCCCGGCTGGGACCACCTCGCCACTCCGCTCGGCGACTGGACGCTGCTGGGCGACATCCACCTGGTCTCGTCCACGGCGTTCGACATCGGCGTCTACCTGGTCGTGCTGGGCATGATGCTCGACATCGGCCGCAGCCTCGGCAGCGGTATCGACGCCCAGGCCAGGGACGAGCTGACGCCCGCCCCCGCGCCGGACTCCACCCACGCCATTCCCGGACGGAAGTGGGTGCGATGACCGCCAACCTCACCCTCGCCGTCGTCGCCGGCATCGTGATCGCGTGCGGCGTCTACCTGATCACCGAGCGGTCGCTGTCGCGGATCCTGGTCGGCGTGGTGCTCGCCAGCAACGGGGTGAACATCCTGTTCCTGATCGCGTCCGGCGCCGCCGGCGGCGCTCCGATCATCGGGCTCACCCCGGCCGCGTCCATGAGCGACCCGCTACCGCAGGCTATGGTGCTGACCGCGATCGTGATCACCCTCGCGGTGGCCGCGTTCGGCATGACGATGGCCTACCGCAGCTTCCAGATCAACGGCGATGACGAGGTGGCGGACGACATCGAGGACGCCCGGCTCGCCGAGCGCGCCAAGGCCGACCAGACCTCGGCCAGCTTCGAGGAACTGGGCTTCTCCGACACCGGAGAGGACGTGGTCAGCGAATGAACAACCTGCTCGCCGTCCCCGTCCTGCTGTGTCTGCTCGGAGCGGGCGGGACGTTCATCGCCGGCCGGCGGCCCGCGCTGCAGCGTGCGATCTCGGTGACCGCCGTCGCGGCCGTGTGCGTGGTGGGCGGGCTGCTGGTCTGGCTGACCGACACCGCGCCGCTCGTGCTGTGGGTCGGCGACTGGCCGTGGCCGCTGGGGATCGTGCTGGTCGCCGACCGGCTGTCCGCGCTGATGCTGCTGGTCGCGGCGCTGGTCTCGCTGGCGGTGCTGGTCTACTCCACCGGCCAGGACTACGACGAGCTGCGGCGCGAGACGCCCGTGTCGATCTTCCACCCCACCTTCCTGCTGCTCGTCGCCGGGGTGTCGAACGCCTTCCTCGCCGGCGACCTGTTCAACCTGTTCGTCAGCTTCGAGCTGCTGCTGTTCGCGTCCTACGTGCTGCTGACCATGGGCGGCACCCGCGACCGGATCCGCGCCGGCAGCGTGTACGTGGTGGTGAACCTGCTCTCGTCCGCACTGTTCCTGATCGCGCTGGCCAGCACCTACGCCGCCACCGGGACCGTGAACCTCGCGCAGCTGGCCGTCCGGCTGCAGGAGCTCTCCCCCGACGTCCGCGGCGTGCTGCAGGTGCTGCTGCTGGTGGTGTTCGCGATCAAGGCCGCGGTCTTCCCGCTGTCGGCGTGGCTGCCGCACTCCTACCCGACCGCGCCCGCGCCGGTCACCGCGGTGTTCGCCGGCCTGCTCACCAAGGTGGGCGTCTACGCCATCATCCGCACCCAGACCCTGCTGTTCCCCAGCGAGCCGCTGGCGATCCTGCTGGGCATCGCCGGGGTGGCCACCATGGTGATCGGCATCCTGGGCGCCGTCGCGCAGGCCGAGATCAAGCGCATGCTCTCCTTCACCCTGGTCAGCCACATCGGCTACATGGTCTTCGGCATCTCGCTGGGCACCCCCGTGGGGCTGGCGGGCGCGATCTTCTACGCCGCGCACCACATCACCATCCAGGCCACGCTGTTCCTCGTCGCGGGCCTGATCCAGCGGGTGGGCGGCTCCACGTCCCTGGACGCGCTGGGCGGGCTCGCCCGGGTCTCTCCCCTGCTGGGTGCGCTGTTCATCTTCCCGGCGATGAACCTCGCCGGGATCCCGCCGCTGTCGGGCTTCGTCGCCAAGCTGGTGCTGCTGCAGGCCGGTGTCGCGCAGGGCGACCCGCTGGCCTGGAGCCTGGTCACGGCCGCGGTCCTCACGTCGCTGCTCACGCTGTACGCGATGGCGAAGGTCTGGAACCGTGCCTTCTGGGGCGTCCCGACCGAGCTGAGCCGGGCGCGCGTGGAGTACCACCGCCGACCGGCGACCGGACGACTGCTGCCGCGGCTGATGGTCGGCTCGACCCTCGGCCTGGTGGCACTCGCGCTGGTGTTCACCATCGCCGCCGGGCCGATGTTCGACTACGTGCTGCGCTCGGCCCACGCACTGTCCGACCGCAGCTACATCGCCGCCGTGCTGACGGGGGTGGCGCCGTGATCAGTCCGAGCCGCCGGCTGCGGTTCCGGTTCCAGGGACGCGCGGTCGTCCTGCTGGCCGTCGTGTGGGTGCTGCTGTGGGGGGACCCGTCCCTGCTGAACATCCTGTTCGGGCTCGTGCTCGGCTGGCTGATCACCGTGGTGTTCTGGCTGCCGCCGATCCGGTACTACGGACGGGTACACCCCTGGCGGGTGCTCGTGCTCGCCGTCGTCCAGCTCAGGGATCTCGCAGTCGCGTCCGTCCAGGTCGCCGCCGCGGCGTTCCGGCGGCGCCCCGGACTGCGTCCTGGCGTGATCCGGGTGGACCTGCGCAGCAACAACGACCTCTATCAGGTGGCGGTGGCCCAGCTGATCTCGATCGTGCCGGGCACGCTGGTCGTCGAGACGGTGCGGCATCCGCGCGCGCTGTACCTGCACGTGTTCGACCTGCCGGGCGAGGCGGCGATCGAGCACCAGCGGGAGCACGCGCTGGCGATCGAACGGAGGTTCGTCCGAGCCTTCGGCAGCGCCGAGGAGATCAAGGTGGTGGAGACATGACGGTCATCCTCGGGATCGCGATGGTGGTCCTGGCCGCGGCCGCGCTGCTCACCCTGTGGCGGATGGTCACCGGGCCGACGGCGATGGACCGGATCATCAGCTCGGACGTGATGGTGGCCGTGGTGATCGCGACGGTCTGCATCTACTCGGTCAGCGCCGGCAACTCCACCGGACTGCCGATCCTGCTCGGGCTGTCCCTGATCGCCTTCACCGCGGCTGTCGGAGTCGCCCGGCTGATCGCCTCGTCGGAGGGCGTGCGCCGGCTGTTCGACCGCCGCCAGGCGATGCGCTCGGAGGACTCCGATGACTGAGTTCCTCGACTACGCCGGAGCGGTGGCCCTGCTCGCCGGGGCGCTGTTCTGCTTCGCCGCGGCCTTGGGCCTCGTCCGCTTCCCCGACGTGCTCACCCGGATGCACGCCGCCACCAAACCGTCCGTCTTCGGGCTGATCCTGCTGCTCACCGGTGTCACGCTGATCCTGCGGGACCCGAAGGTGTTCACGATGCTCTCGCTCGCCGTACTGATGCAGGTGCTGACCGCGCCGGTGTCGGGCCACCTGATCTCCCGCAGCGCCCACCGCAGCGGCCAGTGGGACGCCGAGCACGCCGCCGTGGACGAGCTCGCCGACGACCAGCCGGACGAGCCGGGCACCTCAACCTGAACGGGAAAGGAACCGTCCCCTTTCCGTTCAGCTGAGCGCCCTGAACGAAAGGTCCCCTTTTCGTTCAACCTGTCATCCCGGGCTTGACCCGGGATCCCCGGCGGCCGACTTGCCGGGCTGGCTGCGGGGATCCCGGCGTTCGCCGGGATGACATCGGGTGGGGTGAACGGAAAAGAACGGAAAAGGGGACGGTTCTTTACCGTTCACCAGTCATGGCGGCCGGGGACGATCCGGGGGCTGCGGCGATAGGCGGAGACGGTCGGGTCGCCGTCCGCCCAGAACCGCCAGGGACGGCCGTGCGCGACGCTCACGCCCACTCGTGGGCCGGACAGCACGGTGCCCGTCGGCACGCCGGGCAGGATCTCCAGGCCGTCGGAACCGAAGCTGCGACCGGAGTCGGCGAGCGTCCAGCCGAGGGTACGGCCCAGGTTGCCGGGGCCGCGGGCCAGCGTCACGTCCGCGACGCCCGGACGGCGCGAGCGGGCCAGGTCCAGCCCGGCCACGACCCGTCCGGCCCGCAGCAGGATCGCGGAGCCGCCACCGCCCGTCCCGCAGACCAGGTTGCCGCAGACGTGCAGCCCGTGGGACAGGTAGCAGTAGAGCGTGCCGGGCGCGCCGAACAGGTCCATGGTGTGCGGACGCGGCCCGCGCCAGGCATGGGCGGCCGGGTCCTCGGCGCCGGCGTAGGCCTCCACCTCGGTCAGCTGGACGGTGACCCCGCCGTTGCGGACCAGCGCGCCGACGATCAGGGGTGCCAGCTCGACGGAGCTGAGGGTGAGGTCGTACACGGGATCCAGTCTGCCCGGTCCCCGGGTCGCGCTAACCTCGATGGGTGACCACCCACCCTCGCAGACGCCGGCTCGTCGGCCTGCTGTGCGGGCTGCTGCTGGTGGGCTGTACGCCGGTCACGCCGACCGCCAGCCCGAGCCCGACCCCCACCACACTGGACTTCACGCGCCCGGGCGCGGCGTCCGCGATGGTGAGCCGCCTGCTGACGAAGGCGAACACCGAGTACGCGCTGATGGTGGAGGTCGCCACCAACTCGGTCGAGGTCAGCGTCCTCGACGCCGACCGCAAACCCGTGACCTGGGCGTACCGCGACGGCGAGATCGGTGAGGTGGCCAGCGACCTGCAGTACGTCGACCAGGCGACGTTCCCGGTGGCGAAGTTCAACATCTCCGATGTCGGCGCGCTGTTCCGGGCGGCGCAGGGCCAGTCCGGGTCGGCAGAGAGCCAGCGCCTGACGATCGTCGACTACTCCGGCGGCGAGGTGATGATGTCGGTCTCCACCGTGCCGGAGTCGCGCACGGTGTTCTTCAACCCGGACGGGTCGCTGCTGCAGGTCCTGGACTTCGACACCCCTGGTGGCGTGGCCACCGGCATCCGGGACGCCGTGGGCGACCGCGCGACCGTCTACTCCATCTCCGTCGAGTCCGACCAGGGCGCCTGGGCGGAGTTCCCAGGTGGCGGCGGCACGACCGTCCGCCGCACCCGGACAGCGAAGGTGCCGGTGACCACCAACGTCACCGACCAGCAGATCGACCTGCCGCTGTTCCTCGCCAGCCGCGTCGACCCCGAGACCATCTGGACCGTGGTGGACGGGATTCGGGGATCCGCCGAGGTCCCGGAAGGCACCCGTTGGAGCGTGGTCATCGACGACCGCGAGAGCCTCGGCACGCCACGGATGCACTTCGCCATCGGCTCGACCGTGATCACGACCGACCTGGACGGCAACATCGTCAGCAGCTGAGGATCCCCAACGGGTCCCTGAGGAGGGCTCGCGAGGAACGAGCGAGACCGTCACGAAGGGCCTCTCCACCACGGCCCTCTGTCATTCCGGCGAACGCCGGGATCCCCGCACCGGCCTGGCGAGTCGACCACGGGGATCCCGGGTCAAGCCCGGGATGACATTGAGTCAAGCCCGGGATGACATGTGGTGGACATCGCGGCTCCCCACGCAATCGCTCCCCTGAGGAGCGACCCGAGGAACGAGGATCGCGTCACGAAGGGCGACCGCCCGCGAGGATCTGCATTGTCGACGCACGCAAACGCCGCGAACCACCGACATTCGGCCATCGACCGTGCAGATCCTCCCGCGTCCAGCCGGCCTCAGGCACGGACGGACATCGCCTGCCCGGACGGAAACCGCAGCAACTCCGTCCGCACGTGCTCGGGAGCGCTGACCAGCAGGTACTCCACGTTCCGCTCGGGACCGGGCACGCCGACCTTGCGGCCGTGCGGGCCGAACACTCCGATGCGCTGCCCGATGTAGCGCCTGGTGTCGAAGGCCAGCACCTCGACCGGGTGCTCGCGCACAGCGCACATCTCGACGAGCTCGGGCAGCGGCACGAAGCCCTCGTTGCTGAACGAGACCACCACGGTCTCCGCGCGCACGTCGGCGATCACCCCGGCGAGGGCGGCCGGCATGGTCCGCCGCGAGTTGAACGGGCTGCGGGTGGCCTCGTCACGGGCGTCCAGGCGCTTGCAGGCGACGCCGTAGTGATCAGGGGCGTCCCAGCGCACCATGGTCTCCCAGACGTGGTAGTTGGTGAAGTACCGGTGCTGGTTGTAGGGCGGGTCGAGGTAGGCCAGGTCCACCGGATCGAGCAGGGGCGCCAGCTGCACCGCGTCCCCGCGCACGGCCCGTCCGGTGCCGGGCGTGAGCCGCGGCGCGACGAGCCGCAGCGGACGCAGCGCGCGCGGCGCCCACTCCTTCAGGTAGGCCATCTGCAACCCGACGGTGGAGTCGACCCGGTCCGCGGCCTCCAGCAGCGCGGTCAGCAGCACCGGCCGCAGCGGGTGGTCACCGTAGAACTCGTCGATGCCCTCCCGGATCGCGTCAATCCGCCGGCCGTTGTCGGGATGGAAGTAGCGCGACCGCTCGCAGAACACCTCAGTGACGTAGCCGCGCCGGCCGGGCAGGGCCTCGAGCCGCGCGAGCGCGTCCTCGAGCTCGGCGGCGTCGACCTGCGCGGCGTCGGTGACCACGTAGCACTGCGCGAGCACCTCGGAGTAGGCCGCGGTGTCCACGCAGGTCGGACGGCCGCCGCGCCGGCAGAACTCCTGCGCAACCCGGGTGGTGCCGGTGAACAGGTCGAGCGCCGTGACCGCGCCGGACGCGCTGAACAGGCGGCCCAGCTCACCGACCAGCCGGCGCTTGGAGCCGAGGTACTTGATCAATCCAGGGCGCCCGCCGCGAACGTGTTGCACTGGGACGGGTCACCGGAGTTGAATCCGATCGCCAGCCACTTCTTCCGCATGGCGGCCGACCCGTGCGTCCACGACTCGGGCGAGACCGAGCCGGTCGACTTCAGTTGGATCCGGTCGTCGCCCACGGCCTTGGCCGCGTCCACGGCCCGGTTCACGTCGTCGGCGGTGACCGCCTTGATCGGCGAGTTGGGGTCGGCGGCGGCGTTGGCCAACCAGGCGCCCGCGTAGCAGTCGGCCTGCAGTTCCAGGCGCACCTGGGCCGACTTCGGTCCAGTGCTGTTGCCGGAAGACTGCGCCTTGGCGAGCATGCCGGTCAGGTCGGAGATGTGGTGGCCGTACTCGTGCGCGATCACGTAGGCCTCGGCCGCGTCGCCGCCGGCGGCGCCCAACTGCCGCTGGAGCATGTCGTCGAAGAAGCTGTCGTCGAGGTAGACGACCTTGTCGGCCGGACAGTAGAACGGCCCGACATCGGCGGTGGCCGTGCCGCAGCCGGTGGAGATCTGCCCACTGAACACCTGCGTCTTGGTCTGCTCGTAGCCGGAGTACACCTTCGACCAGTAGGCCTGGATGGAGTTGGTGTAGGCGACGAAGCGGCAGCTGCGGTCCTTGGCGATGTCGGTGCCCGCCGTGCACTGGGCGTACGGGTTGGCCCCGGACGTCCCGGTGTCGGCCGGGGCGCCACCGCCCAGCAGCGCGCTCGGGTCGACGCCGAAGAGCAGTGCGACGATCAGCACCAGCACGCCGGCCCCACCACCGAGGGCGATGGCGCCCCCGCGGCGACCTCCGCCTGAGCCCATCTGGGAAGGGTCCAGTCGCGCGTTCTCGTTGTACTGCATGGTCACCTCCGAGCCCCCGGACCAGTACGGCGAGCATATCCGTCCACCGCTGTTCGCGGACGGCTACCCGCCCGAGGGGCGACTTGGCTCCACCGGGGCGGCGGGACATGATGGACAAATGCGGATCATCGGTGTCGAGGTGGCCGGGGGGTCCCCGGTGTTCACCGGCCTGCTGCCGCACGGTGCCGATCCGCACCGACTGGCGTGGGAACTCGGCTACCGCATCGTCCGTCCGCTGTCCGCGACCGGGTCCGCGCCCGACCTGACCCTGACCGTGCAAGTGGGCCGGCATGGACGCAGCAGCACGCTGCAGGCGCAGCGGACCCGCTCGATCGACCCCGATCTCGACCTGGCCGCCGAGGCCGAGCCGGTGGTGCGGCAGCGGCTCGCCGCCTACGGCATCGTGTTGTCCCGTCGCGGCCTGCTGGCCACCCAGTTCTCCGATCGGACGGCGGTGCCGGGCCTGTGGGGACTGCCGGGCGGCGGCATCGACGCGGGCGAGAGCCCCAGCCAGGCGCTGATCCGCGAGGTGGCGGAGGAGACCGGCCAGGTGCCGGAGATCTCCCAGTTGCTGGACGTGCAGACCGACCACTGGATCGGCCGCTCCCCCGCTCGCGTGATCGAGGACTTCCACGCCGTCCGGATCATCTACGCCGCGCGGTGCCCCGACCCGTCCGACCCCGTCGTCCACGACCGCGGCGGGACGACGGCCGCCGCCGCCTGGGTGCCCCTCGACCACTGGGTGCGCTTCGCCTGGTCCGCCAGCACGAGAGCCCTCCTCGACCGCCACCTACGCGACCTCAGCCGAGCCGCCCACTGAGCCTGACGAAGGCCACCCCACAACCAACCGCTGGTCGAGCACCCCCAACCGCTGGGTCGAGCACCCCAACCGCTGGGTCGAGCACCCCCAACCGCTGGTCGAGCCTGTCGAGACCCCACCCCCCCTCCCAACCAACCGGACGGCCCGACAAACCGAAACGTCGCCCACCGGGCTACCCCGGCAGGCGACGTCCGTGTGTAACGACCTAGTTGGAGCGGAAGTACGACAGGATCCGCAGGATCTCGATGTACAGCCACACCATGGTGACGGTGAGCCCGAAAGCACCCCGCCACGACTCGGAGGCGGGCGCACCCATCGCGACGCCCTGCTCGATGTAGTCGAAGTCGAGGATCAGGTTGAACACCGCGAGCCCGACGCCGATCGCGGAGGCGACCAGGGAGAACACGGTGAGCTCACCGGCAGCGATGAAGGCCAGCCCGAAGAACGACAGGATGAAGTTCACCAGGAGCACGCCGGCGTAGGCGAACGTCCCGATCATCACCATCCGGCGGAACTTGCCGGTCACCTTGATGTTGAAGAACTTGTACGCGACCAGCGTCGCCGCGGCGGCGACGAACGTACCTGCCACGGCCGGGAGCACGATGCCCGGCCAGGTCGCCTCGAACGCCTTGCTGACCGCCCCGATGAACACGCCCTCGAGGGCGGCGTAGGCGAGCACGAAGGCCGGGTTCATCACGCGCCGGAAGCTCACCATGAGGACGGCGCCGAACGCCACGAGGCCGGAGACGATCCAGACCGGAGTCAGGAGTTCGAGCGGCAGGAAGACCATGGTGAGCGCCGCCACGGCCATCAGGGTGCCCATGGTGATGGCGGACTTGGTGATCACGTCGTCGATGGTCATCCGGCCCTGGACGGGCGCGAACTGCTGCGCGTTCGGATCGGTGTACTGCCCGGCGTAGGGCTGCCCGGGGTACTGCTGGCCCGGGTACTGAGCGTATGGGGTCTGGCCCTGGGTCGCCGGGGCCTGCCAGGCGTCCGACCGGGAGAGGACCGGGTTGGAGCTGCGCATTGTCTTGAGTTCCTCCTCGATAGGGCGACGGTCGAACCGTCGTCGGCATCCATGGTAGGCAACGCTGCTGTGTGCCCGCTGTGTTCCCCCCTGAGCCGTCCCTGACCGATCCCTGAACCCGAATCCTCCGAAATCGCTCGTCGAGCCTGTCGAGACGCGCTCGGTCCGGGCTGAATGGTTGGTGACGCGGGACGGCGAAACCTCGCCCCCTGGTGCACAGCCGGGATGACGGCGGGCGACGGGGGTGTCGGAGGTGCATGCCATGATGATGCGCATGAGGACACGACCGCGCGAAGGGCTCAAGCAATAGCCCCGGTCCGTCCTTCACCGAGGGATAGCGGGCCGGGGCGCCGAGCCCTCGGAGGCAATCATGTCTCGTACCTACGCCCACGTCCCGCTTCGTGTTCGAGTTGCCCGTGGTGACATCGCCCGCACCGAAGTCCACGACCACAGCAACGGTGTCTGTGACCTCCCGGACCCCTACGACCGCGATGCCCTGTCGCGGAGCCACGGCCATTGCCACTGGACCTGGGTATGGGACGGCCACGGCCTCTGCCCCTGCAACATGTGTCACGGCGGCGACTCCAGCCGCCAGGAACGTCGCGCCGACAGGCAGCGGGTACGTCGCGAACTGCGCCAGGTAGCCCTGAACCCGGATCTGGCCGACGAGATCTGACAGGCAGCCACTCCCTCGCTCGTCGTCTCACAACCCGTCTGGCATGTCCTCACTCCGAGCGCCCGACCAGCGCGGGTGGGTGCGCGGTCCCACGATGGATGGGTACAGAGGGCTCAGACCGGAGCGAAAGGATGCGCGACATGACCTACAAAGTCGGCTACCTCGTGGGCAGCCTGTCCTCGACGTCAATCAACCGGGTGCTGGCGAAGGCGATCATCAAGCTGGCCCCGCAAGATCTCGAGTTCAGCGAGATCCGGATCGACAACCTGCCGCTGTACTCCCCCGACTACGACAGCGACTATCCGCCCGAGGCGCGCGCCCTCAAGCAGGCGATCGACGACGCCGACGCGATCCTGTTCGTCACGCCGGAGTACAACCGCTCCATCCCGGGGGCGCTCAAGAACGCGATCGACTGGGCCTCCCGTCCGTGGGGCCAGAACTCCTTCAACCACATTCCGGCAGCGGTCATCGGCGCCTCGCCCGGACAACTCGGCACGGCTCTCGCCCAGCAGGCCATGCGCGGCGTCCTGAGCTTCTGCAACGCCCGGCAGATGACGGCGCCCGAGGCCTACATCAAGTACTCCACCGACATTTTCACCCCCGACGGCGACGTCCTCGACGACAGCGTGAAGGCCTTCCTCGCCAACTACATCCAGGAATTCCGCGACTACATCGAGAAGGTCCTCACCGTGATCCCCAGAAGCCCGATCGGCTCAGCGGGCAGCTGAGTCGCAGGGTCTCGCCGTAGAACGACGACAGCCGGACGGACGCGGCCCGGCTCGGCCGTCATCCCGGCGGACGCCGGGATCCCCGAGCGTGATCGGCGGACCCGGACTCACCGCAACACCTGCTTGCGCGCGCTGGCCACGATGCCGACGTGACAACGCTTGTCAGTGCCGGGACGGATGCCTAAGCGTGCCCCCAATGGGATTCGAACCCATACTTGGGCGGGTTTAAGCCGCCTGCCTCTGCCAGTTGGGCCATGGGGGCCTCGGCGCGAGTCTAGGGGCGGGCACACGTGCACAGTGATCAAGAGCCGTTCGTCGAGCTTGTCGAGACGCTGCGCGGGGCTGGGGTCTCGACGGGCTCGACCAGCGGTTTGGGGGACGACCAACGGTTGGGGGGGTCGACCAGCGGTCGGCTAGTTCGACCGGCGGCTGGCCATCTCGGCCGGCGATTGGCTACGCGGTGGCGAGGGCGGCGACGATGCCGTCCAGGATGTCGGCCTCGCTCACCAGGAG
>NZ_JARKPQ010000171.1 GCF_029975155.1 Propionicimonas sp. | reverse complement strand
GCAGCGTCGAGGTATCCCCTCGTGAAGGCTGCGGGGCTTTCGAACGGATAGAGGCTCTGGATCTTTGCGAAGTACGATCCGGCTCTCGGCTCACCAACTTGCGTAAGCAGGTGATGCGAGAACCGGGCTCCATGCGCAACTACGGTCCACTCAAGTGCCGCCCTCGGCGGCACGGGGATGGGATTCACACCTAGATGCTATCGCCTCGCGACTCTGATCCACGCTGGGCAAGTGGGGCTCGGTCATACCCTCCCGGGATCACGCGGGAAACGCCCGCGTCGGCACCGCTTGACGTTATCTCGCGTGCTGGCTGGGCTCTATCGTCTGGCGACCTCGGGCGGGAACCTTGGGACGTCGATCAGGTGTTTCGGTCAGTGTTGTGCCAGCGTGCTGGATGTGTTCTTCGCTCAGGTGCAGGGTGGCGATGATGCGGGCGCGTAGGTCTGCGGCTGGTCGGGTGCTGGCTTGGTCTGGGCGAGCGAGTAGTTTGATGGCTTTCTCAGCATCGCATCCGGTTTCGTGGACGTGTTGGAGGGTGCGGGCGAGTGCTGGCCAGTCGGGTTGGCTGACAAGTCGTGGGTCGATCTGGTTGACAGTCTCGGCCCAGCGGTTGTTGCGGTTGGCGGCTTCGAGCCGGCGGCGAACGTTGGTGGTGTTGAGAAGGTGCTGGGATGCGGCGGCGCGCGGATCGGTGTTCCAGGCGCGGGCGTGGCGGGCGAGTGCTTCCCTCACGGCGCAGAGCGGCAGGTCGAGTCGTTCGGCGATGTGTTGACTGTCGGCGTCCCATGCCTGTGGGGACCGGGCGGCCACGATGCGGGTTGTTTGGTCGAGGGCGTCCCAGGTGTTCAGGTTGGCGATTCTCTCGTCGATCATGATGTGGGCCATCGGTTGGGCTGCGTCGAGGGTCGCGGCGAGTCGGTTGGGCCCGTGGTTCGTGAGCAAGTCGGCTGGATCGGTGCCTTCTGGGAACACAGCGCGGCGGGGGTCGATGCCGTGTGGTGTGAGCTGCCAGTAGTCGCGTTCGGCGGCGACGTGGCCGGCGAGGTCGGCGTCGGTGGCGATCACCACGTCTGATTGGCCGTGTAGCAGCGCTGCTTGTTGGCCGGCGAGGGATGTGCCAAGGGGTGCGAGCCCGGTGTAGCGGGCGCCGCTGCCGAGGGTGACCGCGATCGCGTCCATGGGCCCTTCGACGATGACGGGAATGGTGCCGGGTCGGGGTGTTCCGTAGAACTGGTCTCCCTTGTGAAAAAGCGGGGTTTCACCGGTGTTGAGATACTTGGGCCCGGCGCTGCCGTCGCCAGGAGCGTCGGGATTGCGGCGGCCGACGAATCCGAGGATCTCGCCTTCGTCGTTGGTGATGGGGAAGACGATCCGGTCGCGGAACTGGTCGATGAGCCGTCCAGTGGACGCCGTGCGGGCGACTCCGCCAGCGATCATTTCGGTGTCGCTCACTCCGAGCCGACGCAGGTGGTGAACGAGGCTGGTCCATCCCGCCGGCGCGTGTCCGGGCTGGACGAGCGGGTGCCCGGTGAGATCGGCTCCGAACCGTTCAATCAGATAGGTCTGTGCCCATGAGCCAGGCAGTTTGCCGGCGTAGAAGTCTTGGGTGAGCTGATTGATGTGGACGATCCGCTCCCGGGTGGTGGGGCAGGTCCGCCAGGCGTCGGCGCGGTCCATCTGGCGAGCGATCTCGGCGTCGGTTGGCTCGAAGACGTCGACGCTCGCGGATCGGAGGAGCGCGGCCATGGCGAGTTCGGACTCGACATCGTTCTGGTTCTCCGGGTTGAGGCGACCATACTCGTCCTGCCCATTGAGCACGGGCACCTGCTGGGTTCGCGGGTCGGGCGGCTCCCAGCCGTCATAGAGGTCGTCGGGCGGCATCTGCTGCGGTTCTTCTCGGTCGGGCATACTTGGGCCTTCGGTGAGTGTGCTGATGCGGGCGAGCAATGCCAGGCAAGGATCGTCTTCATATCCGGTGCTGATTGGTTGAGCGAAGAGCA
>NZ_JARKPQ010000166.1 GCF_029975155.1 Propionicimonas sp. | reverse complement strand
CTCGCCGGCGTAGACCGCCCCGACCTCGCATACCAGAGCCGAAATCACCTCCGGCGAAGCGACACCGACGGTATCGGCGATGCGGAGACGATCTGCGCCGGCCCAGTCGGCCGCCGCGGCGACCTCTCGCAGGAAGCCAAGATCAGCGCGGGTTGCGTCCTCGAGGCCGATCGACAGGTAGGACACGCCGCACGTCCGGGCGACATCGACCAGCTCGGTGACCTGGTCAATCGCCCACGTTCGGCTCCGGCCGAGTCGGGCACTCAGGTGCCGATCGGAGACCGGCAAGGCGAAGGAGACGACGTCGGGATCGAGGGCGGCGGCAGTCTCGATGTCCTCGGGCCTGGCCCGGCACCAGACCGCCCGCCGCATGGCGGGGGCGGCCTCGGCGGCGATCTCCATGAGCTCGGCCAGCGGTTCGGGACCATAGCTGAGCTCAGCCACTGCGTGGCCCAGTTCGATCTCGGCGATCCCGATCCGCGCCAGCGCCCGGACGACCTCGGCCTTCTGTTCGCTACTCAGGTAGCGGACCGGGGCTTGAGCGCCTTCACGCAAGGTGGTGTCGATCAGTCCGGCCATGTCATGCCCCGGCGATTCCGGAGTAGTGCTCCCAGCGTTCGTCGACGACCTGCTGCGCGAGATCGAGCAACGACTGAGCGCGTTCGGGGTTGGACAGCCGGATTCTGCGGAACCGGCTCTCAGCGCCGTAGAAGTCACCCAATGGCATGGAAGGCTCCTTCGAATCGAGTTTCAGGACCGGGTCGGCACCAGGAGTGGGCTCGGGGTTGTAGCGGTACAGCACCCAGTGGCCGCTCGCGACCGCCGCCTTCTGCCGCTCCACAGCCTTGGTCAGGTCGGCGCCCTGCTCCCGGCAGGGGGCGTAGGCGATGACCAGCGACGGACCGGGATAAGCGGCAGCCTCATTCAGGGCTCGCACCGCCTGCTGTTCGTTGGCGTTGATGGCGATCTGGGCGATGTACACGTCACGGTAGCCACGGGCGAACAGGCCGAGATCCTTCTTCCGGGTGCTCTTACCGGAGGCGGCGAACTTCGCGGCCGCACCCAACGGGGTGGCCTTGGACGCCTGGCCACCGGTGTTGGAGTAGACCTCGGAGTCGAGGACCAGCACGTTCACGTTCTCTCCGGAGGCGAGCAGATGATCCAGACCGCCGAAGCCGATGTCGTAGGCCCAGCCGTCGCCACCTACCACCCACACCGAGGTGGGCACCAGGGCATCAGCCAGCTCGCTGAGCACGGCGGCGTCGGGATTGTCGCTCAGACCGGCCAAGGCCTCGCGCAGCTGCTTGACCCTGGCGCGTTGCTCGGCGACGGCGGTCTCATCGGTCACATTGAAGCCGGTGCTCAGGAGCGCCTCAATCGTCTCAGCGGGCAGGTCGAGAGACTCGGCCAGACCGGTGAGCAGAATGCGGGCCTGGCCGGCGCGCTGCTGGTGGCCCAAGGCGATACCCATGCCGAACTCGGCATTGTCCTCGAACAAGGAGTTGTTCCACGCCGGGCCGCGACCGTCGGAGTTGGTCGTCCAGGGTGTGGTGGGCAGGTTGCCGCCGTAGATGGACGAGCAGCCCGTCGCGTTCGCCACCACCATCCGATCACCCACCAACTGGCTGAGCAGCTTCACGTACGGAGTCTCGCCGCAGCCGGAGCAGGCGCCCGAGAACTCGAACAGCGGTTGCAGCAGCTGCGATCCCTTGACCGTGTTGGTACGCAGCTTGGTGCGATCGGTATCGGGGATGGTGATGAAGTAGTTGAAGCGCTCACGCTCGTTGTCTGCCACCATCGAGGCCGGGGTCATGGTCAGCGCCGAGGCCGGGCACAGGCTCACGCACAGCGAGCAGCCGGTGCAGTCGTCGGGTGACACCTGGATGGTCAGCTCCGAGCCTGCCGGAACGTCTCGTCCGGACGCGGGATGAGACACGAACCCGTCCGGGGCCTCGTCGAGGAAATCCGGCGAGAAGGCCTTCATGCGGATCGCCGCGTGCGGGCAGCCCAGGGTGCACTTGCCGCAGTCGATGCAGTTGTCGGACTCCCAGACCGGCAGCTGGGTGGCCAGACCGGGCTTTTCCAGCGCCGCCGTTCCGGTCGGGAAGGTTCCGCCCGGCGACATCGCACTCACCGGAAGCAATTCGCCCTCCCCGGCGATCAACCGGCGGATCGTTGCCAACTCGGACGCGACCGACGGGCCGTTGCGGATCTGGGGAGCCTCGTCGAGGAGGGCGACGTCGGCGCCGTCGGGAATGACCACCTCGGTCATCGCCGCGAGTGCCTTGTCGATCGCATCGAGGTTGGCCTGCACGATCTCGGGGCCCCGCTTGGCGTAGGCCTTGCGGGCGCTGTCCTTGATCAGCTCGAGGGCTTCGGCGGTCGGCATCACGTCGGCAAGCGCGAAGAAGCAAGCCTGCATCACCGTGTTGATCCGACCACCCAGCCCGGCCTTCCGGGCAACCTTGGCCGCGTTGACGGTGTGCACCCGCAACCCCTTGGCCAGGATCGTGCGCTGCACGTTCGCGGGCAGGTGCTTCCAGGCATCCGTCCCGCGGTACGGGCTGGCCAGCAGCACCGAGGCGCCGGGGCGGGCGACATCGAGGACGGGCAGCCTGCTGAGCAGCCCGAACTGGTGGATACCGACGAAGTCGGCCTGCTCGACCAGGTAGGGGGCCTTGATGGGGTCGACGCCGAAGCGCAGATGCGAGATGGTGGTCGAGCCGGACTTCTTCGAGTCATAGACGAAGTAACCCTGCACCCAAGACGGTGTGTTCTCCCCGATCAGCTTCACCGAGGCCTTGTTCGCACCCACGGTGCCATCGGAGCCGAGACCGTAGAAAACGGCCTCCACGGCGTCGCTGGGCAGCCGGAATCCGGGATCGGTCTCCAGGCTCAGCCGGGTGACGTCATCGGTGATACCGACGGTGAACCGCCGCCGCACCGGCGCGCCGGTGAGCACCGCGGTCAGCTCATCGAAGACTGCTGCTGCGTCGCGGGGAGCGAACTCCTTGGAGCCCAGCCCGTAGCGGCCGCCGATCACTCGAGGCGGGATCTCGGCGTGGTCGGCCAAGGCGGTGACCACGTCCAGATGCAGCGGCTCGGCGGTCGCGCCGGGCTCCTTCACCCGGTCGAGCACGGCAATCGCCTTCACACTGACAGGCAGCGCGGCGACCAATTCGGCGGCGGGGAACGGCCGGTACAGCCGCACGTTCAGCACGCCCACCTTCTGGCCGGCAGCGTTGAGGGCATCGGCGGTGGCCCGCAGGGTCTGCACGGCCGAGCCCATGGCGATCACCACCCGCTCGGCGTCCGGCGCACCGTAGTAGTCCACCAGGCCGTAGTGACGCCCGGTGAGTTCTTCGAATCGCCGCATCACATCGAGCACCAGGCCCGGGGCCGCGTCGTAGAACGGATTCGCGGCCTCACGCCCCTGGAAGAAGACATCCGGGTTCTGCGCGGTGCCGCGCAACACTGGGCGGGCAGGGCTCAACGCCTGGGCCCGCTGGGCACGCACATCGTCCGCATCGACCAGCGCCCGCAGCTGATCGTCGCTGAGCACCTCGATCCGGTTGATCTCGTGGGAGGTGCGAAAACCGTCGAAGAAGTGGACGAACGGCAGCCGCGAGGCCAGCGTGGCGACATGGGAGACCGCAGCCATGTCGTGGGCTTCCTGAACACTGGTCGAGGCCAGCATCGCCCACCCGGTGGACCGGGCCGCCATCACATCGGAATGATCACCGAAGATGGACAAAGCGTGGGTGGCGATCGCACGGGCGGCGACGTGCAAGACCGCGGGGGTGAGCTCGCCGGCGATCTTGTACATGTTCGGCAGCATCAGCAGCAATCCCTGCGAGCTGGTGAAGCTGGAGGCGAGCGACCCGGCCTGCACCGCGCCGTGCAGCGTGCCCGCTGCTCCGGCCTCGGATTGCATCTCGACGATGTGGGGCACCTGACCCCAGATATTGCGCCGGCCCTTCGCGCTCCACTCGTCGGCGAACTCGCCCATCGGGGAGGCAGGTGTGATCGGGTAGATCGCACATACGTCGCTGAGCCGGTGCGCCACCGAGGCGGCCGCCTCATTACCATCCATGCAAGCCCAGGTGAGTGGGCTTCGAGCTGTCTTGTCGCCGGCGGTCGGCCGGACGGAGGTCGTGGTCATCCTGACTCCTTCGAAGGTGGGGATAGAGATCTAGCCGCAACCGGTGCCGGGACCGGAGCAGGAAGTGGCGCAGTCGCGGATGGGCAGGGCGCGGCGGGGAGAGCGTCCGGAGAAGACATCGGTCACCGCATCGGTGATCAGCCCGTCCGATTCGTAGACGTTGATGCCGCTGCCGGTGAGCACGGTGCGCGGTGAGCCGCCGAGTTGGTGGCAGATCAGTGCGCGGCAGTCGCTGAGCACGCCGGCCAGCCTGGCCCAGCGGCCGGCGCCACCACCGGAGGTGGGTGTTTCGCGTCGGTCGACCAGGCGCGGGGTGATCCGGCCGTCGATGTTTGCATTCTCGTAGATGAGCACATGATCGGCGCCGCCGAGATGCTGGTTGATCAGGTAGCCCTCCTGGCTGCACACCGCAATGTAGGGGCGCGGCTTGGACGGTTGCCTCGCGGCCAGCAGGCGGGTGATCGCGTCCTGGTCATGTTCGGCGCCGAGCAGGCCGACGGCGTCGGCGCGGCAGCGCTGGCAGTGAGTCATCTGCTCCAGATACGGCTCGGCGTCCCTGCGCGCCCGAGCGATCTCCGAGGGCGTGGGAGCCATCAGTTCGCCGAAGGGCGTCCCCTCGACCGGGTACAGCGGCAGCGCATTCATGAGGTCCGCGCCCAGATCAGCGGCCAGCCGCGCCACATCGACAATCCCGGAAAGCGTCACCGCGGGCACCAGGATGGTGTTGACCTTGACGGTCACCCCGCGCTCCTTGAGGCCGCGGATGGATTCGTTCTGGCGGCTCAGCAGCAGTTCGGCGCCCTCACGGCCGCGATAGACCTGGCGGCCGTCGCGCACCCAGCGGTAGATCCGTGCGCCCACCTCGGGGTCGACCGTGCTCATCGTCACCGTCACATGGCTGATGCCGAGTTCAGCAACCTCGTCGAGGTGGTGGGCCAGTTCGAGGCCGTTGCTGGACACGCACAGCAGCAGATCGGGGTGACGCTGTTTGACCAGGCGCAGGGTGCGCAGGGTCTTCTCCGAGTTGGCGAACGGGTCGCCGGGACCGGCGATGCCGACCACCGCCAGCTGTGG
>NZ_JARKPQ010000118.1 GCF_029975155.1 Propionicimonas sp. | reverse complement strand
GGGGAACCCACCAACGGCAGCTACTGCGATGACTGCCAGCCCAAGCGAGCACCCAGACCAGCCCGGGCGTCCCGGTCAGCAGGCTACGACACCGCGTGGGACAAGCTCAGCAAGCGAGCCCGCCGGATGCAGCCCTGGTGCAGTGACTGCGGAGCCGTCGACAACTTGTCCTGCGACCACAGTCCTGAAGCTTGGCGTCGCCATGATGCCGGTCTTCCCATCCGCCTGCAGGACATCGACGTGGTGTGTGCCCGATGCAACAACCGGCGAGGTGCTGCACGTGGGTCTGACCAGGGGGGACAGGGCAGCCAGACCGAGCGGGAGGGGCGCATGTCAGTCGGGGAGACGATTTTACACCGGGGAGGTATGTAAGAAATGAAGGCTGGTCCCAAGGGCGCGGCGTCCGAGGAGCCGCTGGACTGGCATCCTCGGTCGAAGGGTGCGCAGCAATTCAGGCTGTTCTGCGAGAAGTACATCGTTACGCCGAAGGGCGTGGGCGCCAAGCATCCGATGAAGTTGCGGCCGTGGCAGGTCGAGTTGGCCGGCACGCTGCTGGACGACCCGCGGCCGAATATGGCGTTGTGGTCGTTGCCTCGCGGTCAGGGGAAGTCCACGCTGGTGGCCGCCGTGGTGTTGCACCACGTGTTCATGGCCGGCGTGGAGGGTGCCCGCGCCGTGGTGGTCGCTCAGGACGAGCGGTCGTCGACGAGGTTGCTGCAGATCGCGGCCCGCATGATCGCGCTGAACGACGAACTGTCGTCGCGCTGCCAGGTGTACAAGGATCGCATCTACGTGCCCGGTTCGGATTCCTCGATCTTGGCGTTGCCGGGTGAGTCCGCCCGAATCGAGGGTGAGGACGCCTCGCTGGCGATCATGGACGAGATCGGTTTTTGCCGCAGGGACGCCTTCGAGAGCCTGGTGAACAGCACGGGCAAGCGGGCCGAATCGCAAGCGTTACTGATCGGTACGCCATCACCGCCGTCATGGCGGGAACTGAGCCCGATGCTGGATCTGGTGCTGGAGGCCCGCAGCAATCCGCGGCCGGACTTCCGGCTGGTCGAGTACGCCGGCGACATCTCGCATCCGGTCGATTGCGAGCACTGCTGGCAGCTGGCGAATCCCGGCCTGGACGACCTGGTGTCGCGGTCGCATGTGGCCACCTTGCTGCCGCCGCGGACCCGTGAAGCCGAGTTCAGGCGTGCTCGCCTCGGTGAGTGGTGCGAGCAGGACGACTCCTCGTTGCTGCCGCTGGGGCTGTGGTCGCAACTGGGCACCGGCGAGATCATCCCGACCGGCGCCGAGGTCGTGCTCACCCTCGACGGCAGCTTCAACGGCGATTCGACGGCGCTGCTGGTGGCCACCGTGTCGACCAGCCCGCACCTGCAGGTCGGCGGCTTGTGGGAACCGCCGTCAGGCCAGGACTCCTACCGGGTGGACGTCTTGGAGGTCGAGGACCGCATCCGGCAATTGTGCCGACAGTACAACGTGATCGAACTGGCCGCGGACCCCTACCGGTGGGCCCGCACGCTGCAGGTCCTCGCCGAGGAGGGCATCCCGACGGTCGAGTTCCCGCAGACCACGCAACGGCTGACCCCGGCGACCAACGACTTCGTGCAGGGCTGCCTGGGTCGCGAGGTCACCCACGACTGCGACCCGGACCTTGCCCGGCATATCGGGAACGCGATCTTGACCGATGACGTGCGCGGGGTCCGCCTGCGCAAAGAGAACAAGAGCAGTGGCCGCCACATCGATCTTGCGGTGTGCGCGGTCATGGCGCACTCGCGATCCACCTGGAAAGCCACTCACAAACCGAAGCGCCGCAGGGCGATGAGCTTCTAAGGAGACAACAATTATGGATCAATTGCAGCGGATGCTGCAGGCGCTGGACGCGGGTGCTGCCCGCCGAGCCAGCCTGGAGAATTACTACGCGGGCACCCAGCCGTTGGCGTTCTTGACGGCGGACGCCCGCACCGCGATCGGCTCTCGGTTCAGCCGGATGGCGGCGAACGTCCCTCGGGTCGCGGTGGCCGCGCTCGCGGAGCGGCTACGTGTCACCGGACTGACAGTCGACGGCCGGCCGGCACCACAGCTGTGGGCCGACTGGCTGGCCAACGACTTGGACCAGTGCTCCGGCGTCGTGCACCGTGAAGCCCTCGTCCTCGGTGAGTGCTTCGTGGTCGTGTGGGCCGACGCCGCGGGTGATCCGCTGGTCAGCATCGAATCGGCGCATCAGGTCGCGGTGGAACGCGACCCGGCGACCCGTCAGGTCGTGGCCGCGGTGAAGCGCTGGACGACCGGAACCCCCGATCAGCCGACCGGAACCGCGATCGTGTTGTTCACCCCGAACGAGATCATCAAGATGCACTCCGATGCGGTCGGGGCGACCACCGGATTCGTCACGACCGAGGTGCTGGTCAATCCGCTCGGGCAGGTTCCCGTGGTGCCGTTCACCGCCTCAGACCGGATCTTGGGCGACCCGGTGAGCGAGCTCGACGACCTGCTGCCCCTGGTCGACGCCTTGAACAAGATTTTGCTCGACCTGATGGTCTCCTCCGAGTACGTCGGCAGGCCCCGCCGCTGGGCGACTGGTGTCGAGCCGAAAGAAGAGGTCGACGAGGACGGCCGCACTCGGGAAGTCAACCCATTCCCGGAGGCGAACCGGATGATGTTGTCCGAAGACCCGGCCGCGAAGTTCGGGCAGCTGGACGCCGGCGACCTGGCCGGATATCAGGGCGCTGTCGGCGTGCTGCAGGCCCAGCTGTCGGCCGTGTCTGGGCTGCCGCCGCACTACCTCGGTGTGCATGGTGACCAGCCCGCCTCAGCGGACGCCCTGCGAGCCTCTGAGGCG
>NZ_JARKPQ010000109.1 GCF_029975155.1 Propionicimonas sp. | reverse complement strand
GTGGGCTTCGACACCCTGCGGGACTCGTTCGTCGGCGCCTACCGCACCGAGACCGACCCGCTGGCGGTCGAGCGCGGCGAGTGCTCGGGGTCGCAGGCGACCACGGGCAACCACTGCGGCGCGCTGCACCACCGGGTCATGCTCGCGCCCGGCGAGACCACCCGGCTGGCGTACGTGCTGGGCTACGGCCGGCGCGAGGTGGGCGCGCGGCTGCGGGCCACCTACGCCGACCCGGCAGCCGTGGACGCCGCCATCGCCGAGCTCGCCGCCTACTGGCAGCGCAAGCGCTCGGTGCTCGCGCTGGAGACCCCGTCCGCCGCGATGAACACCCTGCTGAACACCTGGACGCTGCTGCAGGCCGAGACCTGCGTGGTGTGGTCGCGGTTCGCCTCCTTCGTCGAGGTCGGCGGACGGGTGGGGCTCGGCTACCGAGACACCGCGCAGGACATCATGAGCGTCGTCCACACCAACCCCGCCAAGGTGCGCCAGCGGATCGAGGAGTTGCTGCACGGGCAGATGTCGTGGGGCTACGGGCTGCACCTGTTCGACCCCCTGCTGTTCGCGGAGAACCAGCGCGACGACATCCCGGTCGGGGTGAAGCTGCCCACGGTGGTGCCGGGGAGGGCGTCCGACCTCGTCCACGGCCTGGCCGACGCGTGCTCCGACGACCACCTGTGGCTCGTGCCCTCGGTGATCGAGTACGTCAAGGAGACCGGCGATCTGGACTTCCTGCGACAGGTGGTGCCCTTCGCCGACTCCGGCCTGAGCCTCGTCGAGCGGGCAGAGGTGATGGGCGACGCCGCCGAGCGGTTCGACGCCGCCCCGGCCACCGTCTACGAACACCTGCGCCGGGCGATCGAGTTCACCGCGGAGCAGGTCGGCGACAACGGCATCGCCAAGGGTCTGCGCGCGGACTGGAACGACTGCCTCAACCTCGGCGGCGGCCAGACCGCCCTGGTCAGCTTCCTGCACATCTGGGCGGCCAACGCCCTGGCCGAGGCGGCCGGCCACCTCGGCCGGAGCGACGAGAAAGAGCGGCTCGAGGCGATCTCGGCCACGGTCACCGAAGCCGTCAACCGGGAGCTGTGGGACGGCGCCTGGTACCTGCGCGGCTACACCGGGGACGGCGTGAAGATCGGCTCGGCCGAGAACCCCGAGGGCAGGATCTTCCTCGAGCACATGCCGTGGGCGGTGATCTCCGGCGCGGCACCGGCCGAGCGGGGCGCCAGCGCGATGGACGCCGTCCGCAGCCACCTGGCCAGCGCGTACGGCACCCACCTGTGCTGGCCGAGCTACACCGAGGTGGACGACACGATCGGCTACGTCACCCGGGTCTACCCGGGCGTCAAGGAGAACGGCGCGATCTTCAGCCATCCCAACGCCTGGCCGATCATCGCCGAGACCGTGCTGGGCCGGGGCGAGGCGGCCATGGCCTACTACGACGCGCTCGCGCCGTACCACTCCAACGACGCCATCGAGGTCCGCGGCGCGGAGCCGTACGTCTACGCCCAGTTCCTCTACGGCCGCGACCACGAGTGGTTCGGCAAGGCCCAGAACCCCTGGCTGACCGGCACCGCGGGCTGGATGTACACCGCCGCCACGAAGTACATCCTGGGCGTGCGGCCGGACTTCGACGCGCTCGTGGTCGACCCCTGTATCCCGGCCGAATGGGACGGCTTCACCGTCACCCGGCGGTGGCGGAGGCAGACGTACCACATTGAAGTACGAAATCGGGCGCACGTCAGCTGCGGGGTGGCGTCCGCCGAGCTGGACGGCCAGGCCCTCGCCACCGTCCGGGACGCAGTGACGGGTCGTGCCGTCGTCCGGCTCCCCCGCGGGGCGGACGGGGCAACGCACCGGGTGGTCGTGGTCCTGGGATGACCGCTGGCGGTCCGGGCGCGATCGGGCGGGCAGTGTTCGCCTACGTCGTGCTCGGGCTTGCCGTCGCCCGCGGGGTCGCGAACTACCTCGTCCTCGACATCGCCACGGGCGGCGTCACCTATCGCGTGGGCGACTGGGTGATCAACTATGCCGGCGGCTTCGTCCGCCGCGGCCTGTTCGGCGAGTTGCTGTTCGCGATGAGCCCGCCGGGGCAGCCCACGCTGTGGGCGCTGGCGGGCTTCCAGTTCGCGGGCTACGCCGTCGTGCTGGCCTCCGTGGCCGGCTTCCTGCACCGCAGCGGATACGCCTGGCCGGCGATCGCACTGGCCTGCGGCCCGGCGGCCCTGCC
This sequence comes from Propionicimonas sp., assembly GCF_029975155.1. Lineage (GTDB taxonomy): Bacteria > Actinomycetota > Actinomycetes > Propionibacteriales > Propionibacteriaceae > Propionicimonas. Next base: position 42,234 of record NZ_JARKPQ010000109.1, on the reverse strand, counting down.
GTTCATGGGCTGGGACGTGCTGGCCGGTTGGCGCAAGGAGATCATCGGCTTCACCGCGATCGCCCTGCTCGGGTGGGCCCGGCGCAGCCTCGACCGCCGCGTCCGGCTGGTGCTCGTCGCCACCGCGATCGGCCTGTTCGCCCTGGCGATGTTCTCCTGGGAGGTGAGCGTGTACGCCGTCCCGGTCATGCTGCTCCTGCTCCGTGAGCCGGACGGCCGCGTCAACCTGCGGGGCTGGCCGGCGCTGACGATCCTCGGGCTCAGCGTGGCCGGCGGCGCAGCCAGCGTCCTCGCCCGCGGCGACCTGCGCGCCACCGCCGCGATCTGTGACTCGGTGGTCGCGCGGGGCCTGAACCAGGAGCTCTGCGCCGGCGCGATCGCCATGCTGGGCCAGCCGCTCGATCAGGCCGTCGCCGAGGTGGTGACCCGCTTCCCCCTGTACTGGACCTATCTGTGGCTGCTGCCGCTGGCGCTGCTGCCGATCCTCACCACGCCGTGGCTGCGCCGCAACTGGGCGTGGTTCGTCGCGACCGCGCTGCTGGTGCTGCCGCTGTACGTCGTCGGCCAGGACTACGGCCGCTGGGCGCACCTGCTGGTGGTGGTGCCCGCCCTGGCGATCATGGCCGAAGAGCCGTCCGACGTCGCCAGCCGGTGGTGGCGAGGCGGGCGTACCGTCGCGTACACGACGCTGTGGGGACTGCCGCACTGGCTGCCCGTCGGCGCCACCTGGCCACTGCTCGGCGCACTGCCGGCCGTGCTCGACCTGTTCAACCAACCGATCTGGAGCGGACCATGACCGAACCGACCCTGCTGCGAGCCATCGGCGCAACGATCATGCCCGGCTTCGACGGCCCCACTCTCCCCCGCTGGCTGGCGGCGGAACTCGAGGCCGGGCTGGGCTCGGTCTGCCTCTTCGACTCCAACATCGCCGATCCGGAGCAGCTGCGGGCACTGACCGCGGCCATCCACGGGATTCGTCCCGAGGCCGTGGTCGCCACCGACGAGGAGGGCGGGGACGTCACCCGACTGCACCACGTCGGCGGCTCGCTCCACCCGTCCGCGGCCTTCCTCGGCCACCAGGACTCCCCGGACGCGACCGAGGCCGTCGGCTACAGCATCGGGACGCAGCTGCGCGCGGCCGGGATCGACCTGAACCTCGCCCCGGACGCCGACGTGAACAGCAATCCGCGCAATCCGGTGATCGGGGTGCGCAGCTTCGGGTCCGACCCGCAGCTGGTCGCGCGGCACGTGGCCGCCTACGTCCGCGGCCTGCAGCACGCCGGGGTCGCCGCCTGCGCCAAGCACTTCCCCGGCCACGGGGACACCGCGGCCGACTCCCACCACGACCTGCCCGTCATCGACGTCGAACGGCAGGTGCTCGACGCACGCGAGCTGGCGCCGTTCCGGGCCGCGACGCAGGCGGGCGCGCTGGCCGTGATGACCTCGCACATCCTGGTGCCCGCGGTGGACGCCGAGTTCCCGGCCACGCTGTCCCCGCGGGTGCTGGCCGTGCTGCGGGACGACCTCTGCTTCGGCGGCGCGATCGTCTCCGACGCCCTCGACATGGCCGGCGCCAGCGGCGGCCGCGGGATCGCCGAGGCTGCCGTGCTCGCGCTCGGGGCGGGCGTCGACCTGATGTGCATCGGCTCCGGCAACACCGGCGACCAGATCGCCGGCATCAGGGCCCACGTCGCCGATGCCGTGCGCAGCGGACGGCTGGCGGAGTCGCGGGTCTTCGATGCGGCTCACCGGGTGGCGGTCCTGGCCACCGCGATCGACGGGCTGCGCGACCACCCCGCCCCGACCGTCGAGCCGGCCGAGCTGGACGCCGCGCACTTCTGGTTCCGCACACCGGTGGCGCCGGTGGCGGCGCCGGTCTTGCTGCGGCTGGACTCCCCCGGCAACCTCGCCCTCGCCCACACGCCGTGGGGCATCGGCGAGCATCTGCGCCCGGACCTGGACCGGTGGCTGCCCGGTGCGGTGTGCCTGACCGTCAGTGATCTCGCCGGTCTCCGTGCGGCCCTGGCTGCCCACGCCGGCCGGCCGCTGGTCGTGCAGGGACGTGACCTCGGCCGCGTCCCGTTCCTCGCCGAGGCCGTCCGGATGGTCCGGCACGAGCGACCGGACGCGATCATCGCCGAGCTGGGCTGGCCCGATCCGTCCGGGGACGTCGACCTCGCCACCTACGGCGCCGGGCGCGGCGCGAGCATCAGCCTGGTCCGGCTGCTGGCCTCCGGTTCAAACCCGCGGAACCCCTAGCCACCGGACGCGTCGGACTCGGCCGCGGCGATGTCCTCGTCCCCCAGTTCGGTGGAGTCGAGCCAGCCGTAGGGCAGGATCACCCGCTCCCGCGGGGTCCCCTGGCGACCGCGGGGTGCGCCGAGCTCGCCGTCGGGGAACGGCACGGACGGGTCGAGCTGGGTCAGGTGCTCGTCGAGTTCGGCCAGCGAGGACACCATCGCCAGCGACCGGCGGAGGTCGCCGCCCACCGGAAAGCCCTTGAAGTACCACGCCATGTGCTTGCGCAGGTCGGTGAGCCCGTGCCTCTCGCCGTACAGGCCCGCCATCAGCTCCGCGTGCCGGCGCACCATCGCCGCCACCTCGCCGAGGGACGGCAGCGTGCGGTGCTCGCGTCCGGCGAAGGCGTCGGCCAGGTCGCGGAACAGCCACGGCCGGCCGAGGCAGCCCCGTCCGATCACCACGCCCGCGCAGCCGGTCTGCTCGACCATCCGCAGGGCGTCGGTCGCCTCCCAGATGTCGCCGTTGCCGAGCACCGGGATGTCCACGGTGCCGACGAGGGTGGCGATCGTCTCCCACGCCGCCTCCCCCGCGTACGCCTGCTGGACCGTCCGGGCGTGCAGTGCGATCGCGGCGCAGCCGGCGTCCTGGGCGATCCGGCCGGCGTCGAGATAGGTGAGGTGGTCGCGGTCGATGCCCAGCCGGGTCTTCATGGTGACCGGGACGCCGTACCGGTCGGCGGCCGCGACCGTGGCGCGCAGGATGGCCGCCAGCCGGTCCCGCTTCCACGGCAGCACTCCCCCGCCGCCGCGCCGGGTGACCTTGGGCACCGGGCAGCCGAAGTTGAGATCGACGTGGTGGACGCCGAACTCCGCGCACAGGATCTCGGTGGCCCTCGCCATCACGTCCGGATCGACCCCGTAGAGCTGCACGGAGCGGACGGCCTCCCCCGGGTCGAACCGCAGCATGTCGAACGTCTTCGGGATGCGCTCGACGATCCCGCGGGAGGTGATCATCTCGCACACGTACAGGCCCGCGCCCTGCTCGCGGCAGAGCTGCCGGTAGGCGGCGTTGGTGATGCCGGCCATCGGTGCGAGCACGACCGGCGTCGGCACCTCGACGGCGCCTCCCGACGGCGCCACCAGCCGCAGCGGCTCGACCATCCCCACCTCCTGTCGTGATCCGGCCAGTCCCGTCAGCTCGGGCGTCACAGCTGTCACAGCTAGGCCCTTCCCTGGCCGGATCACGTCACCTTTCCGGCCCGCCAGCCTACCCACCCCCTTGCGCGGGAGCCGTCCGACAGTGTGCGCTAGGGCCATGACCGAGCACAGCCGCGTCGTGGCGGCACTGGCCGCGATCCCGCGGGCGCGGTTCCTCCCCGAGGAGATCCGCGACCGTGCAGCCCTCGACGAGCCGCTGCCGATCGGCCACGGCGCCACGAACTCCCAGCCGTGGACCGTCCAGTTCATGCTGGAACTGCTGCACGTGCCGGAGGGCGCGACCGTGCTGGACGTCGGCAGTGGCTCCGGCTGGACGACGGCGCTGCTCGCGCAGCTGACCGGCTCGAAGGGCGCGGTGCTGGGCGTCGAGTCCGTCCCCGAACTCGTGGAGTTCGGCCGGCGCAACCTGACGGGCTTCCACCTGCCGTGGGCACGGATCGAGCCGGCGCGTCCCCGCGAACGTGGGGCGGCAGAGGCTGCCCCGTTCGACCGCATCCTCGTCTCGGCGGACGCGGGCCAGGTGCCCGCCGAGCTCGAAGCCCAGCTGGCCGTCGGCGGCCGCATGGTCGTCCCCGCGTCCGGCGTGATGTGGGTGGTCGACCGCGACCACGAGGGCTGGCACCGGGAGCCGGTGACCGGCTACCGGTTCAGCTTCGTCCCCCTGGTCTGAACGAAACGGGGACAGGTCCCTTTTCCGTTCAGCGTCCCGGCGCTCTCGCGCCATCCCGGGCCCAGGATCCCCCATCACCGCTGTCAGATCGGTGCGGGGATCCCGGCGTTCGCCGGGATGACAACAAGGACTGAACGGGAAATGACGGCAAGGACTGAACGGGAATGGGACCTGTCCCCGTTCGTTCAGCAGCCGAGCAGGCGGGCGCCGAGCCAGGACTGCACCTGGTCCAGCGCCACCCGCTCCTGGGCCATGGTGTCCCGCTCGCGGATGGTCACGGCATTGTCCTCGAGGGTGTCGAAGTCGACGGTCACGCAGTACGGCGTGCCGATCTCGTCCTGGCGGCGGTAGCGGCGGCCGATCGACTGGGCGTCGTCGAAGTCGATGTTCCACACCTTGCGCAGCCGCGCGGCGAGGTCGCGGGCCTTCGGCGAGAGGTCGGCATTGCGCGACAGGGGCAGCACCGCGACCTTCACCGGAGCGAGCCGCGGATCGAGCTTCAGCGACACCCGGGTCTCCACGCCGCCCTTCGCCGTCGGCACCTCCTCCTCGGTGTACGCCTCGACCAGGAACGCCATCAGCGACCGGGTCAGCCCGGCGGCCGGCTCGATCACGTACGGCAGGTAGCGCTCGCCGCTGGCCTGTTCGAAGTACGTGAGGTCGGTGCCGGAGTGCTCGGAGTGCGTACCGAGGTCGAAGTCGGTCCGGTTCGCGATGCCCTCCAGCTCACCCCAGCCGTCCCCGCCGGTGAAGCCGAAGTTGTACTCGATGTCGACGGTGCGCTTCGAGTAGTGCGACAGCTTCTCCTTCGGGTGCTCGTAGTGCCGCAGGCTCTCCCTGCTGATGCCGAGGTCGGTGTACCAGTCGGTGCGCGCATCGATCCAGTGCTGATGCCACTCCTCGTCCGTCCCCGGCTTGACGAAGAACTCCATCTCCATCTGCTCGAACTCGCGCGTGCGGAAGATGAAGTTGCCCGGCGTGATCTCGTTGCGGAAGCTCTTGCCCACCTGCCCGATGCCGAACGGCACCTTCATCCGGGAGGTGCCCTCCACGTTCTTGAAGTTGATGAAGATGCCCTGTGCGGTCTCCGGACGCAGGTAGTGCAGCCCGGACTCGTCCTCGATCACGCCGAGGTAGGTCTTCAGCATCATGTTGAAGTCGCGCGGCTCGGTGAACCGGCCGAGCGTGCCGCACTCGGGGCAGTTGATCTCCTCCAGCCCGGACGGCGCGCGGCCCTTCTTGTGCTCGAAGTTCTCCGCCAGCTGGTCGGCGCGGAACCGCTTGTGGCAGCTCAGGCACTCGGTGAGCGGGTCGGAGAACACCCCCACGTGCCCGGACGCGACCCAGACCTGCCGCGGCAGGATGATCGAGGAGTCGATGCCCACCACGTCGTCGCGGCCCTGCACGACCGAACGCCACCACTGGCGCTTGATGTTCTCCTTCAGCTCGACGCCGAAGGGGCCGTAGTCCCAGGCCGCCCTGGTGCCGCCGTAGATCTCACCGCACGGGTACACGAACCCCCGCCGCTTGGTCAGGCTGATCACATTCTCCAGGCGGCTGGCCACCATGCACTCCTTGTCGTCGCGACGTGCTGCCCGGCTGGCAGCCCGCCTAGCCTAGCGTCCCGCGCGGCCGGTTCTCGCCGACCGCGTCGGGCTCGGCGTACGCGCTCGGCTCGTCGATCGCGAGGCTCAGCAGGGGGACGAGGACGAGCTTCGCGTCCGTCCCGTTGAACGCCCGACGATAGGAGCCGACATCGGCCCAGTTGCTGACGATCGCCCACAGCTCCGGCTCGTCCAGGTTCTGCACGAGCCGCGCGTCCTCGCATCCCGCGGACGCACGGAACCGCGCCACCACGGCTTCCGCGCCCATCCGGAACCCTGACGCATCTCCCGGGACGCGGAACCTGCTGATCGCCATCACGGCGCCAGCCTACTGAGGGTCAGGCGGCCGCCTCCGAGCGCCGGCGGTTCCACAGATCGAAGGCGACGGCCAGCAGCAGCACCAGGCCCCTGGCCACCTTCTGGGTCGGCTGCGGCCAGCCCATCAGCTGCATGATGTTGCTCATCACGGCCATGATCATGCCGCCGATCATCGCCCCGCCGATCCGGCCGATGCCGCCGGTGGTGGACGCGCCACCGATGAAGCAGGCGGCGATCGCGTCCAGCTCGACACCGTCACCGGCGTTGGGCTGGGCGGCGTTCATCCGGGAGGAGTACACGATGCCGGCGACCGCGGCCAGCAGGCCCATGTTCACGAACACCCAGAAGTTGATCCGCCGCACCCGGACGCCGGACAGCTTTGCCGCGTTCAGGTTGCCGCCGATGGCGAAGACGTGCCGGCCGAACACCGTCTTCTGGCTGACCAGGGTGTAGACGATGATCAGGATGGCGACCAGGACCAGGACGTTGGGCAGGCCGCGGCTGGACGCGAGCTGGTACCCGAACCACATCAGGACGGCGAAGATCACCACCTGCTTGACGATGAACAGTGGCAGGGCGTCCACGAGCTGCTTGTACCGGATCCGGCCCTGCCGGGTCCGCCACTGCAGGTAGGCGAACACCAGCCCGGAGAGCCCGAAGACCAGCAGGGTGAAGGTGTCGACGCCGTACCCGCCCAGCAGGCCGTTCTGGAAGCCGTTCGCGATCTCGTAGTAGGTGCCGCCGAAGGGTGAGAGGGAGATGCTGTTCAGCACCACGTAGGTGAGGCCGCGGAACAGCAGCATGCCGCCGAGGGTGACGATGAAGCCCGGGATGCCGACCCAGGCCACCCAGAAGCCCTGCCAGGCGCCCGCGAGCAGGCCCACGCCGAGCGCGGCCAGGACGCCGACCCACCAGGGCATTCCCTGCTTGATCACGAGCACGGCCGAGACCGCCCCGGTCAACGCGACCACCGAACCCACCGACAGGTCGATCTGGGCCGCGACGATGACCAGCAGCATGCCCATGGCCAGGATCAGGATGTAGGAGTACTGCAGCACCAGGTTCGTGATGTTGCCACCGGTGAGGAAATTCGGATTCAGGACGGCGGCGATGCCGAACACCACGATGAAGGCGATCAGGATGCCGTTCTGGCGCAGGCTCCGGGTCAGGATCTCGCCGACTCCTGCGGTATCGGCTGGAGAGGTGGCGGTCATCGGTTGAGTCCCTTCGTGTCGTCATCGTTGATCGTGGGGTCCCCGCCGTGGGGCCCGCCGGAAGTGAAGCTGTTCGCCGGAATCGGCTGGTCGCGCTCGATGGTCATCAGCGCCATCAGGCGCTCCTGGGTGGCCTCGGCGACCGGCAGGTCACCGGTGATCCGCCCGTAGGCGAGGGTGTAGATCCGGTCGCAGATGCCGAGCAGTTCCGGCAGCTCCGACGAGATGACCACGACGGCCTTGCCCGCCGCGACCATGCGGTTGATGATCGTGTAGATCTCGTACTTGGCACCCACGTCGATGCCGCGGGTGGGCTCGTCGAGGATCAGGACCTCGGGGTCGGTGTACAGCCACTTGCTGAGCACGACCTTCTGCTGGTTGCCGCCGGAGAGCTTGCCCGCGAGGGTCATCACCGTCGGCGTCTTGATGTTCAGGCTGGCCCGGTACTCCTCGGCCACCTTGAGTTCTTCGTTGCCGTTCACCCAGCCACCCCTGGCCAGCTTGAACAGGCCTGCGGACGAGATGTTCTCGCGGATGTCCGCGATCAGGTTGAGTCCGTACCGCTTGCGGTCCTCGGTGCAGTAGGCGATCTTGTGGCGGATCGCGTCCGACACCGTCGGCGTGCCCACCACCGTGCCGTGCATCCGGATCTCGCCGGTGATGTCGCGGCCGTAGGACTGGCCGAACAGGCTCATGGCCAGTTCGGTCCGCCCGGCGCCCATCAGCCCCGCGATGCCGACGACCTCGCCCGCGCGCACGTTGAACGACGCATGATCGATGATCAGCCGGCCGGCCTGGGTCGGGTGGTAGACCGTCCAGTCGGTCACCTCGAGCACCGGCTCGCCGATGTCGGGGGTGCGCTCGGGGAAGCGGTGGGCGAGGTCGCGTCCGACCATCCCGCGGATGATCCGCTCCTGGGTCGAGGACGGGTCGCGCATGTCGATCGTCTCGATCGTCCGGCCGTCCCGGATGATCGTGGTGTTGTCGGCGATCTCGGCGATCTCGTTGAGCTTGTGGGAGATCATGATCGAGGTGATCCCCTGACCCTGCAGCTGGCGGATCAGCCCCAGCAGGTGCTCGGAGTCGGTGTCGTTGAGCGCCGCGGTGGGCTCGTCCAGGATCAGCAGCCGCACGTCCTTGCTCAGCGCCTTCGCGATCTCGATCAGCTGCTGCTTGCCCACGCCCAGCTGCGACACCGGCGTGGTGGGGTTCTCGTGCAGGCCGACCCGGTCCATCAGCTCGGTCGCCCGGGAGTTGGCCGCGTTCCAGTCGATCAGCCCGCCGAACCCCCTGACCTCGTTGCCGAGGAAGATGTTCTCCGCGACCGAGAGGTACGGCACCAGCGCCAGCTCCTGGTGGATGATCACGATCCCCTTGGCCTCGGAGTCGTTGATCGAGGAGAACTGCACCTCCTCGCCGTCGTAGAAGATCTCGCCGGAGTACGTCCCGTGCGGGTAGACCCCGGAGAGCACCTTCATCAGGGTCGACTTGCCGGCCCCGTTCTCACCACAGATCGCGTGGATCTCGCCACGTTCCACCGTCAGGTTCACGTCCGACAGCGCCAGGACACCGGGGAATTCCTTGGTGATCGAACGCATCTGGAGGATCTCGCTCATGTACCTTCCTCACACACTCGCCGGCCCGGGTGGGCCCAGCCGCGGCTGGGCCCACCCGGATCAGGATTCGATCACTTGGCGACGCCGGACTTGACTTCTTCCGCCGTCCAGTAGCCGGAGTCAATCAGCAACGCCTGGATGTTGTCGGCGTAGACGGTGTCGACCTCCAGCAGGTAGGACGGAACCTTCTTCACACCGTTGTCGTAGTCCGTGGTGTTGTTGGCCTCCGGGGTCTGGCCTGCCAGGAACGCCTGGGCAGCGGTCACGGCCTGGGCCGCGAGCTTCCGAGTGTCCTTGAAGATGGTCGAGCTCTGCACGCCATCGGCGATCAGCTTGACCGAGGCGATCTCGGCGTCCTGACCGGTCACGATCGGCAGGCCCTTCTCGATCGTCGGGCCCATGCCCACGCCCTGCAGGGCGGTGATGATGCCGCGGGAGATGCCGTCGTAGGGGGACAGCACGCCCTTCAGACCGGTGCCCTTGCCGCCGTAGGTGGACGTCAACAGGTCCTCCATGCGGGCCTGAGCAGTCTCCTGCTTCCACCGCAGGGTCGCAGCCTGCTCGATCGTGGTCTGCCCGCTCTTGACGACCAGCGTGCCGTCGTCGATGAACGGCTTCAGGGTGTTCTGAGCGCCCTTCCAGAAGAAGTGCGCGTTGTTGTCGTCCAGCGAGCCGGCGAACAGCTCGATGTTCTGGCCCTTCGTCGCGCTGCCGGTGGCCTTGCCGTCCCGATCGGTGATGCCCATGCCGTAGAGCAGGGCGTTGGCCTGGGCCACGCCGACCTTCTCGTTGTCGAAGCTCACGTAGAAGTCCACGTTCTTGCTGTCGCGGATCAGGCGGTCGTAGGAGATCACCTTGATGCCCTTGGCCGCAGCGCTCTCCAGCTGCGAGGTCAGGGCGGTGCCGTCGATGGCCGCGATGATCAGCAGCTTGGCGCCGGAGGTGATCATGGCGTCGATCTGCTGGGTCTGGGTCGGGATGTCGTCGTTGGCGAACTGGAGATCCACCTTGTAGCCGGCGTCGACCAGGCCCTTCTTGACGGCGTTGCCGTCGGCGATCCAGCGCTCGGACGTCTGGGTCGGCATCGCGACGCCGATCAGGGTGTCACCAGGGGCCTGGCTCGAGGCCGCGGACCCGCTGGGTGCGGCGCCGCCCCCGGCGCCCGTGCCGCCACAGGCGGCCAGTGCGAATGCGGTGGCGATACCGACGATCGCCATTCCAATGCGTCGCATTTCTCGATGCACTTCCTTTCCTTGTTGAGACGAAGCCTCAGGTCTGGCCCCGCTCGAAACTCTTGCTCTGAAACCGTCAATCACTCTTCTTCGCCGAACACCGGCCGTCATCGCGGCGGATCGGTCTACGTTGTCCAGAAGCGACCTCCCTGGTGTGCGGCGTTCATCCCGGCGCTAGAAGCCCATCGCGAGCCGGTGGTAGGCGTTGTTCCAGCGCAGTTCCTTGATGAACTGGCCGGTCCTGGTGCCCTCGCCGATCAGGGCGAGTTCGGTGCCGAGCATCTCGGCCAGGTCGGTGAGGTGCTCGGCCGTGAGCGCGGTGGACAGCACGGTGTGGTGCGGCCCGCCGGCGCTCAGCCAGCACTCGGTGGACGTGGTGAAGTCAGGCTTGGCCTTCCACACCGCGCGGGCCACAGGCAGCTTCGGCATGTCGGCCAGCGGCGGAACCACGGTGATCTCGTTGGCGACCATGCGGAACCGGTCGCCGAGGTCGGACAGGCCCAGCACGACACCGTCGCCGGGCGCGGCGTCGAAAACCATGCGGACGGGATCCTCGCGGCCGCCGATGCCCAGCGGGTGGACCTCGATCCGCGGCGTCCCCCGCGCGATGGACGGGCTCACCTCCAGCATGTGCGCCCCCAGGCTGAGCTCGTTGCCCGGCTCCAGGTGGTAGGTGTAGTCCTCCATGAAGGACGTGCCGCCGGGCAGCCCCGCGGCCATCACCCCCAGCGTGCGGCCGAGCACCGCGGTCTTCCAGTCGCCCTCGCCGGCGAAGCCGATGCCCTCGCCCTCCAGCCGCTGCACCCCGAGGCCGGGCAGCTGCCGCAACCCGCCCAGGTCCTCGAAGTTGGTGGTGAACGCGCGGTAGCCGCCGTCCACGACGAACCTCCGCAGCGCGATCTCGATCCGGGCGCCGTAGCGCAGCGACTCGTGCCGGTCGGCGCCCGGGTGCAGTTCCGGTGCCACGTCGTAGCAGTCGAGGTACTCGCTGACCAGCGTGTCGACCTCGCTCTCGCCCACCTGATCGACCACGGCCACGAGGTCGTTCACGCCGTAGGTGTTCACCGACACCCCGAAGCGCCGCTCGGCCTCGACCTTGTCGCCCTCGGTGACCGCGACGTTGCGCATGTTGTCGCCGAAGCGCACCAGCTTCAGCGTCCGCAGCTCGGCCCGGGCCAGTGCCGCCCGTGCCCACGCACCGACCCGGGCAACCACCCGCGGGTCGGACACGTGGCCGGCGACCGTCTTGCGCGGCACCCCGAGACGGGTGGCGATGAACGCGAACTCGCGATCGCCGTGCGCGGCCTGGTTCAGGTTCATGAAGTCCATGTCGATGGTCGCCCACGGCAGATCCACGTTCACCTGGCTGTGCAGGTGCAGGAACGGCTTGTCCAGCGCCTCCATGCCGCCGATCCACATCTTCGCCGGGGAGAACGTGTGCATCCAGGCGATCACGCCCACGCAGTCGTCGTCGGCGTTCGCGTCCAGCATCACCCGGCGGATCGCGGCCGCGTCCGTCAGCACCGGCTTGGCCACGACCTCCACCGGGATCGCCTCCGCCGCGGCCAGTGCGCCGGACAACTGCGCCGACTGGTCACGCACCTGGAGGAGCACGTCCTCGCCGTAGAGGCCCTGGCTACCGGTGAGGAACCAGATCTGCTTGCTCATTCAGCACTTCCTTGTCCATAGACGTTCTGATAGCGGTCGTAGAGCCGATCGACGTCGGCCTGCGGGATCGGGACGGGCTCACCCAGCTGCCGCGCCAGGTGGACGGTGCGGGCGACGTCCTCCACCATCACGGCCGCCTTCACCGCGTCGCGGGCGTCCGTCCCGATGGTGAACGGGCCGTGGTTGGCCATCAGCACCGCCCGCGAGCGGGAGTTCCGCAGCGTCTCCACGATCCCCCGGCCGATCGAGTCGTCGCCGATCAGCGCGAACGGGCCCACCGGGATGTCCCCGCCGAACTCGTCGCCGATCATCGTCAGCACGCACGGGATCGGCTCCCGCCGCGCCGCCCACGCGGTGGCGTAGTCGCTGTGGGTGTGCACCACCCCGCCCACCTCGGGCATGTGGGCGTACACATAGGCGTGGGCGGCGGTGTCGGAGGACGGGCTGCGACTGCCCTCCACCAGGTTGGCGTCGAAGTCGCAGACCACCATCGCCTCCGGCGTCAGGTCGTCGTACGACACCCCCGACGGCTTGATCACCAGCAGGTCCGCACCGGGCACCCGCGCGGACACGTTGCCCGCCGTCCAGACCACGAGCTGGTTCCGGGGCAGCTCGGCGTGCAGCGCCGACACCTCCACCTTGAGCGCTTCGACGATGTCGCGGAGTTCTTCGGGGACGCTGCGCGCGGCGGGCACGGCGACCTCGGCCGAGGTTGTGCCGCCACGTCCGTCCGGGCTCTCCACTGTCTCCGTCACCTCGCTGTGCGTTCTGAGTGTTAGCGGCAACATCGACCGCGTGAGCAGGATGTTACCGGTATCACCAGAAATGCGCAGCCCTGTGAGATAACAGTTTGATATCGGTAACATCGCCGCCGCGTCCGACGGTGTGCGGCGTCAGCCGGTCCGCGCTCAGCGCGTGGGCGAAGACCTGTCCACGTGCACGAGCGAGCGCAGCCCCCGGTCGAGGTGCCAGCCGAGGAAGGCCGCGACGAGCCCGCTGCCCTGCCGGACCGTCGTCTCCGGGACGTCACGCGTGGCCGGCCAGTTGCCGGCCAGCAGCGCGCCGAGGTAGTCGACGGTCGCCGGTGCCGGGTGAGCGGAACCGGGCGGACGGCAGCGCCGGCACGCCATGCCGCCGAGCTGCGGCGAGAACGCCTCGTGCGGACCCGGCGCACCGCAGCGCGCGCAGTCCGAGAGCGTGGGGGCGTAGCCGGCGAGGGCGACGGCCCGCAGCAGGTACGCGTCCATCACCATCGCCGGGGACCGCGGTCCGTCCGACGTCCCGGCGGTGAGCGCATGCAGTGCGCCGACCAGCAACTGGTACTGCTGGAGGGCCGGCTCGCCCTCCTCGGTGACCAGGCGGTCGGCCGTCTCGATCATCACCTGACCGGTGGTGTAGCGCTCGTAGTCGTGCGCGAGCGGCTCGGAGTAGGGGTGCAGCGTGACGGCCTGGGTGATCACGTCCAGCGTGCGTCCGGTGGCGAACTGCAGGTCCACGTGGCTGAACGGCTCCAGCCGCGCACCGAACTTCGAGGAGGTACGGCGCACCCCCCGGGCCACCGCACGCACCTTGCCGTGCCGGCGCGAGAGCAGCGTGATGATCCGGTCGGCCTCGCCCAGCTTGTGGGTCCGCAGCACGACCGCCTCGTCACGATAGGTCGGCACCCGGCCATTCTCCCCCGCCTCGGCCCGAGGCCTCGCGAAGCAACCGCGGCGAGCCCGTTGTTAGCGCATACATCGAGCTGCCAGAATGATCGATGTTAACGGTCCCACTCCAGCGGGGCCGACCCGAGGGAGGATCAACGATGATCGAGATGACCGCCGCCCGCCGTGCGATCGAGGCTGGCCGGACGGCTCTGGGGATCGAGTTCGGCTCGACCCGGATCAAGGCCGTCCTGACGGGCCCGGACAATGCCCCACTGGCCACCGGCGGGCACGACTGGGAGAACCAGTTCAGCGACCGCGTATGGACCTATCCGCTGGACGCGGTGCACGCCGGCCTCCAGGCGGCCTACGCCGCCCTGGCCGCCGAGGTGCGAGCCAGGTACGGAGCGGAACTGCGGACGGTGGGTGCTGCGGGGGTGTCGGCGATGATGCACGGCTACCTGGCGTTCGACGCATCCGGCGAACTGCTGGTGCCCTTCCGGACGTGGCGGAACACGATCACCGGCCCGGCCAGCGAAGAGCTGAGCGCCCTGTTCGGCTACCAGATCCCGCAGCGGTGGTCGATCGCCCACCTGTACCAGGCCGTGCTGAACGGCGAGGAGCACGTGGGCCGGATCGCCCACCTGAACACGCTGGCCGGCTACGTGCACTGGCAGTTGACCGGCGAGCAGGTGCTGGGCGTGGGCGACGCGTCCGGGATGTTCCCGATCGACACCACGACCGGCGGCTACTCGGCCGGGATGCTGGCCCCGTTCGACGACCTGGTCGCCGAGGCGGGGTTCGGCTGGCGGCTGGCCGACCTGCTGCCGGCGGTGCTGCCGGCCGGGGAGGCGGCCGGGCGGCTCACCGCCGCCGGCGCCGCCCTGCTCGACCCGTCCGGCACCCTGCAGCCGGGCGTCCCCTTCTGCCCGCCCGAGGGGGACGCCGGCACCGGCATGGTCGCGACCAACTCGGTGGCGCCGCGCACCGGGAACGTGAGCGCCGGCACGTCGATCTTCGCGATGGTGGTGCTGGAGCACGAACTGGGCAGGATGCACCCCGAGCTCGATCTGGTCACCACCCCTGCCGGCGATCTGGTCGCGATGGTGCACTGCAACAACGGAGCCAGCGAGCTCAACACCTGGGCGGGAGTGTTCGGCGAGTTCGCGGCCCGGCTGGGCGCAGGCGCGGACGCGGGAACGGTGTTCGAGACCCTCTTCACCGCCTCCCTCGACGGGGATGCCGACTGCGGTGGCCTGCTGGCCTACAACTACCTCTCCGGCGAGCACATCACCGGCCTGGCCGAGGGCCGTCCGCTGTTCGTGCGCACCCCGGAGAGCCGGTTCACCCTCGCCAACTTCATGCGGGCCCAGCTGTTCGCAGCCCTGGCCAGCCTGCGGATCGGACTCGACGTCCTGCTGACCGAGGAGGCCGTCGGGCTGGACTCGCTGTTCGCGCACGGCGGGCTGTTCAAGACCCGCGGTGTCGCCCAGCGCTACCTCGCCGCCGCGGCCAACGCCGCCGTCAGCGTCGGCGACATCGCCGGCGAGGGCGGAGCCTGGGGCATCGCGCTGCTCGCCGCCTACAGCCGGGACCGCGTCGACGGCCAGACCCTTGCCGACTATCTCGCCACCACCGTGTTCGCCGGCGCGCAGCTGGAGACCGTCGAGCCCGATCCGGCGGACGTCGCCGGCTTCGCCGCCTATGTCGACCGGTTCCGCACCGCCCTTCCCGTCGAACAGGCCGCGATCGCCCACACCTGACGCGCGCAGGCACTAGTCTCGATCAATGGGACTCCTGCGGATCACCGTCGACCACACGGTCCGGGTCACGGCCTCCTCGGCCCGGGTGCACATCCGGGTGCGCGGCTCGTCCACGATCTTCGGCGGGCTCGCCGGCCGCAAGGCGGCCGAGGTCCGCGATCTCGTCGCCGACCTGGCCGGCCGCGGCGTCCCCGAGGACGCGATCGAGGTCACCGGGGTCCACATCGCGACCGGCGACGTCAAGCTGCTGAAGAGCCAGGCCGTCGACATCGCACTGGTGGTGCGGGCGACTGCCGACCAGCTGCCGGACGTGCTGGGAGCGTTGTCGGAGCGGCCCGGGGTGACCGTGGACGAACTGGAGTGGGTCTACGAGCAGTTCGAGGCCAGCATCCCCGCCACGGCGGAAGCCATGGCGATGGCCCGGCGCAAGGCGGACGCCGTGGCCGCGGCCGCCGGCCTCGAGGTCACCGGCATCGCGAACGCGTCCGATTCGTGGAGCATGCCGTCGCCACGGGTCGAGTTCGGGGGCGACCAGATGGTGTTCGCCGCTTCCGCCCGCGCGGCGGCGCCGCCTCTGGATCTCGGGCTGGACCTGAACGCCACGACCGAGTTGTCCGTGCATCTCAGCGTCGATTTCGACCTGTCCTCATAGGCTGGACCCATGCACCGAATCTCGACGTTGAGAGTGTCGCCGCTGTGCCTGGGCGGCAACGTGTTCGGCTGGACCGCCGACGCCGCCACCTCCGAGACGATCCTGGACGCCTTCGTCGACGGCGGCGGGAACTTCGTCGACACCGCGGACTCCTACTCGACGTGGGTGCCCGGCCACCGTGGCGGCGAGTCCGAGAGCATCATCGGCGGCTGGTTGCGCTCCCGGGCCAACCGGGACCGGATCGTGCTGGCCACGAAGGTGGCGAAGCACCCGGTGCATCGCGGGCTGCGTCCGGCGAACCTGCGGATCTGCCTGGACGGGTCCCGCCGGCGGCTCGGCATCGACACGATCGACCTGTACTACGCGCACGAGGACGATCCCCACGTGCCGACCGTGGAGTGGGTGGGCGCGTTCGACCAGCTCGTCCGCAGCGGCGCGATCCGGCACTACGGGCTGTCGAACTTCACTCCCGAGCGGGTGAACGAGGTCATCGACATCGCCACCGCGGAGGGTCTGGCGCTGCCGGTGGCGGTGCAGCCGCAGTACAACCTCGTGCACCGCGCGGAGGTCGAGGGCGGGTTGGCCGCGGTGTGCGCCGAGCACCACCTCGCACTGGTGCCCTTCTACGGGCTGGCCGCCGGCTTCCTGACCGGCAAGTACGCGCGCGGCGAGGCCGTGCACGGCGCGCGCGCCGCCCGCGTCCGCGGCTACGCCACCGACGCCGGCTTCGACGTCGTGGATGCGGTCGTCTCGATCGGGGAGGAGCACGGCGTCGAGCCGGCCACGATCGCGCTGGCCTGGCTGCGCCAGCAGCCGGGGGTGGTCGCGCCGATCGCGTCCGCGACCTCGGTGGAGCAGGTGGCCGCGATCCTCGCCGCCGGGGAGCTCAAACTCACCCGAGCCCAGGTGAACCGCCTGACCAAGGTCTCCGCCCCCTTCGCCTGACCCGGCTCGCCGACCCTCCCTTCGCCGCCCCTCAACGCCGAACGCCTCCGTTCCGGTCAAACGCTCCACCCTGCGGTGGGGCGAATGACCGGAACGGAGGCGTTCGATGCTCCGGGGGCCCGGGTCAGCTTTCGACCGAGCCCTCGATCTGGGTCGGGCCGCCGCTGTGGCTGACGCTGATCTTGCGCGGCTTGGCCTCCTCGGCGACCGGGATGCGCAGGCTCAGCACGCCGTCGTTGTACTCGGCGGCGATCTGGTCCAGGGCGACGCCGTAGCCGAGGGTCAACTGCCGGGCGAAGGTGCCGGCCGGACGCTCGCGCACCAGCCACTTCTGCGTCTCGGTGGTCTCGGCGTTGCGCTGCGCGCGGACGGTCAGCGTGCGGTCGTCCACGTCGATGTCGATCGAGGCGGGGTCCACGCCGGGGAGATCGATCTTCGCGACGAACACGTCTCCGTCGCGGAACAGATCCATGGGCATGGCGGCGCTGGCCGGCGTCCGGGCGACGTCGGAGAACCAGCGGTCCATCTCACGGAAGGGATCAAAGGTCCGTGCCATTTGGCTCACTCCTCTCGCTGGGGTTAGCACTCTCCTTGCTTGAGTGCCAACACCATTCTGCGTCTGATCCCGGCCTGATTCAAGTTGGTTGAGTCTGGGTGACTCAAGTCTGTTTCGCCCTGAGCGGACGGCATCCCGGGCCGGGCTGGTTAGGCTGCAACCGTGGCCCCGCAGAAGCAGATCCGTCCGCCCACATCGCACCCGTCCGGCGCCCGTCCACCGGCGATCGAGGCGAAGGCGCTCCCCCGGCACGTGGCGATCGTGATGGACGGCAACGGCCGCTGGGCGAAGGCGCGCAACCTGCCCCGGACGGCCGGGCACGCCCGCGGCGAGGACGCGCTGTTCGACGTGATCGAGGGGGCCATCGAGATCGGCATCCCGTACCTGTCGGCGTACGCCTTCTCGACGGAGAACTGGCGCCGTTCGCCGGACGAGGTGCGCTGGCTGATGGGCTTCAACCGGGACGTCATCCACCGCCGTCGCGACCAACTGGACGCGATGGGCGTCCGGATCCGGTGGGCCGGGCGCACGCCGAAGCTGTGGCGGAGTGTGATCAGGGAGTTGCAGGAGGCCGAGCGGCAGAGCGAGGGCAACTCGGTGCTGACGCTCCAGTTCTGCGTGAACTACGGCGGCCGCGCCGAGATCGTGGACGCGGCCCGCGCGATCGCCGAGGCGGCCGTCCGCGGCGAGCTGGACCCGTCCCGGCTCACCGAGGAGCGGTTCCGCCGCTTCCTGGACGAACCGGACATCCCCGACGTGGACCTGTTCGTCCGCTCCTCCGGCGAGCAGCGCACGTCCAACTTCCTGCTGTGGCAGTCGGCCTACGCCGAGATGGTGTTCATGGACCGACTCTGGCCAGACTTCGACCGCCGCGACCTGTGGCGCGCCGTCGAACAGTACGCCCACCGCGACCGCCGCTACGGCGGCGCCGTCCCGAACGTCGTGACCGACGATGCTCGCTGAGCATGACCAAGCGCCGGGCCGAGGCCTTGTCCTCGCGCTCCTTCTGGTGATCGCCGTCTCGACCGGCTGCAGCCCCGGCTCTGGCCTCGCCGGAACCGCACCGGTCGCCGCCGATGGGTTCGCTCCCATCGGGCCGACCTCCCGCCATGCCGGAACGGTGGCGCTCCAAGACAACGGCTGCATCTTCCTGGACTCGGAAGCCGCGTCGGTGTGAGATTCTTCGAGCCGAGTCAGTCACCATCGGCTAGCGTCACCGAGCCCACTGCCGCTGAACACCGCGCCGCCGGCCGAACATCACCACCGCTGATCACCAGCCGCCGCTGATCGATCACCACCAGCCACCGCTGATCGAACATCACCACCCACCGCTGATCGTTCACCACCAGCCACCGCTGATCGAGCTTGTCGAGATCGTCGAGCGGGGTTCGACAAGCTCAACCATCGATCCCTGGCTCTTCGTCACGCTCAGCCGGCATTCGGCCCTGATCGGCGGAGGAATGGATCGGGTCTAGTCGGTGCCGAGGTCGAAGGCGCCGCCCTCTTCGGCTTCGGCGATGGCATCGGGGACCTCGGCGCCCAGTTCGGTGATGGCGCCCGCCGCGCCCTGCTCGAGAACGCCGACCAGATGGGAGATCGCGCCGCCGACCACACCCTGGCTGGCGTACTGCTCCAAGCGGGTGCGGGAGTCCTCGATGTCCAGGTTGCGCATGGTGAGCTGGCCGATCCGGTCCAGGGGGCCGAAGGCGGCGTCCTCCACCCGCTCCATGCTGAGCCGGTCGGGGTGGTAGCTCAGGCTCGGGCCGTCGGTGTCGAGGATCGAGTAGTCGTCGCCGCGACGCAGGCGCAGCGTGACCGTCCCGGTGACCGCAGCGCCCACCCAGCGCTGGATCGACTCGCGCAGCATCAGCGACTGGGGGTCGAGCCAGCGTCCCTCGTACATCAGTCGACCGAGCTTCAGGCCGAAGGCGCGGTAGTTCTCCAGGGTGTCCTCGTTGTGGATCGCCGAGAGCAGCCGCTCGTAGGCGATGTGCAGCAGGGCCATGCCGGGGGCCTCGTAGATGCCGCGGCTCTTGGCCTCGATGATCCGGTTCTCGATCTGGTCGGACATGCCCAGCCCATGGCGTCCGCCGATCGCGTTCGCCTCGTAGACGAGGTCGACCGCGGTGGCGAAGGTGCGTCCGTTGAGTTCGACCGGGCGTCCCTGTTCGAAGCGGACGGTGATGTCCTCGGTCTCGATCTCGACGGACGGATCCCAGAACCGGACGCCCATGATCGGCTCGACGATCTCGATGCCGACGTTGAGGTGCTCCAGCTCTTTGGCCTCGTGGGTGGCGCCCCAGATGTTGGCGTCGGTGGAGTAGGCCTTCTCCTTGGAGTCGCGGTAGGGCAGCTCGCGCTCGGTGAGCCACTGGCTCATCTCGGCGCGGCCGCCCAGCTCGGTGACGAAGGCCTCGTCCAGCCACGGCTTGTAGATCCGCAGCTTCGGGTTGGCCAGCAGGCCGTAGCGGTAGAAGCGCTCGATGTCGTTGCCCTTGTAGGTGGAGCCGTCGCCCCACACCCAGACGTCGTCGTCCCGCATCGCCCGGACCAGCAGGGTGCCGGTCACCGCCCGTCCGATCGGGGTGGTGTTGAAGTAGGTCCTGCCACCGGTCCGGATGTGGAAGGCACCACAGGTCAGCGCGACGAGGCCCTCCTCCACCATCAACTCGCGGCAGTCGACCATCCGGGAGAGCTCGGCGCCGTACTCGAGTGCCCGCCCCGGGACGGACTCGATGTCCGGCTCGTCGTACTGGCCGAGGTTGCCGGTGTAAGTGCAGGGGACGGCCCCCTTCTCGCGCATCCACGCGACAGCGACGGACGTGTCCAGTCCGCCGGAGAAGGCGAGGCCGACGCGTTCGCCGACGGGCAGTTCGGTGAGGACCTTGGGCATGGACGGATCCTATCGGCCCGGCGTGTGCACCCTCCCCGGCGCGGTCCGACGTGGGCGCCGGAGTCACTCGCCCCAGGCCGACACCTCGGGATACAGGAACATCTCGTCCGAGCTCGGCGGCGAGATCAGCACCCAGCCGGGGCCGGACGTCGCGATCATGGTCGGCATCTCTCGAGCAGCGTGCAGCGTGTACAGCAGGTCGCCACGAGAAGCGCCCCACACGACGAGGTCGAGGTCGGTGCCCCGCTCAAGGGGCACCTCGCAGTCGGGGTCACCGAGGGCAGCTTCGACATATCCGGCATCACCACGCCACCAACCGAGGAGAAGCCGCGGTCCGGCACCCAGGACATCAACCAGATCCTTGAGTCCTGCCACCCATTCAACTTCGCCACGAGTGGGGATCCGGATCGACCGACGAAGCCTCCCTTCGTCGTCGAAAAGCGCACGACCCACCCGGGCACGGAGCTTCTCATCAATGGCATCGCCGCCTCTGGCCGGCAACCAGCTGTCGACGACGACGATGCCGACAGCATCGCTGCCACCCGCCCCGGGTGCCCGCGCGATGCGTCGCCACCCTGCGCCACGGCTCGCCCGTCGCATCACCCACCAACCCTTTCGCTCGGCCCAGATGTTCCGATTGTCACCAGCCGCCACCGCCGCCGCCAGCACCGCCACCGCTGGCCAAGCCACATGCGACCCGCGTCGGGCCGCTGTAGTGCCAGACGCCGTGCCGTCCGAAGTGGAACACGCGCAGGCGGGTGCGATAGGTGCCCGGCACGCAGGTTCTGGAGCGGCCGATCCGGATCAGGCTACCCCTCGCGGCGAGCACCTTCTTCTTGGTTGGCACCACGCGCCACGCTCCGCCGCGAAGGCGCTGGAGCTGCACGTCCAGATGGAGGTCAGGGACCGGCTTACCGACGCATCGCTCCACCGTACCGACGGCATTCATCGTGCCCCCAACATGCCTGGAGCCATGCGGCTTCCCCGGGTTGACCACACAGACCGTCACGATGGCTGCTTCCGCCGCGGCGCCAGCAGTGACCGACCACGTCGCGGCGAGGGCGAACGATGCCGCGACAGCCAGAAGGTGGCGCAGGAAACGCCTGCGGGACGTGGGTCCGATTCTCGATGTCCTCATGCCCTACACCTTTGGCAAGAGGGCTCGGAAACGGTCACCCGTCCACAGGGCCTCTTCCGCAACGCGAGTTGTCCACAGGCTCAGCGCACGACCGGGTCGGCGAGCACCTCCCCGATCACGCGCAACGGCAGGGCCGAGGTCGCGGGATCGTCGGTCACGCCGATCAGGGCCTTCCAGAGCGCCCAGCCGCGGGCGCGCGCCCACGTGCCGGGGTCGAGGTGGACGGCCTCGGCGAAGGCCGTGCGTGCCCTGCTGGTGAGGAACGTCCAGGCGATGACCACGTCACACGCCGGGTCACCCACCCCGCTCGTGCCGAAGTCGATCACCGCCGCCAGCCGGCCATCGTCCACCAACAGGTTGCCGACCGCGACATCGCCGTGGAACCACACCGGCGGAGCAGCCCACGAACTGGCCAGCGCCGCGTCCCACACGGCGGACGCTGCGGCGGCATCGACCCGGCCGGCGAGCCTCCCGATACAACGACGGGTCTCGTCGTCGTAGTGCTCCGGCGAGCAGCCCCGGTAGAAGCTGTGCTCGCCGGCGGCAGGCCCGCCGGCCGGATCGACGCCCCACAGCGCCCGCAGGAAGCCCGCGAGGCGGTCAGCGAGGGCGACCGGGTCGACCACCGTGGCGGACGACGCCGGCTCGCCCGGCAGCCAGCGCCGCACCGACCACGGCATCGGAAACGCCGCGGACGGCTGGCCGGCGAACACCGGCTCCGGCACCGGGAGCGGCAGTTGCGGCGCCAGGACCGGAAGCCAACGGTCCTCCTTCGCCACCGCCGACGCGTAGCGCCGGTGCGACGGCAGGCGGACGCTGAGGGCCTCGCCGAGCCGGTAGGTGCGGTTGTCCCAGCCGTCCACCGGGACCGGCTCGACCGGCAGGCCGGCCCACTGCGGCGCCTGTTCGGCCAGCAGCCGGCGGACCAGGTCCGCGGTGATGCCGCCGCGGCCGTCCACGGGTTTCGACAGGCTCAACCAGCGTTCCCCGGCATCACGGACGCGGCTCGGCGGGCACGGCCTCGGCCGCGGCGCGCCTGGCGTCCCGGTCGAGCGCACCGACCACGGCCCGCAGGGACGCCGTCACGATCGACTCGTGCAGGCCGACGCCCCACAGCACGTGCGCGTCCTCGCCCTCACCGATCTCGACCTCGACGTACGCCGCGGCCATGGCATCGCCGCCGGAGGAGAGCGCGTGCTCGCTGTAGTCGAGCACCCGGACGTGGTAGCCCAGGATGCCCAGCGCGTCCACGAAGGCGGAGACCGGGCCGTTGCCCTCGCCCGTGATCTCCCGCTCGACGCCGCGGTCGTGCACGGTCGCGGTGACCGTGTAGCCGTGCCCGTTCGAGACCGACTTCACGGTGACGAGGCTCAGCGGTTCGGTGTCGGCCAGATACTCGTCGGCGAAGATCCTCCACATCTCCTCCGGCGACACCTCGCCGCCGGCGGAGTCGGTGTGGGACTGGACGACCCGGGAGAACTCCATCTGCAGCCGCCGCGGCAGGTCCAGGTGGTGCTCGGACTTCATGATGTAGGCCATGCCGCCCTTGCCGGACTGCGAGTTCACGCGAATGACGGCCTCGTACGTGCGGCCCACGTCGTGCGGGTCGATCGGGAGGTACGGCGCCTCCCAGGGAATCTCGTGCAGAGTCTTCCCCTGAGAGGCCGCCGTCTTCTCCAGCACCTCCAGCCCCTTCTTGATGGCGTCCTGGTGGGAGCCCGAGAATGCGGTGTAGACCAGGTCCCCCGCGTACGGATGGCGCGGGTGGACCGGCAGGTTGGTGCAGTACTCCACCGTCCGACGGATCTCGTCGATGTCGGAGAAGTCGATCTTGGGGTCGATGCCCTGGCTGAACAGGTTCATGCCAAGGGTCACCAGGCACACGTTCCCCGTCCGCTCGCCGTGGCCGAACAGGCAGCCCTCGACGCGGTCGGCGCCAGCCATCAGGGCCAACTCGGTCGCGGCCACCGCGGTCCCGCGGTCGTTGTGCGGGTGCAGCGAGATCGCCACGTTCGGCCGGTTGCGGATGTGCCGGCCGAAGTACTCGATCTGGTCGGCGTAGGTGTTGGGCGTGGACCGCTCGACGGTCGCGGGCAGGTTCAGGATGATCTCCCGGCCGGGACCGGGCTGCCACACGTCCATCACGGCGTTGCAGACCTCGACGGCGTAGTCGGTCGGGGTCTGGGTGAATATCTCGGGACTGTACTGGTAGCCGAACTCGACGTCGCGCAGGTTCTGCTCGGCGTACTTCATCACCAGTTCCGTGCCCCGGGTCGCCAGTGCGATGCACTGGGCCTCGTCGATGCCGAACACCACCCGCCGGAACAGTTCCGCGGTCGCGTTGTACAGGTGGATGGTCGCCCGGTTCGCCCCGATCAGGGACTGCGCGGTGCGTTCGATCAGGTCCTCACGGGCTTGGGTGAGGACGCTGATGGTGACATCGTCGGGGATCGCGTCGCTCACGATCAGGCTGCGCACAAAGTCGAAATCCGTCTGGGATGCGGACGGGAAGCCGACCTCGATCTCCTTGTAGCCCATCCGCACGAGCAGGTCGAACATCTTCCGCTTCCGCGACGGCGTCATCGGGTCGATCAGCGCCTGGTTGCCGTCCCTCAGGTCGGTGGACAGCCACCGGGGTGCGGCGGTGATCTTCTTCGTCGGCCAGGTGCGGTCGGGCAGATCGATGGGCTCGAACGGCGTGTACCGGCCGAACGGCATCGGGCTGGGCTGTTGTACCGGGACGGGCTGCTGGCGCGTTGGGAAAGTCGAAGTGGTCATGGGTTCCTCGCTCGGATGCGGGCTTGGGGCCAGGCGCGTGACGAACTCCGCAGCGAGGAGGCCTGATCTTCTCTAGGCCTCGCTGCGGCGACCAAGCAGGAGTCGCGCCCACGACATGGAAGTCATGGTCGCACACCTCGCGGACGATGACCAGCACCCGCCCACCACGCGGGACGCAACGCGGCTCCGGTCTGGCCGATCAGGCACAGGGATCCCGGGTCAGGCCCGGGATGACAACCTCCCACCGTCGTCCCGGCCCCCCACAACGTCATCCCGGCGAACGCCGGGATCCCCGCACCCGCCCCGCCACCTGAACACAGCGATCCCGGATCAGGTCCGGGATGACGTCGGGACCCAGGCGTCGCCCACGTCGCGCAGGAAGATCCTCGTCGCGGTGGGTCCGATGCCGGTGAACTCGCCCAGCCGGCGTTTGATCTCGGCGGTCGAATCCGCGTCCTTCGGCAGCCGGGAGAGCTTGCCGTCGTACCTCTCCAGCACGTCGTTGCCGAGCGTGATCAGCTCGCGCGCCTTCGACTCGTCGTAGCGGCGGTAGTGGCCCTTCCCGAGCAGGTCGACCAGGTGCTGCCAGTCGGCGTCCGCGAGCTTCCTCGGCGTGAGCACGCCGTCGTCGTCCAGGGCCCTGAAGGCAGCTGCGGCGATCTCCTGACTGATCCGGGTGCCGAACAGCAGGCACGCGACCAGCCACTTGAACAGCTGGCCGTCGGTCGGCCCGCTCAGGTCGATGCCCAGGTCCGTGGCGCCGATCCGGTCCTTTCCCGTCATCTCACTCCCTCATCGTCGACCACGACTACCCCTACCCCGCGGCCGGCCGTTCACACGCCGGACCGGGCGCCGAAGGCGAACGACCGAGCGTCCGACCGGAGCGCGGAAGGGCTGAACAGTAAGGGGACGGTTCCTTTTCCGTTCAGCCCGCAATCGCTCGTCGAGCCTGTCGAGATGTGCCCCCGGGGGGTCTCGACAAGCTCGACCAACGGTTGGGGCTCGACCAACGGTCGGGGCTCGACCAACGGCTGTGGCTCGACCAACGGTTGGCTCGGCTCAGAAGCCCAGGCGGTTCAGGTGCTTGGGGTCGCGCTGCCAGTCCTTGAGCACTTTCACGCGCAGATCCAGATGGACGGGCATGCCGACGAGGGCGGCGATCTGCGCGCGGGCGGCCGTGCCGACCTCCTTCAGGCGCTGACCCTTGTGGCCGATCACAATGCCCTTCTGCGAGTCGCGCTCGACCACCATGGACGCGTAGATGTCCAGCAGTGGCCGCTCCGCCGGACGGTCGGGACGCTTCCCCATCTCCTCGACCACCACCATCAGCGAGTGCGGCAGTTCGTCGCGGACGCCCTCCAGCGCGGCCTCGCGGATCAGCTCGGCGATCAGCGTCTCGGTCGGCTCGTCGGTGACCTCGCCGTCCGGGTAGTACCGCGGCCCTTCCGGCAGCAGCTTGACCAGCTCGTCGGCGACCACGTCCACCTGGTCGTCGGTGAGCGCGGAGACCGGGATGATGCTCTCCCAACGAATGCCGAGTTCGTCCTCCAGCGACGCGATCTTCAGCAGGTGCTCGGCCATCCGTCCCGGGCTGGCCAGGTCGGACTTGGTGGCCAGTGCCACGAGCAGCGGCCGCTTGGTGAGCTTGGCCAACTCCCCCACCAGGTAGGTGTCGCCGGGGCCGATCCGCTGATTCGCCGGCAGGCACACACCCACCACGTCGACCTCGGACCAGGTGTCCCTGACCAGGTCGTTCAGCCGCTCGCCGAGCAGGGTCCGTGGCCGGTGCAGGCCGGGGGTGTCGATCACGATCAGCTGGGCGTCGGGACGGTTCACGATCCCCCGGACGGCATGCCGCGTGGTCTGCGGCTTCGACGACGCGATCGCGATCTTCGTGCCGACCAGGGCGTTCATCAGGGTCGACTTGCCGGCGTTCGGGCGGCCCACGAAGCAGGCGAAGCCGGAGCGGAAGGGGGCCCTTCGTGACGCGGGCGGGTCCTGAGGAGAGGCTCCGAGCTTGCGAGGGGCCTCGTCACGAAGGGAGTCCCTCGGGCGCTCCTCGGGGCCCGGGGCAGGGGTCTCGACAGGCTCGACCAGCGGGTCGGGGTGGTCGCTCATGAGTCCCTCCGGGCGGATTCGGTGGCCAGCTTGGCTGCGGCCTCTGCGGCGGGGTCGCCGTCCTCGGGGACGAGGGTGGCGAGCACGGTCTGGACGGTGTGACGGCGATCGGCACCCCGTTCCGCGGTCAGCTCGATGCCCTCCCACTGCACGACCGAACCGGGGATCGGCACCTTGTTCAGCTCCTTCGCCATCAGGCCGAGCACGGTGTCCACGTCCTCGTCGTCGAGCTTCAGCCCGAAAAGCCGGCCCAGGTCGTCGATCGGCAGCCGGGCCGACACGCGGAACCGTCCCTCGCCGAGCTCGGTGACCGGCGGCACCTCCTGGTCGTACTCGTCGACGATCTCGCCGACGATCTCCTCCAGCACGTCCTCGATGGTCGCCAGACCGGCGGTGCCGCCGAACTCGTCGATCACGATCACCACGTGGCTCCGGGTGAGCTGCATCTCGCGCAGCAGCTCGTCGACCGGCTTCGAGTCGGGGCAGAAGGTCGGCGGTCGCATCAGGGTGTCCACGGTCTCGTTGGTCTGGGCCTTCGGATTGTCGTACATCCGGCGGATCACGTCCTTGAGGTAGAGGACGCCGACCACGTCGTCCACGTCCTCCCCGATCACCGGGATCCGGCTGAAGCCGGACCGAAGCGCCAGCGAAACCCCTTGCCGGAGAGTCTTGTGCGACTCGATGTAGACCATCTCGGTGCGCGGCACCATGACTTCCTTGACAATCGTGTCGCCGAGTTCGAAGACGGAGTGGATCATCTGCCGTTCACCGGCCTCGATCACCTCCCGCGCTTCCGCGATGTCGACCAGCTCGCGCAACTCCGCCTCGGAGGTGAACGGGCCGTCGGCGAACCCCCGTCCGGGCGTGAGCGCATTGCCCAGCATGATCATCAGCTGCGGGATCGGGCCGAGGACGGTGGTCAGCGCTCCGATCGGGCCGGCCGCCGCCAGCGCCACCCGCTCGGCGTGCTGGCGGCCGAGCGTGCGCGGCGCGACCCCGAGCACGATGAACGACACCAGCACCATGGTGAGCACCGGGTACAGGAGCTGCTCCCAGACCGCCCGGAAGTGCTCGAAGAACACCAGCGTGACCAGCACGGTGGCGACCACCTCGAGCAGGATCCGCAGGAAGAGGGACGTGTTCAGGTGCGGGGCGGGGTCCTGCGCCACCTGCAGCAGACGACGGGCCGCACGGTGGCCACCCTCCTCGAGCAGTCCCTCGGCCCGCGACCGGGAGATCGAGGACAGCGCCGCCTCTGCCGTGGTGACCAGTGCGGCGAGCAGGACGCACACCGCGGCAATGGCCAGCAGGATCCACTGGGTCTGGGTCAACGCCTGTTCACGCCTCGCTCGGTCGGTGGTGCATCAGTGTAGTGAACGGGTGGGACGTGCCCCGGTCCGGCGGCGTGGACGGAAGGGGGTCCGTCCCCGTCGAGTGAACGGGAATGGGACCTGTCCCCGGTCGTTCACCGGCGCGAGGTGTTCCAGGCGGCGATGATCTTGTCGTTGAGGTCGAACATGACCTTCTTCTCCACGGGTTCGGCGTGGTCGTGGCCGAGCAGGTGCAGCAGCCCGTGGATGAGCAGATAGTCGGCCTCCTCCTCCGGGGTCCGGCTGCTCTCGGCCGCCTGCGCGGCGGTCACCTCGGGGCACAGGACGATGTCGCCGAGCAGGCCGAGCGGCGGCTCCTCGTCGGGCTCCGGCGCGCGGAGCTCGTCCATCGGGAAGCTGAGCACGTCGGTCGGGCCGGGCTCGCCCATGAACTT
Source organism: Propionicimonas sp. (assembly GCF_029975155.1). GTDB lineage: Bacteria > Actinomycetota > Actinomycetes > Propionibacteriales > Propionibacteriaceae > Propionicimonas. The sequence continues at coordinate 14,203 of NZ_JARKPQ010000109.1, read as the reverse complement.
CTCGTGGTAGGCGCTCATGGTCTCGGTGTCGACCAGCAGGATCGACAGCTCGGCCTGCGGGTGGATCCGCAGCGCGTCGAGCGCGAACGTGGCCAGGCCCACCAGCCGCTCGGTGTCGACCGCGAGGCCGGACTCGTTGTTCAGTTCGATCATCGGGTTCCTCAGGTGCGCCGGCCGGGAGGCAGGGTGGCTTCGAAGCGGTCATAGGCTGCCACGATCCGTCCGACCAGGCGGTGCCGGACGACGTCATGGCTGGTCAGGCGGCAGAACGCGATGTCATGCACCCCGTCCAGGATCTGCTCGACGACGGTCAGCCCGGACCGGGTGCCGGTGGGCAGGTCGATCTGGGTGACGTCGCCGGTGACCACGATCTTCGACCCGAAACCGAGCCTGGTCAGGAACATCTTCATCTGCTCCTGGGTGGTGTTCTGGGCCTCGTCGAGAATGATGAACGCATCGTTGATCGTGCGCCCGCGCATGTACCCGAGGGGGGCGACCTCGATCGTGCCCGCGGTGAGCAGCTTGGGCACCGAGTCGGGATCGATCATGTCGTGCAGCGCGTCGTACAGCGGACGCACGTAGGGGTCGATCTTGTCGCTCAGGGTGCCCGGCAGGAAGCCCAGCCGCTCGCCGGCCTCGATCGCCGGACGGGTGAGGATGATCCGGTTGACCTCCTTCGCCTGCAGCGCCTGCACGGCCTTCGCAACGGCGAGGTAGGTCTTCCCGGTGCCGGCCGGCCCGATTCCGAAGACCACCGTGTGGGCGTCGATCGCGTCCACGTAGCGCTTCTGGTTCAGCGTCTTCGGACGGATCGTCTTGCCGCGATTGGACAGGATGTTGTGCGTGAGCACCTCGGCGGCGCTCACCTCTTCCGCGGACGTCATGCCGAGGACGCGCTCGACGGTGTCGGCACTCAGACCCTGCCCGGTGCGGACGATCGTGATCAGCTCGGTGAGCACATCGGCGGCCGCGGTGACGTCAGCCGGCTCGCCGGTGAGGGTGATCTCATTGCCGCGCACGTGGAGGTCTGCGGTCAGCTCCCGCTCCAGGATTCGCAGGAACTCGTCCCGCGGCCCCAGCACGGACACCATGTTGATCGACGCGGGAATCGCCACCCGTCGTTCGGCGACGGCACTCTGTGGTTGGTTCAGCATTCCTCCTGGAAGTCAGGCTTTCATCCTATCCACCGGTACCCACAGCGCCGCTCGAACCGTCATTGGCTCAACCGCTGGTCGAGCCTGTCGAGACCGTCGCCGCGTCTCGACAGGCTCGACGAACGATGGGGGGTTTGACGAACGATGGGGGGGTTGACGAACGATGAGGGGGTTTGACGAACGACGAGGGGTCAGGCGAAGCGGTCGGTGGCGGCCACGAGGTCCGCTGCGATCCCGGGCTCGGACGCCGAGTGGCCGGCGAGCACGACGCGGTAGTCGGCCTCGGGCCAGGCCCGATGGAGGGCGTCGGCGGTGGTGACCGGGCACGGCAGGTCGTAGCGTCCCTGCACGATCACACCGGGGATGCCGCGCAGCCGGTGGGCGTCCGCGAGCAACTGGCCCTCGGTGAACCAGCCACCGTGCACGAAGTAGTGGTTCTCGATCCGGGCGAACGCCAGTGCGAACTGCGGGTCGGCGAACTCGTCGACCAGCTCCTGGGAGAACTCCAGCGTCGAGGTCGCGGCCTCCCACGTCGTCCAGGCCACCCCGGCGGGCAGGTGGACGGCGGGGTCGGGGTCGAACAGAAGGTCGTGGTACGCGGCGATCCGGTCGCCGTCGACGTCGTCGGGAAGCGGCGCGCAGAACGAGCGCCACCACTCCGGCGCGAGGTTCGCCGCGCCGCCGTTGTAGTACCAGTCGAGCTCGCTGCGGCGCAGCGTGAAGATGCCGCGCAGCACCAGCTCGGTCACGCGCTCCGGGTGCTGCTCCGCGTAGGCGAGGCCGAGCGCGCTCCCCCACGAGCCGCCGAACACCAGCCAGCGGTCGACGCCGCGGGCCTCGCGCAGTCGCTCCAGGTCGTCCACCAGGTGCCACGTGGTGTTCGCCGACAGGTCCGCGAGCGGCTCGCTCGCGTGCGGCAGGCTGCGACCGCACCCCCGCTGGTCGACCAGCACGATGCGGTACCGCGACGGGTCGAAGTAGCGGCGGTAGTTCGGCGTGCACCCGCCGCCAGGACCGCCGTGGACGAACACCGCCGGCTTGCCCCCGGGGTTGCCGCACTCCTCCCAGTACAGCTGCTGGCCGTCGCCGACCTCGAGCATGCCGGACGCGTACGGCTCGATCGGCGGGTAGAGGATCTCGTCCAGCGATCGCACCCTAGTCGTCGTCATCGTCGTCGTAGTCGTCGATGATGTGCATCGCGGCCTCCTCGGCCGACGCGGCACCACCGTCGATCCCGACGTCATGGCCGATGCTCTCGGCCTCGTTGTCCACGCCCGGGACGCCGCCGTTGGCGTCGACCAGGCGTCCGGCGCGCTGCTTGCCCACCTCGCGCGGTTCGGACGGGTCGGGGTTCCACGGACCCTCGGGCCTGACCGGCTCCTGCTGCTCCTGGGCGATCCGCATCTCCAGGGTCTCGCCCTGCCGCATCTCCGCCGGAGTGTTCCCGAATCCCTGGGCCGGCGACCAGTTCTCCCCGGTCACGTAGCCCTCGTCGAGCACGTCGTCGACCCCGCGGTCGAGGAGGGTCTCCTCGGGCTGCAGCTGGTCCAGTTGCTCGGACTCGTCCGGGACGGCCTCGTCATAGTCGGTCATAGCCCTAGACTGCCACGCCCCACCCGCAGAAGGACGGCCAACGAGCGCAAACATCTCCCGATCGGATGCACGGATGTCTGCGGTGGACGCCGCCATCGGCAACTGCCTACCGACTAGGCCGGATCCGGTCTATGATGCCCTCTCGTGTCCGCGTCCACCCCCGCCTCCCCACCACGAAGGGGCAACTACGACCTCGTCCTCGCGACCTTCGTCGGGATGCTGCTGATCTCCAACATCGGGGCGACGAAATTGATCGCCTTCGGGCCGCGGGTCGAGCTGGGCGGCATCCCGCTGTTGCCGATCTTCACCGACGGTGGCGCCATCCTCTTCCCGCTCACGTACGTGCTGGGCGACATCCTCGCCGAGGTCTACGGGCTGCGGCGCGCCAACCGGGCGATCCTCACCGGGTTCGTCCTGGCCGCCGTGATGTCGCTGACGTTCCTGGTCGTGGACGCTGCCCCGCCCGCCCCGTCCTGGGACAACCAGGACGCCTGGCACGCGGTGCTCGGCTTCGTCCCCCGGATCGTGGTCGCGAGCCTGCTGGGCTATCTGGCCGGCCAGCTGCTCAACGCGCTGGTGCTCGTGCGGATCAAGCAGCGCTGGGGCGAGGGACGGCTGTGGGTGCGGCTGATCACGTCGACCGTCGTCGGCGAGTTCGCCGACACGCTCGTGTTCTGCCTGATCGCCTTCGGCCCGCTCGGCAACCCTCTCGGCGGGGAGTCGATCCCCTGGGGCGACCTGATCAACTACACCGTGGTCGGCTGGCTGTACAAGGTCGGTGTCGAGGTGGTCTGCCTCCCGATCACCTACCGCGTGATCGCCTGGGTGAAGCGGCACGAACCGGCCTGAGTCAGCTGCGCACCACGCGCACCGACCACGTCCCCGCGCCCGGGCCCTCGTCGACGTACTCGCTGCCGACGCTGCGCAGCGCGGACACGAAGTCGCGGTACTCGCCCATCTCCGCCGCCGCGTCGGTCAGTCGTGTGGCGGCGAGGTCGACGAAGACGCCGGACGTCGCCCGGGCGTGGTTGGGCAGGGCACCGGTGAACGAGTCGGACGTGCCGAGCCGGGCCGACCCGTCGCGGAGCTCGGCGAGGTAGCCACCGCTGGTCGCGACGGTCAGCACGTCCCCGTCGATGTGGTCGACGAGCGTCGTCGCCAGCTCGCCGTTCAGCTGACCCGCCAGGGTGTGCAGCGCGGTGCGCGCCCGCTCGGCATCGTCGGACACGATCCGCAGGCCGACCTCGGGCTCCCCGGCGAACCACTCGCCCAGCGCCGACGCCGGCACGCTGATCGCGAACTGGCGACCCAGCAGCGCGTCGACGTCCGCCTTCTCCAGCCCGTACCGATGCAGCCACGAGTCGGCGTCGTCCCCGAACTGCGGCCAGGCGGCCTCGAGCGACTTCGCGCCCCCGGAGACGCCGGCGGCCACCCCGGTGCTCGCCGGCAGCCGGTCGAGTTCGCCGCCGCCGGTGATGCCCGTCCTCAGGCTCTCGTCCACACCGATCAGCCGGCCGTCGAAGCTGAGCGTGTTCGCGCTGAACCGCAGGGCGAACGCCGCGCGACCCTTCACGAGGTCGGCACCCGAGTCCGGACCGCGCACCCGGTCGGTCAGCGCCGCCAGGTCGGCCCAGCCCGCCAGCACGCCGGGGTCGCCGAGCAGGTCGAGATCGGAGCGGAACCGCTCGTCGGCGCTGAGCGAACCCTTGTCCAGTTCCCCGAGCACGTAGCCGGTGTCCGGCGTCATGGTGATCAGCGCGAACCCGTCCCTCGTGGTCACGTCGTAGTCCTGCCGGCTCGTGGCGATCCACTCCCGCAGCTTCGCCGCGGCCTTGGCCTCGTCCGTCACCTGCACTGCGGTGAGCCATGTCTGACGGTCGCCGTGCTCGATGACGCCGAACCCGACGCGGTTGCCGAGCCACGGCTTGACGTCGGTGTCGAAGTCGTCGTCGCCGAGGTCGCCGCCCTTGGCGACGGCGTCCCACAGCAGCCGCCGGGGATCGGGCTGCCCGGACGCCATGGCCGCCTTGACCTCCGGCAGGTCGCGCAGGAACTGCCACGCCTGTGCCTTCTGGGCCAGCGACGGGTCCAGGTCGAGTTGGACGTAGGCGAGAGTGTTGCCGGGCATCACCTCGGCCGGACGCGGACCGCCGCCACCCAGCCAGCCGAACCGGAGCGCTGCGGCGGCGAGGCCGCCACCGGCCAGGACCAGCGCGACCACCAGCAGCAGGACGGGCAACAGCCGGCGTCGCGACGTGGCGGGCGGAACGGGGCGGCCGTCCGGAGGCGGCGCGAACCCCTCCGGACCGCCCGGCTGCCCGGCCCAGGCCTGGGCATGGGGTCCGGCGGGCGGCTCGGCGGAGCCGGTCAGGTACTGCTGTGGACTGCCGAAGGCGAGGGTGGGTTCCACGCCGTCCGGCACCGGAACCGTCGACTCCGCGTCGGCGTTCTCGTCCGGTGCGGCACCCCACTCCCACTCGGCGTCCGGCCGTGCCCACGGGCTGTCGGCCGGGTTCGCGTCGGCGCCGGGCTGATCCGGGCCGAATTCGAGCGCGTGGCCGCAGCGCGGGCACACCAGCTGGGCCGCGGCCAGCTCCAGGCCGCAAGACGGGCAGTTCATGGTTGTCCTCCCGAGCCGCCGGCGGACTCCGGGGGCGGTTTCAGGCTAGCCGAGTACCAGCGTCCGGACGTGTCCCCGCACGGGCGACTCACTCACCTGCACCCCCGCACCCGGCCCTCCGGTCTCGCCTGCAGAAGCTGCCGATAATCGCCGTGGCTGCCGAAGGTTCGGCAGCCTGGGCAACTATCGGCAGCTTCTGTGGCCAGCGACGAGTCGGTGGCATGCGGGTCAGCGGCGTGCGGAGTAGAAGCGAGCGAGGAACTCCGCCTTGAACTCGGCGAAGCGGCCGGCATCGATGCTGGCGCGGATGTCGTCGACCAGCCGGACGGTGAACCGCTCGTTGTGGATCGTGGCCAGCGTGGCGGCGAGCATCTCCTTGGCCTTGAACAGGTGGTGCAGGTAGGCGCGGGTGTAGTTGGCGCAGGTGTAGCAGTCGCACTCCGCGTCCAGCGGACGGAAGTCGCGCCGGCTGGCCGCAGTGTTCACGTTGAACCGGCCGTCGAGGGTGTAGATGGCGGCGTTGCGGCCCACCCGGGACGGCATCACGCAGTCGAAGGTGTCCGCGCCGGCCTCGATCGCGGCGAAGAAGTCGTCCGGCTCGGAGATACCCAACAGGTGTCTGGGCTTCTCAGGCGGCAGTTCAGAGTTCACCCAGCCGACGATCGTGCCCAGGTTCTCCTTCTCCAGCGCCCCGCCGATGCCGTAGCCGTCGAAGCCGCGGCCGTCCGCCTCGAGGGCGGCCAGATCGCGGGCGGCCTTGCGGCGCAGGTCCTCGTACTGCGCGCCCTGGACCACCCCGAACAGCGCCTGGTACGGCTTGCCGGCCCGCTCCTCGGTGAGCCGGTGGTGCTCGGCGAGGCAGCGCGCCGCCCACGCCTGGGTTCGGTCCAGCGAGCGCTCCTGGTAGCCGCGGGTGTTCAGCAGGGTCGTGCACTCGTCGAAGGCGAACATGATGTCCGCGCCGAGTTCGTGCTGGATCCGCATCGACACCTCGGGCGTGAACCGGTGCCGGTCGCCGTTCAGGTGCGAGGTGAAGGTCACGCCGTCGTCGTCCACGTGGGCGAGCCGCTCCTTGCCGGCCGCGATCACGTCGTCGTCGGCGAGCCCGGTGGCGTCCATCGCGAGGACCTTCTTGAACCCCACGCCCAGGCTCATCACCTGGAACCCGCCGGAGTCGGTGAAGGTGGGTCCGGGCCAGTTCATGAACGCGCCCAGGCCGCCGGCGGCGTCCACGATGTCGGGACCGGGCTGCAGGAACAGGTGGTAGGCGTTCGCCAGCACGGCCTGTGCGCCGACGCCGGCCACGCTCTCGGGCAGCACGGCCTTCACCGTTGCCTTCGTGCCCACCACGACGAACGCGGGCGTGCGGATGTCGCCGTGCGGCGTGTGGATCACCCCGGAGCGACCCAGCCCGTTGGGCAGCGTCGTGCCCGGGGTGAACGAGAACTCAGCGGTCACGGACGGCGAGCGCCTGCAGCTGGGCCAGCGCGACCACGCCGGCGGTGGACGTGCGCAGCACGGCGTCCGCGATCAGGGCGGTGCGGCCACCGGCGGCGGTGAACGTGGCCACCTCCTCGTCGGTGAGCCCGCCCTCGGGACCGACGATGAACATGACCTCGCCGATCGGCGGCAGCGTGAACGTGCCCAGCCGGGTCTCCGCGGTCTCGTGCAGCACGACGGTCAGGTCGGTCTGGGCGATCCGGAGCGCCAGCTCGGCCGTGGTCATCGGCACCGACACCGTCGGGACGCGGAAGCGGCGGCACTGCTTGGCCGCCTCGCGGGCGGTCGCGCGCCAGCGGGTGAGACCGCGCTCGACCCGGTCGGGCGCCCACCTCACCACCGACCGCTCGGCCTGCCACGGCACGATCTCGTCGACGCCGAGCTCGGTGAGCATCTCCACCGCCTGCTCCGCGCGGTCGCCCTTGGGCAGGGCCTGGACGGCGACGTAGCGGACGGGCCGTTCGGGCTCGTGCAGGATCTCCTCGACGGTGATCGCGAGCCCGCTCTTGTCCGCGGACGCGACCGGGCCGCGGACAGCCGTGCCGTTGCCGTCGCTGATCAGGATCACCTCGCCGACTTTCAGCCTGCGGACGGCCGCCGCGTGGCGACCCTCGTCACCGGTGAGTTCCACGACCTCGCCAACCGCCGGGCCGTCCAGCGCGGCGAGGAACAGCGGCTCGGTCATGCGGCGTCACCCCGGTCATCGAGATCCCGGGTCGAGCCCGGGATGACGAGGGGGTGCGGGATGACGAGGGGGTGCGGGATGACGAGAGGGTGCGGGATGACGAGGGGTGGCCCGCACGCTCCCTGAGGAGCGGGCCGGCCAGCGTCACGAAGGGTCGCGGGAATGCTCACGAGAACGTCTCCTTCAGCCAGCCGAGCACGCCCTTTCCGTGCCGGGCCACCGAGACCTCGGGACGGCTCTCGTCGCGCAGCGCCGCCAGCTGGCGGAGCAGGTCGCGCTGCTCGTCGTCCAGCTTGGTCGGGGTCTGCACGAGCAGGGTGACTCCGAGATCGCCGCGACCGTCGCGCCGCAGCCGCGGCACACCGCGTCCGGAGATGGAGATCCGGGCGCCCGACTGGGTGCCGGCGGGGATGTCCACGTCCACCGTGGCCAGCTCCGCGTCCAGGTCGTCCCGCTCGGCCTCGAGCGTCGCGAGGGTGACCCGCGTGCCGAGCGCCGCCGCGGTCATCGGCACCTTCACCACGACCTCGAGGTTGTCGCCCTCGCGCTTGAACACGTCGTGGTTCTCGACGGCCAGTTCGACGTAGAGGTCGCCGGCCGGGCCGCCGCCGGGACCGACCTCACCCTGCGAGGCCAGGTGCACCCGGTTGCCGGACGCCACGCCCGCGGGGATCTTCACGTTGATGGTGCGGTGGCTGCGCACCCGTCCCTCGCCGGAGCACTCGCCGCACGGGTTGGTGATCACCGTGCCGTAGCCGCGGCAGCTCGGGCACGGCTGGCTGGTGCGGATCTCGCCGAGGAACGAGCGCTGCACGGACGTGACGTCGCCGGCGCCGTGGCAGGTGGCGCAGGTCACCGGCTCCCCGCCGCCCTCGGAGCCGCTGCCGTTGCAGCGCGGGCAGACCACGGCGGTGTCGACCCGCAGTGGCTTGGTGATGCCGAACGCCGCCTCGGCGAGAGTGAGGTTCAGCCGGACGAGCGCGTCCTGGCCGCGGCGGACGCGCGAGCGGGGACCGCGGCTGGCCTGCGTGCCGAACATGGCGTCCACGAGGTTGGTGAAGTCGAAGCCACCGCCCGGGAACCCGAATCCGCCCGCGCCGCCGCCGAAGCCACCGCCCAGCGGGTCGCCGCCGCGGTCGTACATCGACCGCTTGTTCGGGTCGTGCAGCACCTCGTAGGCCTCGCCGATCTCCTTGAACTTGTCGGCTGCGTCCGGGGTGTCGGCGACGTCGGGGTGGTACTTCATGGCCAGCCGCCGGTAGGCCTTCTTGATCTGCTCGGGGGAGGCGTCCCTCGGCACACCCAGCACCTCGTAGTAGTCAGCGCTCACGCATCATCCTTCAGTCAGGAATCGGCCGACGTAGCGGGCCACCGCCCGCACCGCGGCCATCGTCGAGGGGTAGTCCATCCGGGTCGGCCCGACGACGCCGAGGTTGGCCCAGATATCGGTGTTGGTGCCGTAGCCACTGGCGACCACGGACGTGGCGCGCAGCGGCTCGTACGGGTTCTCGTGGCCGATCCGGACGGTGACGTCGCCGGTACCGGCCACCTCTCCCAACAACCGCAGCAGCACGACCTGTTCCTCCAGCGCCTCGAGCACCGGACGGACCGTGGTCTCGTACTGGTCGGAGAACCGGGTGAGGTTGGGCACGCCGCCCACGACCACCCGGGTGGACGGGTCGGCCGTGACGAGTTCGAGGAGGGCCGAGAGCACCACTGCCGCGAGCGGACGGACGTCGGCCGGCAGCCCGTCCACGAAGGACGTGGCCCGCTCGACAGCCTGCGCCGGGGGCAGCCCGACGAGCGTGGCGTTCAGCCGTCCGCGCAGGTCGGCAATCACGTCGTCCGGGGCGCCACCGAGTTCCACGACGTGCTGGTCGACCTTGCCGGAGGAGTTGACCACGATCAGCAGCCCGCGCTCGGGGTTGAGAGTCACGATCTCGATGTGCCGGATCGTGGCGCCGGACAGGATCGGGTACTGCACGATCGCCACCTGCTGGGTGATCTGCGCGAGCAGCCGCACCGTGCGACGAACCACGTCGTCGATGTCGATGGCGCCGGCCATGAACGTCTCGATCGCCCTGCGTTCGGCCATGCTCAGCGGCTTGACCGCACCGAGCCGGTCGACGAACAGCCGGTAGCCCTTGTCGGTGGGGATCCGGCCGGCGCTGGTGTGGGGCTGCATGATGTAGCCCTCCTCCTCCAGCACCGCCATGTCGTTGCGGACCGTCGCCGGGGAGACGTCGAGCTGGTAGCGCTCGACCAGCGCGCGGGACCCGACCGGCTCGCGCATGGACACGTAGTCGGTGACGATGGCCCGCAGAATGGTGAGCTTGCGGTCGTCGAGCAAAGGTTGGCCTCCCTCCAGCGCGTTGGCACTCTCCCTGGCGGAGTGCCAGTCTATCCCCAGCAGCCCGGTTAGGCTGACGCTCATGATGCAGTTCAGCCTTGGCGAGTTCAGCCCGGTCGCGGACGGGGTGCTGGTGGCGGTCGCGGAACCTGCGGGCGTGAACATCGGCCTCGTCGTCGGCCCGTCCGGGTGCCTGGTGATCGACACCGGCTCGTCGCCGGAGCAGGGCGCGGAGATCCGGCACCAGGCCGAGCAGGTCGCCGGAGTGCCGGTGGTCGGCGTGCTGGTCACGCACTGGCACTATGACCACTTCTTCGGCCTGGCCGCCTTCACCGACGTGCCCAGCTTCGCGCACGACACCGTCGCGGGCTGGCTGGAGCGGGACGAGTGCCGCGAGGCCGCGGCCGGGCTCGGCGTGGAGCCGACGGCGCTGACCGCGCCCACCTCACCGCTGTCCCTGGCGAAGGTGATCGATGTCGGCGGACGGCGGGTCGAGGCCGTCCACTTCGGACGGGGACACACCTGCGGCGACGTGGTGGCGATCGTCCCGGACGCCGGGGTGATCTTCACCGGGGACCTGCTGGAGAGCGCCGGCCCGCCGGCTTTCGGCGAGGACTGCCACCTGAAGGAGTGGCCCAGCGCCGTGGACGGTGTCCTCGGCCTGGTCGCCGAGGACACCGTGCTGGTGCCCGGACACGGCCCGGCGATGGACCGGCTGGCCGCGTTCACCCAGCGCGCGGAGATCTCCGGCCTCTACGGCCAGGCCGAGTACCTGGTGAGCCAGGGCGTCCGCCTGCCCGAGGCGTACGAGGCCGGCGAATGGCCGTTCGACGAGGCCACCGTCCGCGCCGTCCTGCCCCTGCTCTACGAACAGCTCGCCGCCGAGGGCAAGGTCCCCCGCACGCGCCTCCCCCTGGCCTGAGTGGCCGCCCTTCGTGACACTCGCTGGCGCTCGTTCCTCAGGGACCGCTGGGCCACACACACGCAAGCCGTTCCCTGAGGAGCGTCCGGGTGAGGCACGAACCCGGACGCGTCACGAAGGGCCCGGCCCACCCACACGTGGCAGGCAGGGACGCTCAGCCGCCGGCCTTGCGGCGGAACATGCCGCCGTGGTCCTTCTTTCCGCGCTCGGCGGGACCCTTCTCCCGGTGATGGCCGCCGTCGTGGACGGCTCCGGCCGCACCCTGCTGCTTGCGCTCCAGCGCCTCGCGCATCCGTGCCTTCACGTCATCGTTCCGATCGTTGTCGGCCATGGCGGCTCCTCCTCGCGTGGCTGCGTTCCGTCCCCACTCTGCCATCCCGCGCTGCCGCCGTACAGCGACGCGGCGTCGGCTCAGTCGCCGAAGAGGGCGTCGCGGACGACCTGCCACAGGCCCGGCTCGATCGCCGACACCAGGCGCCGTCCGATCACCCCGGGGTGGTAGTCGACCCCGGTGTCGGTGGCGATCCGGCCGCCGAGCTCGGTCAGCATCAGGGCGCCGGCGAGGTGGTCCCACGGGAACATCGAGCGGTAGCACAGGAAGTCGACCTCGCCGGTGATCAGCTTCGGGTAGTCGATGCCGCACGAGCCCCACGACCGGACCACGCGCACGTCCGCCTGGTCCTCGCCCGGCACCGGAAGGTAGCTCGCGCCGAGCGGCACCGCGCGCGGACTCGGCGGCGGAGGCGCCAGCCGTTCGCCGTTGCAGGTCACGCCGCTCCCCCGCTCCGCGACGTAGAGCCGGGAGTGAATCGGCTGCCAGATCCAGCCACGGACGGTCTCACCCCGCCGCACCTCGGCCACGATCACCGCGAAATCGGGACGGCCCCGGGCGAAGTTGCGGGTGCCGTCCACGGGGTCGATCACCCAGGCGTGGTCGGCTCCCGGCAGCGCGTCGAGCGTCGTCGGGTTGCTGAACACACCCTCCTCGCCGACGACGAGGACCTCCGGCTGCGCGTCCCGCAGCGCCCGGGCGATCTCCACCTCCGCGTCCCGGTCGGCGACGGTGACCAGGTCGCCGGGCTTCTTCTCCTCGATATCGCCCGAACCGAGCGCACCGAACCGCGGGAGGATGATCCGGTCGGCGACATCGATGAGGAGCTCCGACACCTTTTCGGTTTGCACTGCGGAACTCCTGGTAGGCCGGGGATCGGGGTGTCCTCAGGCTATCCACACCGCGCGCCCGGGCTCGCCCGAGTCCGCTCTGCAGTCCCCGCGTGCTCAGCTCGTGGTCACGAAGTCGATCAGCCGCTCCACTTCGCGCGGCAGCGCCGGGTCGAGGTCGCGCCAGTCCCGGACCCGGCCGAGGATCCACTGCCAGGTGGCCGCGATGTCGGCCTGCGTCGCGAACGGCCGCCCGAGCGCACGGCTGACCCCGTGCTTCCACTCGATGTCCCGCGGCACCTGCGGCCAGGCGGCCAGCCCGACCCGCTCCGGTCGCACGGCCTGCCAGATGTCGATGAACGGGTGGCCGGTGACCAGCACGTGCGGCGAACTCACCTGGCTGACGATCCGGGTCTCCTTGGTGCCGGCGACGAGGTGGTCGACCAGCACGCCGAGCCTCCGCCCCGGCTCGGGCGCGAATTCGGCGACGATGGCCGGCAGGTCGTCGATGCCGCCGAGGAACTCCACCACGACGCCCTCGTGGCGCAGGTCGTCGCCCCAGATATTCTCGACCAGTTCGGCGTCGTGCCGTCCCTCGACGTAGATCCGGGACGCCAGGGCCACCTTCGCCGGCGCGATCTCACCGATCCGGGAACCGGACGCGGTGTGGGTGGGCGCCGCCGGGCGGGACATTTTCGGCGCCACGAGGGCCACCGGCTTGCCGTCCAGCCAGAATCCGGGACCGAAGGGGAAGCTGCGCCGGGCGCCCTTCCGGTCCTCCAGCACCACCAGGCCGTTCTCCCAGCGGACGACCGCGCCGCAGAATCCCGATGTCGGGTCCTCGACGACCATGCCGACGCTCACCGGAGTCTCGACCGTGACCGGCTTACCGGCCTGCTGCCAGCCGGGCTTCAGGACGTCGTCGGAGTAGCGCACCGGGCCACCCTAAGCCTGCGTCCGCCGATCGACCGGTCTCGACAAGCTCGACCAGAGATTTCGGTGAACGGGAATGGGACCTGTCCCCAGGATTGCCGGGGACAGGTCCCATTCCCGTTCACTCAGTCGGCGCCGAGGTAGGCCTTCCGGACGCGGTCGTCGCCGAGCAGGTTGCGGCCGGTGTCGGAGAACATGATCCTGCCGACCTCCAGCACGTAGCCCTTGTCGGCCAGCGACAGGGCCGCCTGGGCGTTCTGCTCGACGAGCAGGATCGTCACGCCGTCGGCCTGCAGCTCCCGGATCGTCCGCATGATCGTCTGGGTCATGATCGGGCTCAGGCCCATGGACGGCTCGTCCAGCATCAGCAGCTTCGGCCGGCTCATCATCGCCCGGCCGATCGCCAGCATCTGCTGCTCGCCGCCCGAGAACAGGCCGGCGGGCTGGTGCCGCCGCTGCCCGAGCACCTCGAACAGGTCGTAGACGCGGTCCATGTCGGCCTTGACACCGGACGGGTCCTTTCGGGAGTACGCGCCGAGCTTGAGGTTGTCCTCCACGCTCATCTGCCGGAACAGCCGTCGCCCCTCCGGCGACTGCGCGATGCCGCGCTCGACCACCTTGTGGGCGCCGAGGCCGTCCAGCCGCCGACCCTCGAACCAGATCTCGCCCGCGAGCGGCCTGAGCAGCCCGGAGATCGTCCTCAGCGTCGTGGACTTGCCGGCGCCGTTGGTGCCCAGCAGCGTGACGATCTGTCCCTGCTCGACCGTGAAGTCGATGCCCTTCACGGCGTTGACGCGGCCGTAGGCCACCACCAACTGCTTGACCTCAAGCATCCGGGCCGCCCTCCTCCAGCTGCGGGGAGCCGATGTAGGCCTCGATCACCCGCGGGTCGTTCTGCACCACGTTGCCCGAGCCTTCGACGAGCACCTCGCCGCGGACCAGGCACGCCACCCGGTCGCACAGGTTGAAGATGAACCGCATGTCGTGCTCGATCACCAGCACGGCCAGGCCCAGGTCGCGGATCCGGAAGATCAGTTCCTCCGCCTCTCTGGTCTCCTGCGGGTTCATGCCCGCGGTCGGCTCGTCCAGCAGCAGCAGCTTGGGGTCGGTGGCCAGCGCGCGGGCGATCTCCAGCCGCCGCTGGTCGCCGTAGGGCAGGTTGCGCGACAGCGCGTCCGCCGCCCTGCCGAGGCCGACGAACGCCAGCAGCTCGCGGGCACGATCGGTGGACGCGAGCTCCTCCCGCCGGTGCCGCGGCAGCCGGAACACCGCGTCGACGGCGTTC
>NZ_JARKPQ010000100.1 GCF_029975155.1 Propionicimonas sp. | reverse complement strand
GGTCAGGTTCTGCACGGTCACCTTCTCGACACCCATCCGGCCGGCCATCCGGGTGCCCTTGAAGACGTGGCCCGGGGTGGCGCAGGCGCCGATGGAGCCCGGCGAGCGGTGCTTGCGGTGCACACCGTGGGAGGCGCGCAGACCGCCGAAGCCGTGCCGCTTCATGACACCCGCGGTGCCCTTGCCCTTGGTGACGCCGGTGACGTCGACGATGTCGGCCTCCGCGAACACCTCCGCGGTGAGCTCCTGGCCGAGGGTGTAGGTGCTGGCGTCACCGGTGCGCAGCTCGACGAGGTGCTTGCGCGGGGTGACGCCGGCCTTCTCGAAATGTCCGGCGGCCGGCTTGGTGACGCTCTTCGCCTTCACCGCACCGAAGCCGAGCTGGACGGCGGAGTAGCCGTCGACGTCGGGGGTGCGGACCTGGGTGACCACGCAGGGGCCGGCCTGGATCACGGTCACGGGGACGACGCGGTTGTTGGCGTCCCACACCTGGGTCATGCCGAGCTTGGTGCCCAGCAGACCCTTCACGTTCGATTCGCTCATCACCTCTGACCTCACGGGAGCTTGATCTCGATGTCGACACCGGCCGGAAGGTCGAGCCGCATCAGCGAGTCGACGGTCTTCGGCGTCGGGTCCAGGATGTCGATGAGCCGCTTGTGGGTGCGCATCTCGAAGTGCTCGCGGCTGTCCTTGTACTTGTGCGGAGAACGGATCACGCAGAACACGTTCTTCTCGGTCGGCAGGGGCACGGGCCCCGCCACCTTGGCGCCGGTACGGGTCACGGTGTCGACGATCTTCTTCGCCGATGAGTCGATGACCTCGTGGTCGTAGGCCCGGAGTCGGATCCGGATCTTCTGTCCCGCCACTGGTTCGTCCTTCTTCTCGTCTTTCTCCCTCGGTGCATCTTCCGATGGAGCGTGTTCCTCCGGCCCCCGGGGTCGGGCGTGTCGGGCTGGTTCTGGGCCGCACATGACCGATCTTTGATGGGTCGTGGTAGGGCCCGGCACTGACGCGCCAGACTTGCCGGCCGGCCGCCAGAGCTGGCGTCCGATCCGGAGCAACCTGTCGATTCTCCCATGGTGGGCACCACGTTGCCAAATCAGCGATCGGCGGCAGCATTGCCGAGGTGAGCACGTCAGATGCACCGGTTCCGGGGGCCGCCGAGCGTAGCCGGCTCGGCCTCGGCGTCGCGTTGGGCCTGGTGGCCTCTCTGGCGTTCGCCATGTCCGGCACGTTCGCGCGCCCGCTGCTGAGCGCCGGGTGGACCCCGGGCGCCGCGGTGTTCTGGCGGGTCACCCTCGCGGCCGTCCTGCTGCTGCCGGTCGGACTGTGGGCGATGCGTGGCCGGCTGGCCGAGGTGCTGGTGGAATGGCGGACGGTGGTCGCCTTCGGCGCGCTCGCCGTCGCGACCGCCCAGCTGATGTACTTCGCCGCCGTCTCGCGGATGAGCGTGAGCGTGGCCCTGCTACTGGAGTACATGGCACCGGTCGCGCTGGTGCTGCTGGCCTGGGCGCGGCAGCGGCACGCTCCGTCCCGGTTGGTGCTGGCCGGAACGCTGACCAGCGTGCTCGGGCTGTTCTGCGTCCTCGACCTAACCGGTGCGCGCCTCGATCCGCTGGGGGTCATGTTCGGGCTGCTGGCGATGGTGGGCGCGGCCGCGTACTTCGTGCTGGGCGCCCGGCCGACCAGATTGCACCCGCTGGCGTTGCCCGCGTTCGGGCTGCCGGTGGGGGCGGTGGTGCTCGGGCTGGCGATCGCGGTCGGGGCGCTCCCCTATGCGGCGCCGCTCGTGGAGGTCGACGTGATGGGCGCGCTGCTGCCGTGGTGGGTACCGCTGGCCGTGGTGGTGCTGGCGGCGACCGTGGTGGCCTACGCCGTCGGGGTCGCGAGCATCGCGCTGATGGGCGAACGGCTGGCCTCTTTCGTCAGCCTGTCGGAGGTGCTGTTCGCTGCCCTGGTCGCCGCGGTCGTGCTCGGTGAGCTGCCCACGCCGATGCAGCTGCTCGGCGGCCTGCTGATCGTGGCCGGTGTCGTGCTGATCCGGGTCGCGAGCGGAAACCGTCCCGCGGGGCTGCCGACGTTCCCCGACGAACTGGAGGCTGCCGAGGCCGGTTGATCTCCACGAGGTCCGGGCGGCCGAGCGCCGAAGTCGTACGAAGTCCCCTGCGGCGGGCTCGATGGCCGGGCGTCGCGCCTAGCGTGGGGCCATGACCAACCACCGTTCGCTTCACGGCCGCGCCGCGACCACCGTCCTGAGTGTGCTCCTCGCCTGCGCCGGCGCGATCGCCTTCCCACCCACGTCGGCCGCTGCGGCCACCACGCCGTGCGCCGCCGGTGTCCCCGTTCCCGGCGACTACGACGGCGACGGTCGTCCCGAGCAGCTCGTCGGCGTGGTCGGGCTCGGCGACTCGCACGACTGGGACAGATACCGGGTGATCCCCGGTGACGGCAGTGCACCCGACTGGCTCTACCTCGGCGGCTCCATGAGCAACGCCGACCTCAACGGCGATGTCTGCTCCGACGTGGTCA
>NZ_JARKPQ010000093.1 GCF_029975155.1 Propionicimonas sp. | reverse complement strand
GGTCAGCTCGCGCGAGTCCTCGTGCCGGCAGGCGTACGACTTGCTGCGAGCGATCATGAACGCCGCCGTCGAGGCTGAGCTCATCGAGGAGAACCCCGTCCAGGTCAAGGCGGCCACCCAAGCGCAGGCGTCGCGGGAACGTGAGACGGATCCGCTGCCGATCGACGTGCTGTACGCCGTCGCGGAGCAGATGCCCGCACCGTGGCGGCTCGGTGTCCTGCTGGGGGGTGTGCTCGGGTTGCGGTCGGGTGAGGTGCGGGCATTGCAGCGTCGTGACTTCAACCTCACCGGCGACATCCCGACGGTGAAGGTTCACCAGGCCGTGAAGGAGGCCGAGGGCAAGATCGAGATCGGGCCCTTGAAGACGGCCCGCAAGGGCATCGCGTCCCGCACTCTCCCGATCCCGGCCGCCCTGGTCGACGACGTGAAGGCGCACCTGCGCGGGCACACCCAGCCCGGCCGAACCGGGTTGTTGTTCTGGCGGACCAGGGATGGGGGACCGGTGAGGTCGGCCGACTGGCTGAGGGCGTTCAAGAAGGCCTGCGTGAACGTCGCTGACGGGCTGGAGGCGGACGCCGCCGTCCACCTCGCCCAGACCGGTGAGCCGGAGGGCGACGCGTCCCAGCGGATCCGGGAGTTGCTGACCGGCCGGGGCGGCTACGTGTTCCACGGGACCCGTGTGACCGGTCTGACCTGGGCCTACCGGCTGTCCGGGGGCAACCTCCGCGCGGTCCAGGCCATCGCCGGCCACACCTCCCCCAAGATGGCCTTGCGCTACCAGCGCGCCGAAATGGACTACCTCACCACCGTCGCGGGCAACGTCTCGGCCATGATCGAAGCCAGCACCCGCCAGCCTTGATCGATCGAGTGCGGCTCGACCGGTGCCGGGGAGTCCTGGGCCCCAGTGAAGTGAGTAAGGCCCGCGTCACCCACGGAGGGCGCGATTCGAAGTACTGAATAGTACTGACCAAATGTTACAGTTCAGGTATGTCTTCAGCTGACGTGGACCGCGCACTGGGCCTGCCACAGGACCAGGTCGGGCCCGCGCTGGCGAGCCTGCCTGAAGACCAGTGGTTCGAGAGGAAGTCAGCCCGGACGGCACCGCGGGACGTGGCCATTCCGTTGGTGGCCATGGCCAACGCCGACGGCGGCGTCCTTGTCGTGGGGTTGCACGACGGGCTCGTGGAGGATGTCCCACCCCAAAGGCGCAATGAGCTCAGGCAGGTGGCGCTGGACTTCACCCACCCGCCGGTGCGGGTGCGCGTACAGGAGGTGTTGGCGGCTTCCGCGGGTGGCGATCCCGTCACCCTGGTGGTGTTTCGAATCGAGCCGGGGGATCAGGTGCACACCACGCAGAAGGGGAGTTGCTACCTGCGGGTGGGCGACGAGTCGCGGCAGCTCACCGCCGCCCAGCAGCGTGAACTCGTCTATGACCGGGGGGCAGCACACTATGAGGCCACGCCCGTTGCTCTCAGCGTGGAGGACCTCGACCAAGACCAGCTCGTCAGCTACGCCCGGGCCATTGGCGCTTCGTCCATCGGGGGCATGCTCGCCGCACGCGACCTGCTTGATCGCCGGGGACGTCTCACCGTGGCCGCTGAACTGCTCTTCGACGGCCGTCCCCAGCGCGAGTTCCCGAATGCCCTGGTGCGCGTCCTCAGGTACGGGGCAGACGAACGGGGCGTGGGAAGGTCGATGAGTCTGGAGGACGGCGAGGACGTCCGGGTAGAGGGCTCCCTGCCCCGCCAGATCATGCTGGCGTCCGACACGATCGACCAGATGATGCCCAAGTGGCGCCAACTCGGTCCCGCCGGTCTGTTCGAGGCGCGAACCCGGATTCCCAGGGACGCCTGGCTCGAAGGGCTGGTCAACGCGGTCGTGCACCGTTCCTACAGCATGATGGGAGACCACATCCGGTTCGAGATCTTCCCGAACCGGGTCTAGATCACGTCGCCGGGACGGTTCCCGGGCCTGGTGAACCCCGACAAGCCCCTGGAGATCAAGCGTTCCGCACGGAACCCCCGGATCGCGAGGGTCTGCGCGGACTTGGGCATCACCCGCGAACTCGGTGAGGGGATCCTGCGCATCTTCACTGAGATGCGCCGGCGTGGGTTG
>NZ_JARKPQ010000082.1 GCF_029975155.1 Propionicimonas sp. | reverse complement strand
CCTAATCGGAGGGGGTTTCGCGTGCTGTGCGCGAGAGAGGAGTTGAAGCTCTCTTCTGTCAGCCGATAATCGCCCCCTGACAAGGTGTTTTGTAGGTTGATTGCGACTTCGTCACCTTGCCGTGGGGAATGCGTGGGGAATGGTCCTGCACCCGAGATCCACGTAGATCTCGCGTCCATCGCTGCCCTTCAGCATAGGCGTAGCCCGCACCGGGATCACTGGGGAGCCAGCGGAGAGGGACGCGTGCAGGAACAGGTTCGGCTCCCTCCTGTGCGCGGTGGGGCCTGGCGGGTCCGACACCGACCGCTCGCAGCAACAGGGAGGCGCGGGCACCGTTCCGCTTGAGGTCGTGCGGCAAGAGCCGCTGCGAGGACGCAACGCTGTCGCATGGGCCAGGTGAGGAGAGCTCGTCCATCGCGCTCGTCATGGTCAGCGGCCCACTGAGGGCACCAGTGCCGGCGAAGGCACGATCGGCGGCTCCGGGGTGCTGGCCTCGCCGACGGAGGCTGCCTCCCAGTGCGTGGGGTCCGTCTGAACTCGGATGTCGCCTTCGAGAGCATCGAGCGCTGTATCGGTGATGGTCGGAGCAGGCTGCGTGGTCTGAAGGATGATGTCGGCGGCGCCGATGACGCGTTGTCCGGTGCTGCGGAGGATGTCGGCGAGGTCGCGTTGTTCGGTCACGGCATTGAGGGCCCAGCCGGCGACGTAGTTGAAGGTGTACTGGGCGGAGTCGAGCCCGTGGGCGCTGGTCACCATGTACGCGACCGATTCGGCCTCGACTTCGGCGATTCCGCGGCACTCGCGGCTGCCCTGGTCCTGGTGAAGGAGCACGTGTCCGGCTTCGTGGGCGAGGGTCTTGACGGCTTGGGCGTCGTCGACGTCGTCGCGGACCACGACGAGCCGTCGGTCGAAGTCGGTGTAGCCGTTCGGGCCGCCGAGGTCCGCGCCGCGACGTACGTCGAATCCTCGTTCATTGAGGAGGCCTTGGAGGCGATCCCACAGTCCGAAGGGGGCTTGACCGGTCAGGAGGACGGCCTCGCCGATCTTGGGGTCGGGCAGCGGAGGACCGTCCGTCTGCCGGATATCGAACACCGTGACGGGCTTCGTGCCGACGACGTGGGTCCGGTGCAAGACGCGGCCCTGGTCATCGCGCACAGGCTGTCCCGCGTCGTCGAGGCGGGGCTCGCGGCGTGTGATCGGCGCGAGGACCTTGATGCCGGCCTCGCCGCGGCGCACCTGGCGTCCCATGGCCTTGAACGCCTGGTAACCGGCGACGTGGGTGGCCTGCGGGTCTTGGGCCATGATCAGCAGAGAATTTCCGAACGAGTATTTGTGGAACCGACTAGCGAACTTGAGCCAGGCCTGCCAGGCCTGTGGGCCGTTG
>NZ_JARKPQ010000068.1 GCF_029975155.1 Propionicimonas sp. | reverse complement strand
GACGATGCTCGATTTGTTCCCCGAGAAACGTGGCACGGCCGCGTCCTTGCAGAGTTTCGTCTCGTTGCTGCTCAACGCACTCATCGCGGGGGTCGTCATCCCGGCGGTGTCGGGCACCGTCTTCTCGATGGCGCTGGCCAGTGCGGCCGGCGGGATCACCGCAGCGGGGGTGTGGGCTTGGCAGCTGCTGGTTGCGCGGCGGGGGGCGTGAGGCGGGCCTGGGGCTGACGGGATAATACTCGCCGTCCGGACTTCCAGGCTGGCGCGGTCAGTCATCAACAGCGCCGAGGCTGCCCTCTCATTGTGAACGGCCGCTGCTCTCCTTGGGTGGCTGCGGTCGCATGGAACGGGCTGCCCAAGCGAGTGCTCCCGCGCCTGCAGCAGTAGCGCCAAGCCCGGCCGGGAGCAGCCAGCCGGGCCCGCTGCCGGACGAGGTGGCGCCCGCGGATCGAGGGGACGGGCTCGATCCTGCGGATGGCGTGATGTCGCCGGCAGGTGTGGGGTCGGGCGTCGGCAGGGGCGCCGTCTGCGCCGTTGGCGTGGGGACGACGCTCGGCGTTGCCGCTTGGCCGGGTTGGGATGCCGCAACCAGCGCCCGAGCATCAGGCCACAACTGCGCGCGCACCCGCGGATACAGTGCGTCCCCGGGGCAGGTCGTCTGGGACATATCCCGGTGCCCGGCGATCGGATCGGTCGCCACCTCGGTGCCGGCCGGCCACAACGTCGAACCGCGGGATACGAACCGCACCTGACTGCCCTCGCTGAGGTCGATCCGGTAACCCGCGGCAAGCCAAGCCAACAGGTGGGCCGCGGCCGCCATCGTCTCGGGGCTGGGCTCAATCGATGAGAAGTCCCCGATGAAGCAGCAGAGCACGGCGAACCCTTGGCTGCCGCCGGTTGCATCGCCCTTCACGGGCGAGGTCAGGCTGCCTTGTCGTCCCTCCCACAGCCCGCCGAACGGGTCGACGAAGAAGTTGTAGGCCACGTCAGGCCAACCCTTCGTCTGGGTGTGGTAGTCGAAGAAACTGCGGATCCGCCCCGGA
>NZ_JARKPQ010000063.1 GCF_029975155.1 Propionicimonas sp. | reverse complement strand
CATCATCCAACACCAACGCCACCGCGTTAGCTTTATACTCCGCCGTGAAATGCCTCCGCGTAGATCCCATAATCAGCTCCCCTTCACCCTATCGGGAACCGCAAACCTCACCAGTGTCCACCAAACCGGGAACGGTCCACTACGAGGTCGTCTACACCGACCGGCCCATCGCCGACATCCCCGGCCTCGACCTGCAACCCCGCGGCACCACCGCCCTGCTGGACGCCATCGGCCGCCTCGTGACGGACGCCGGCGCCCACCTCGCCTCCCTGCCCGAGGACCAGCGGCCCGGCACCGTCATCGTGGGGATCATGACCGACGGGTACGAGAACGCCTCCCGCGAGTGGACCCATCCCGCCATCAAGTCCCTCGTGCAGCAGCAGACGAAGACCTACAGCTGGGAGTTCCTCTACATGGGGGCCGACCAGGACGCTATCGAGGTCGGTGCCAGCCTCGGCGTCCAGGCCAACCGGTCGATGGCCTACTCCCGGGACGCCTCCGGCCCTGCGATGGCCGCCACCTCGGCCGTGGTCGGACGCCTCCGAGCAGCCAGGGCAACCGGAGCGCCAGCTGCAGACATCGGCTACTCCGCCGAAGAACGGCAAGCGTCCGCCGGCGAGCCCTCTGGTCGTCCGCCCAACAAGACCCGCCCGACCCGCTGATGTCAGGTGAAGCAACGATGATGGCGCTCGACCGGTCTGCGCCCGGGCCAGTCCGTCATGGACCCCAGCCATGAACGGCAACGGTGTCGCCTTCGCTGCTGCCCTCACCATTCTCGGCGCCTTCATCGGCTTGGCCATCAGGTGGCGTGCTGCAAACCTCTCGTACCGCCGCGAGGACGAAGTCGACCACCCCCACCCTGGGCCCCGTTGGTGGATCCCCCTCGCAACAGCAGCCGCCAGTGGACTCCTCGCGTGGCGCTTCGGAGTTGAGCGCTGGCCGCTGCTCCTGCCGACCCTGCCACTCGCTTGGTTCGGTCCATGGTTGTCTGCGATCGACCTCGACGTCCGCCGACTGCCCAACCGCCTTCTTGCCGTCCACGGCGTCGTCGTGGCGGTGGGGGTGGGAGCCGCTGCCCTCATCACCGGCGACCTCAGCATCGCCAGCCAAGCCGCCGTCGGCGGAATGGTCGCGTTCGTGGTCTTCTGGATCCTCGACCGGGTTCGGCCCGGCGGTTTCGGTTGGGGTGACGGCAAGTACATCCCGATCATCGGCGCCGCAACCGCAGCGGTCAGCCTGTCCGTCGCGTGGTGGGCATTCCTGATCGCCTGTGTGGCAGCCGTCGTAGCGACCCCGTTCCGCCGCCGAACCGCGTTCCCGTTCGGGCCCTGGCTCGCGGGCGGCGCTTTGGTGGCGATTACGATGTTCGGATGACCGGCCATAACCCCACTGGGCTGGGCGCTGGCAGGCCGCACAGGATGAGAGACGCAACACGTTGGCGATGCCGTTAGCCGTCCAAATCGGGTCGCGCGGACTCAACCTGAGACAACAACCGCACGATAGGCCCCGAGGCGCCCAGGCTCCGGGAGTTGTTGCCGCGGTGGATCGACCGGCACCGATCGACGCTTAGCTTAGAGGACATCCGCCGAAAGCCGGACGTTCCTACTCGCCTTCCTCGCTCGCAGTCGGGTCGAGCCCGCGTGGCAACTCGAGACTCACGGGTCTCTCGATGACCCGACGCAGGTCCGCGAAGTTGTGGTGCGCTGTGATGACAGACATGTCTCCAATGGGTAGGGGGGTCGCGGTGCGGCGGGCCTCATCACTCAGCCATGTCGTCACAGCGTCGGTCACGGCTTCCTCCCGCTTGGCCCAGGATTCGGCGACACGGGCCTCGGCCTCCGCCTTGCGAGCCTCGGCCTGTCCGATGCGGCGGTTAGCACTCCAGTCGCGTACGAACCTCCCCGCCATGATCGTTCCTGCAAGGAGAAGGCCAGAGCCCATAAGGATGAGTTCAAGTGGGTTTGCGTAAGTCAGCGCTCGAACGCTAGGAGGGTGACCAAGCAGCCTGTTGGCCCGAACGTCGCGTAGGTAGGCAAGCTCCGGCGACTCGAAACCGAACCACCCCGGGTCCCATGGTCTCGGCCCCCGATCAAGGCGACGGAGGCTCATGTCCGACAGGTGCTCGCGTCGGGCTGCATCAACGACGGCTCGTGGGCCATTCCTGTCCAGCTCCTCGTTGAGGTCCCACATCGCCGCCGAACGGGCCAGCGCAGCGCCCCAGGCCCGACCCACATCAGTCATGGCTTCGAGGCCCTTCACGACTTCGACAAGGGAAGACATGGAGGTCTCAGGACCAACATTCACCCTCACGCTGAAGGAACCGGTATCGCCGGAGTAGGGGGCGCGAAGTCCGCGCGGGCGGCGCGACGGTCTGTTATCCACGTGCGAATTCTTGCACAAGGTCGGGGCCGGAGCCCTCTCCTCCCGGATGTGTCCCAGAATCGACTCGTTTCCGATGAGCTTCCCACATGTCACTCAGGTTTCAGGGGTGAGCCAGGGAATGATTCCGAGATGACCATTGCAGCCAATGGCAGTTGACAGTGCGCATGCAGTCCGTGTCCCGCAGCGCGTGAACGGGCACACGAGGGACCCCAGGCACAGCCGATGCGCCTGACCCAGCTGCGAGAGTGAGCAGTCACCCCCTCCCAGGGCTGAGCCCGGAGCGAGCGTCCGCTCTCCTCCGTGGTGGTGGTTGGTGGCGAGGGCCCTTGCGCAGTGATGGTGGCGAGGGTCGCCGTCGAGGTGGCTGTCCCGGCCGTGTCTCCTCCAGGCGGCGGTGACCGCCGGCGTGTTTTGGTTCGTCCGCCGCTACAGGAGGCCGTCGGCCCGTCGGAGGTCGGCGGCGGCTCCCGGCGGCTCTGGCACCGCCTCCAGAGCTTTCCGCAGGTCAACAGCACCTTCCAGGTGCCGCACGTGGGGGGAGTCGATCGTGTCCGGGTGCCCCCACGTGGGACCGTTGAGTCTAGAAGACCTCACCGGTGGACGGGTCGATCAGGTCACCGCCGTCCAGGAGGGTGAGTTGGTGCCGGGCGGTCCGAATGTCCTCGTCGTGGGCGAGTGCGAGGAGGTCAACCTCGAAGGCTCGGAGTCGCTGGGCAGACGCCTCTTCGCTCGTGTGGCGGGTGTAGCGGCTGCGGCTGGGCCAGGGCTGGTGCTCGTCGTCGCAGGACTGCTTGAGCCGCTGCCGCATCCGATCGATGAAGCCGGGCAGGACGTAGCGGTGCCAGTTCTCGAGGACGTCCGACGTCGGCGCGTGGCCCGCCCGTCGGCGTTGGTCGGCCACCACGGCCAGCTCGTGGACCAGGTGCGGATGCAGCGGCCAACAGTGCGGGATGCACGCACCTCCCGAGGCTTCCCACACGTACTCCGTGTTGATCCACTCCGCCACCTGATCGAGCCATATCCACACCTCCCACCGCAGGCCGCGGTCAAGACAGGTTGGCGGGTCCCACGGACGCGGCAGGTTGGCCGGGTTACCCAGCTTCTTCTTCCGTTCCTCGCTGCCGTTCTGGGCCTCCCACAGGTCGTGGTAGGCCTTGTGGACGCGGCTGCCTGGCGCTGGGAAGCCCAGCACCAGCGGCCCGGCCGAGCTCGTCGGGTCACCAGCCATGGCGTTGCGCTTCCACGATGGCGGCAGCGGTGCGGGTCTCGACGTCGAGGGCAGCTTCGCGGCCCGCGGCGAGCTGCTCCCGAAGCGCGCGCTGTTGTGCCAGCAGCCGTCGGCCAGCGCGTCCCTCGATGCACCGATGCAGCCGGGCGATGATCGGTCGGGCGTTCTCCGCGATCACCAGCGCCTGCTTGTCGGGTAACTGCCGTAGCTCTTCGGGACGCAAGATCGGGATCTCTTCGGAGTGGATCGTGCGCCCGCGTCCGCCGCCCATCTGCCACGACGAACGGGGCACGCGGACGCGGCCGACCAGGTCGGAGACCTCCTGGTTGAACGACACGTCCTTCGAGCCTCCGAACCACACCAGCACGTTGGTGAGCCCCACCAGCGCGCGGGCCTCCTGCTCGCCGAAGATCGCCGCCAACTGCCGGAACGTCTGGGCCGCGTAGATGAACGACAGCCCGAGCGCCCGCTCGTTAGCCATCCGTGTCCGCAGCGTCGGAAGCGGCGCGGTGGACGGCAACTCGTCCAGGCAGGCC
>NZ_JARKPQ010000055.1 GCF_029975155.1 Propionicimonas sp. | reverse complement strand
TGGACCGGTGGACGTGGGCGCCGCCGCGGTGGCGTGAGCTGTCCCACCTCGCTCTCGGACTCGTCCAGGGCGTGGTCCTGCTGGCGGCGCTGATCCTCCTCCTGCTGCTGAGTCCCGTCCTGCTGGTGTGGCCCGCCGCCGCGCTGGCGGCCATCGCCGGGTGGCGCGGACTGTTCGGCTGGGAGCGGCTGCGCTACTCGATCCTGCTGGGCGACTCGATCAGCGGCCCCGGGCCTCGGCTCGTGGCCGTCCCCGCAGATCGGGCCGCCGTGCGCGACGAGCTGGCTCAACCCTGGGTACGGCGGTCGCTCGCCTACAGCCTGGTCAGGGCACCCCTGGGTCTCCTTCAGATCGGCGTCGTCACCGTGGGGTCACCTGGCCGCTGATCGTGCTCGCCACCGGCGTCCGCGGGTCGGTCACCGGGCTGCGGCCGGTCTCGGGTCCCTTCGCCGGTCCGCTCCCTCTGGGCGTGGCGCTGGCCGTGCTGCTGGTCGCCCTGGTCGTCGTGGCCGCTCCGATCGCCGTCGGGCACCTCGCCCGGCTGGACGTCCTCGTCGCCCGGGCCCTCCTGGGCCGGGCCGAGTCCCCGTCGATCGAAGCCCGGATCGGCGAACTCGTCGAGAGCCGCCGCCGCGTGCTGGACTCGGTTGAGGCCGAGCGCGAGCGGATCGAGCGCGACCTGCACGACGGCGCCCAGCAACGGCTGATCGCGCTCGGTGTCCTGCTCGGACGGACGGAGCAACGCCTGCTCACCGACAGCCCGGACGACCCGGCCGTCGAGCTGGTCCGGCAGGCAAGGGCCGAGACCCGCGCGGTCATCACCGAGATTCGCGACCTGACCCGCGGCCTCCGTCCGCCCATCCTGGAGAGCCGCGGCCTCGACGCCGCGCTCTCGCCCGTCGCGGCCCGGCTCGGCATTCCGCTGCGCCTGCGGATGGTTCCCGATCGCCTCGAACCGACCGTCGAGGCTGCCCTGTACTTCGCCGTCACCGAGTGCCTCACCAACGCCGCCAAGCACGCCTCCGGCGCCGCCTGCCGGGTCGACATCGACCTCGTCGACGGGGTCGTCCGCACCGTGGTCAGCGACGAAGGGCCCGGCGGTGCGGTCCTGCGTCCCGGCTCCGGCCTCGCCGGCATCGCCGATCGCCTCTCCGGGCTGGACGGCCTGCTCTACCTCTCCAGCCCGCCCGGCGGCCCGACCGTCGTGACCGTGGAGGTGCCGTGCGCGTCGTGATCGCGGAGGACTCCGGCCTGCTCCGGCAGGCCCTGACCGGCCTGCTCAGCGAGCACGGCGTGGACGTCGTCGCCGCCGTCGGCGACGGTGAGAGCCTGCTGGATGCGCTGGCCACCCACGACGCGGACGCCTGCGTGGTCGACGTCCGGATGCCGCCTGGCTTCACCGACGAGGGCGTCCGGGCAGCCCTCGTGATCCGGAAGCGATGGCCGGACGTCGGCGTCCTGCTGCTCAGCCAGTACGTCGAGGAGCGCTACGCCGCCGAACTGTTCACCGGCGGCGCCCGGGGGCTCGGCTACCTGCTCAAGGACACGGTGACGGACGCCGCCGACTTCCTCGACGCACTCCGCCGCGTGGCCGCCGGCGGCACAGCGCTCGACCCCGATGTGGTGGCGCAGCTCCTGGTGCGCACGCGGCACCGCTCGCCGATCGAACGGCTGTCTCCGCGCGAACGGGACGTGCTCGACCAGATGGCCCAGGGCCGCAGCAATCTCGGCATCGCCACAGCCCTCGGCATTACCACCGGAGCGGTCGAGAAGCACGTGACCAGCATCTTCACCAAGCTCGACCTCGACCCCGCCGACGGCCACCGGCGCGTGCAGGCCGTCCTGACCTACCTGGGGGAGCGGCCGTGATCGGCCGGGTCGCCGTCCGGGCCGCGGCAGCGGCGAGCGTGCTCGCCGTGCTGTTCGCCGGCGGACTGCTGGGGCTCCGCCTGCTGCCGGTCGCGGTCGCCGCCGTCCACACGGGTGAACTCCCGGACGGTCCGGCGCTCAAGGTGAGCATCGGCACCGGGGTCCGGCTGCGGGTGGCCACCACGGCCGGTGCCGGCGGCTCGCCGCGCTACGAGTTCGCCACCACCGGCGTGGTCGTGCCGCCCGCACCCACCACCCGGTTCAGCGAACTGGTCGCCGCCTGCCCGGAGCCGTCGTGGCCCTGGTCGGTCGCCCCGTCCTGCCGGGCGGACCTGCTGGTGGTTGTCGATGCCGGGCGGCCCGTCCGGATCGAGTTCGGTCCCGACTCCCGAGGCCAGGTCTGGGACGACGACGTCGACGTCCAGGACCTGCGTCCGGCCGGGGGTTAACCCCACTCCCGATCCGGGGGACCACCCGGACGCGCCGCGACGGCGGCCCCCGCGAGAGTCGAAGGGTGGTCGTCTCCCCGCTCCCGCAGGTGTCGGCGCGCGCCGGTGGCACCCGGGTCCGCCTCGCCGTGGCGCTCGCGTACGTGGCCCTCGTCGCCGCGGTCGCCTGGCACGTCGTCGTCACCGTCCAGGACCCGGCGATGCGCTGGACGATGGCCGACCTGCAGGTCTACCGCGAGGCGGTCATGGCCGGCGCCGCGGGTCGGCCGGTCTACGCCGCCGGCTTCACCGCCTACCACCTGCCGTTCCTGTATCCGCCGTTCGCGCTGCTCGTGCTCGCCCCGCTGGCGGTCCTCCCGCTCGACGCGGCCAAGGCGGCGATGACCCTCCTGAGCAGCGGCGCGCTGGCCATGAGCTGTCGGCTGGCCTGGCGGCACACTCCGCTCCCTCGCGCGTGGCGGCACCCGCTGGCCGTGGCCTCGGTGGGGATCATCCTGGTCAGCGAACCGATGCAGCAGAACCTCGTCATGGGCCAGGTGAACGTGCTGCTCGCCCTCGCCGTGCTCACCGACGTGCTGCTGCCGCGCGACCACCCTGCCAAAGGGGTGCTCGTCGGTCTCGCCGCCGGCATCAAGCTCACGCCCGCCCTGGTCGCGGTGTACTACCTGCTCCGCGGCGACCGTCGGGCCGCGGGTGCGGCGGCCGGGGCGTTCGCCGCCACGGTGCTGGCCGGGGCGGTCGCCCACCCGTCCGCGAGCGCGAGCTTCTGGCTGGGTGCGCTCGCCGGGGACCGCATCGGCGCCGGCCACCTCGGCAACCAGTCGCTGCGCGGCGTCCTGCTCCGCCTGGGGACCGCGCTGGGCTGGCCGGCGAGCCTCACCACGTCGCTCTGGCTGGCCCTCGCCGGGCTGGTCGGCGTCGGCGGACTGCTCCTGATCGTCCGCCGCGACCCCGGCCCGCTGGCCACCTACGGTGCGCTCGCCCTGGTCACCCTGCTGATCTCGCCGCTGTCCTGGACGCCGCACTGGATCGCCCTCGCGCCGGCCGTGGCCTGGCTCGCCGGCCGCCGCGGCTCACCGCGACGCGCCGCCGCCGTCCTGGCCGGGACGGGTCTGGTCCTGTTCGCCTGGCCGGTCGGGGGAGTGTGGTCGGGCCTGGTCTGGACGGTCTATCCCGCCGGCTTCTGGCCGGGCGTGCCCCGACCGCTGCGCCTCCTCGGCGCGGTCGTTCTCGGCAACCTCTATCCGATCCTCGCGGCCACCTCGGCGGGGACGGCGATCGCGTTCAGGCCGACGACGCGCTGAGCACGGCCTCGACGCCGGCGGGGGAGAGGACGTACTCCGAGACGAGGTGGCTGGCGCCGAAGATGGCGGCGCGGTCGCGCGCCTGGGAGAGCACGATCCGCAGGTTCGCCGTGGCCAGTGGCGGCGAGCGGCGGTACACCACCTCGTGCACGCCGGCCATGATGTGCTCGCCGGCCGCCGCCATCGACCCGCCGATGACGATGACGCGCGGGTTGAGCAGGTTCACGCAGGTGGCGAGCACCTCGCCGATGTCACGGCCGGCCTGGCGCAGGGCCTGGATCGCCGGGAGCACCCGGTTCGCCGCGAGCGAGATCACATCGGCACCCGTCGCCGTCGGCTGGCCCTGTGCGGCGAGGACGCGGGCGAGCGCCGTGCCGGAGGCGAGCGCCTCGAGGCAGCCGGTGTTGCCGCAGGTGCAGCCGACGTCCTCCCCGCGGGGCACCCGGACGTGGCCGAGGTCACCCGCCGTGCCGTCCGCGCCGCGCTGGAGCTGGCCGTAGCTGATGATGCCGGCGCCGATCCCGGTCGCCACCTTGATGAACAGCAGGTCGTCGATGTCGGGCCAGAAGGCCGCGCGCTCACCCAGCGCCATGATGTTCACGTCGTTGTCGACGAGCACGGGCACCTCCAGCGAGCGCTGGACGAACCCGACCACGTCGAAACCGTCCCATCCCGGCATGATCGGCGGCCGCACGGGTCGTCCGGTCGAGTGCTCGACCGGGCCGGGCAGGCCGATGCCCACTCCGGCGAGCCGGGTACCGCCGGGAGCCGTCGACAACAGGCGGGTCGCGGTCTCCAGCACCGCACCGAGCACCACCTCGGGTCCCTCGGCCACCGCGAGCGGGATCCGTTCCTCGGCGGCGACGTGGCCACTGAGATCCGTGAGCGCGATCCGGACGTGGCGCGCGCCGATGTCGACGGCGAGCACCGAGCGGGCCGCCGCGGCGAAGGCGAAGCGCGCCGGCGGCCGGCCACCGCTGGACGCGGCCTCCCCGACCGGGGCGACGAGCCCGCACTCCAGCAACTGATCGACCTTCGCCGCGACGGCCGACCGGGACAACCCCGTCGTCAGAGCCAACTCCGCGCGCGTCCGCGGCCGGCCGTCGCGCAGCACCTGGAACAGATCGCTCGCGCGGGTGAGCGCTGGCGCCGCCTCGCCGGGCGCCCCCGGAGACGTGCCCGGCGCGTCCAGCGGTTCTCGCATGCGAAGAGTCTGGCACAGCAGCTTCGGAGAACAACAGGGCAGGTAATAACAGAATAGGGGCAACTTTTGCTTGTCGAGAGTTAGAAGATGCCATACGGTTGTCCTACCGATCCCACCTCGACGCGGAGGATGATGCCGGATGCCGGTCGAACTGATCACTGAAGAGATCCCCGACCTGGATCGCTTCGGGCATGAGGAGGCGTGGCGCCTCGGCAACGCCCTGCTGAAGGCGTGCTGGCGGAACGCGCTCCCGGTCGTGGTGTGCGTCCACCTCGGTGAACAGCGCGTCTTCCACGCCGGCCTCCCGGGCAGCAGCGCGGACAACGACCGCTGGGCGGAGCGCAAGACCCGGATCGTTCAGCACTTCGGGGAACCGTCGCTGGAGGTCTGGCGGCGCCACGTCGGGGACGGCGACCCGATGGCCTTCCTCGCGGCCTTCGCCCTTCCGCCCGAGCGCTACTTCCCCGCCGGCGGTGCGGTGCCGATCCGGGTGCATGGGACGATGGTGGGCGTCGTGGCGGTGTCGGGGCTGGAGTCCCACGAGGACCACGACCTCGCGACCGCGGCCCTCCGCACCCTTGCCGCAGAGGAAGGCCTGTGATGAGCAGCACCGAGACGTCCCGTCCGACCGTTCCCGCCGGAGCGCCACGGCGTACCGGGCCCGTGGGCGTCGGCCTGATCGGCGCCGGGATGATCAGCGAGGCCTACCTGAAGAACCTCACGACGTTCCCCGACCTCAAGGTCCTGATCGTCGGCGACCTCGAGCCGCAGCGCGCCGCGACCAGGGCCGCGGAGTTCGGCGTGCCCGGCTCCGGGACCGCTGCGGACGTCCTCGCTCACCCGGACGTCGAACTCGTGGTCAACCTGACGATCCCGGCCGTGCACGCGGAGGTGTCGGCCGCGGCGATCGCCGCGGGCAAGCACGTGTGGTCGGAGAAGCCGATCGGCATCGACCGCGACAGCGCCCGCGGCCTGCTGGCGGACGCGGCCGCGGCCGGGCTGCTGGTCGGAGTGGCACCGGACACCGTCCTCGGCCCGGGCCTGCAGACCGCCCGCCGGGCGATCGAGCGCGGCGACATCGGCGTCCCGCTGTCCGCGCAGACGGTCATCCAGTATCCCGGGCCCGACCTGTTCCACCCCAATCCCGAGTTCCTGTTCGCCGCCGGTGCGGGACCGCTGTTCGACATCGGCCCGTACTACCTCACCGCACTGGCCCACATCTTCGGCCCGTTCGCCACGGTCGCAGCGGTGGGCTCGAAGAGCCGGGCCACCCGGACGATCCTGGTCGGCGACCGCGCGGGCACCGAGTTCCCGGTCGTCGCGCCCAGCCACGTCGCCGCCATCGCGAGCTTCGCGGGCGGCGGCGTCGCCCAGAGCGTGTTCAGCTTCGACTCCCCGCTGGCCCGGACGGGCTTCTTCGAGGTGACCGGCACCGAGGGGACGCTGGTCGTCCCCGACCCGAACACCTTCGGCGGCTCGGTCCGGATCACGCGCCCGGCGACCATGGCCACCCTGCGGGACGAGCCGGCGTGGGTGGACGTGCCGGTGGCGGAGGAGACCTACGGCCGCGGTGCCGGCGCTCTCGACCTGGCTCGCTGCATCCGGGGCGGGGGCGCGCCGGTCGCGTCCGGCGAGCTGGGGTACCACATCCTCGACGTGATGGTGGCGATGGAGGAGTCGATCGTCACCCACCGCACCGTCGAGGTGGCCAGCGCGATCGACCCCGTGCCGCTGCTGCCCGACGCCTGGGACCCGCACGCCGCCACCCTCTGACGCGCCGGGACGCCCGCGGCCGCGGTCAGCCGAGGGGCGTGCCGGTGAGTCGGGCGAGTCGGTCGAGCAGCTGGTCCTGGAACGCCCGGTCGACGGCCGAGGGGTGCGGGGTCGCGCGCCGCCGATGGTGCCAGTAGTCGCCGGAGGTGAGCGCGTCCGGGTCGTCGCTCGTGGCGAGCCAGGTCTGGGTGAGGTGACCGAGGCGCAGGTCGTCCGGTGCGCCCGCCCCGCCCATCCGCGTGGGTACCCAGCCCGGATCGACGGCGTTGCTGAGCACGTCCGGCCACAGCCTGGCCACGGCGGCGGCCAGGGTCGTGACGAACAGCTTGGTGTCCGAGTAGCTGGCGGCGCCCTCCAGCAGGTCCGGTCGCGGCCGGCCGCCCCGGTGCATGCCGCTGCTCAGGTAGACCAGCCGTGCCGGCCGCGCCACCAGTGCGGTGAGCAGGTACGGCGCGAGGACGTTCACGGCCACCAGCGACGGGCCCGAGAGGACACCGGCGTTGTGGATGACCGCATCGACCGCCCCCAGCCGGTTGACCTGCTCCGCCAGTTCCCTGGTCTGCCGGGCGTCGGCCAGGTCGCCGACGACGACCTGCGCGCCCCGGGAGGCCAGGTCGGCCACCGCGGCGAGCCGCCCGGGAGTGCGTGCGTGGACGATCACCTCGTGGCCCGCGGCCAGTAGTTCCTCTGCGGCCCCGCGCCCGAGGCCCTGGGCCGAACCGGTGATGAAGATCTTCGTCATGTCCTCCAGTTTCCGTCGATCGGGTCGGCCTCGGGCAAGAGGGCTCGCGAACGCGGCCGGGCCACGACGAACAGCGCCAGCAAGGATCCGACAGTGAGGATCACGACGATGGCTGCCATGGGGACCGCCGTCCGGTCGCCGCCGATGCCGGCCAGCGGTGCGATCAGGCCGGCCATGCACCACTGCAGGAACCCCAGCAGCGCTGAGCCCGTGCCGGGATGGTCGAGGACCTCGTTGGAGGCGAGGGCGCCGGCGTTCGCGCTGATCAGGCCCTGCGCGGTCATCAACACGAAGAAGCCGATGAGGGCGACGGCCAGCGGCATGCCGAACCACACCGCACCCACCAGCATGAACGCTCCGGCGAGACCGGTCGCACTCACGCCGATCGCGATCACCGCGCGGGTCCTGAGGCGTCCGACGAGCCGGGCGGACGCCAGCGTTCCCAGGGCAAGACCGACCGCGTTGCCGGCGAACACCAGCGAGTACGCCATCGGCGTCAGCCCGTTCATGGACTGCAGGACGAAGGCGGAGGTGGCGACGTAGGCGAAGATGACGCCCATCGAGAGGCCGACCAGGAGCAGGTAGCCGACGTAGCGGCGGTTCCCGAGGACGGTTCGGGTCGAGCGCATGATCTTCCGGAGTCCACCTCCATGACGACGGTCCTCCGGAAGGGTTTCCGGCACCACGAACCAGGCGGCGACGCCCATCGCTGCGCCCAGTGCGGCGACCATCGCGAAGGTCGTCCGCCAGTGCGACAGCTGCAGGATCGCCGCCCCGAGGAGCGGACCGACGACCGGCGCGACGCCGCCGATGCCGGCGAGCAGGTTCATCGCCCGGACCAGTTCGGCACCCGAACTCAGGTCGACCACGACGCTGCGGGCGATCACCATCGCCCAACCGCCGCTGAAGCCCTGCACGAAGCGCGTCGCCATCATGAGCTGGATGTTGGTGGCGAACACGCAGCCCAGGGAGGCGGCGACCAGGATCAGCAGCGACACCAGGAGCGGGCTGCGGCGTCCGCGTTGGTCGGACACCGGGCCGCCGAGCAACTGGCCCAGCGCCATTCCGACGAAGAACGTGGTGAGGGTGAGCTGCACCTGGGACGCGCCCGTGGCGAGATCCGCGGCGACCTGCGGGAACGCGGGCACGTACATGTCCGTGGCCAGCGGGGCGATGGAGGTGATGAACACCACCGTGACCATCAGCCCCAGCCGCAGTCGGCCTGCGGCCGGGCGGACGGACGGCTCGGACATGGTCAGAACCGGAGCAGTGCCTTGATGGCGCGACGTTCGTCCATCGCGGCGTAGGCCTCGGCCGCCTGGTCGAAGGGCAGTTCGAGGTCGAACACGCGTCCGGGCCGGATCCGGCGGCTCACGATGCGCTCGATCAGATCGGGGAGGTAGGCGCGGACGGGGGCGGGCCCGCCGTGAAGGTGGACGTGGGAGAAGAACAGGTCCCGGCCGGGGAGCTCGACGCCGTGGAGGACGCCGACGAAACCGACGTGGCCGCCGCGGCGGGTGGAACGGATGGCCTGCATCATCGACTCCTGGGTGCCGACCGCTTCCAGCGTGGAGTGGACACCCAGTCCGTCGGTCAGGTCCCTGATCCTCGCCACGCCCTCGTCACCGCGTTCGGTGACGATGTCGGTGGCGCCGAACTCGACGGCGAGCTTCTGGCGGGGTTCGTGGCGGCTCATCGCGATGATCCGCTCCGCGCCGAGCTCCTTCGCTGCGAGGACTCCGAGCAGGCCGACGGCCCCGTCCCCGACCACGGCGACGGTCTTGCCGGGGCCGACCCCGGCAGCCTTCGCGGCGAACCAGCCGGTGCCGAGCACGTCGGAGGCGGCCAGCAGGTGGGGGACGAGGTCCTCGTCCGGCATGCCCGGGGTGGCGACGAGGGTTCCGTCGGCGAGCGGGACGCGCAGGTACTCGGCCTGGCAGTTCTCCTCGCCCATGCCGCGGCGGTCGACGCATCCGCTGGGGTAGCCGGACCGGCAGATCTCGCAGGTGCCGTCGGAGGCGAAGAACGACCCGACCACGAAGTCGCCGGGCCTGACGCTGGTCACGCTCGGCCCGACCTCCTGGACGACACCGCAGTACTCGTGGCCGACCGTGACCGGAGTGGTGATCGGGTCGATGCCCCGGTAGGCCCACAGGTCGGAGCCGCAGACGCAGGCCGCGGCGAGTCTGACGATCGCGTCCCCGTCCTCGCGAATGGTGGGCATCGGCACGTCCTCGACGCGCACGTCCCGGGCGCCGTACAGCTTCACTGCACGCATGAGTCTCCTTCAGAGGTTGTCCTTCGGCAGCCATCCAACCCCCCGGCGCGTGCGGGTGGGAGTCCCTGCGGATGGGTGTATCGGCAGTGCGTTCCTCTCCTCTCGCGGGGGCCCTACCGTGGCGGTCATGGACAACTCCGAGGAGGTGCGGGAGTTCCTGGTCTCGCGCCGCGCGAAGCTCGCCCCGCACGACGTCGGGCTGCCCAGCTCCGGCCGCCGCCGGGTTCCCGGCCTGCGCCGCAGCGAGGTCGCTGCGCTGGCGGGCGTGAGCGTGGAGTACTACTCCCGGATCGAGCGCACCGGGCTGTCGGGGGTGAGCCCGTCGGTGCTACAGGCACTGGCCCGTGCGCTCCGGCTCGACGACGCCGAACGGGCCCATCTGCTCCTGCTGGCCGAGGGGGCGGACGGCACCAGCACGCTGCTGCGGCCCCGGCGCAGCACCGCCCGGCCGTGGACGCCACCACCGTCGCTGCACTGGGTGCTCGATGCCGTCACCGGCGGGCCGGCGATCGTCCGCAACGGTCGGATGGACCTGCTGGCCACGAACCTGCTGGGCCGGGCGATGCACTCGCCGCTGTACGAACGGACCAGGGCCGAGGTGCCGAACTTCGCCCGCTACACCTTCCTCGACGACGACTCGCACCGCTTCTACCCGGACTGGGCGGGCGCCGCCGACATCAGCGTGGCGATTCTGCGCACGGAGGCCGGCCGGGCACCCCGTGACCGGCAGCTGCAGGACCTCGTCGGCGAGCTGTCCACCCTGAGCGAGGAGTTTCGTCGCCGCTGGAGCAGCCATGACGTCCGGCTCCACGGCGCCGGCACCAAGACCTTTCACCACCCGGTGGTGGGCAACCTGGTTCTGGGCTACGAGAGCGCGGACATGCTGTCCGAGCCAGGGCTCACCCTGACCGTCTACGCCGCCGAACCGGCCTCCGCCACCGCCGAAGCCCTCCGGCTGCTCGCCTCCTGGGCAACCACCCCCCCGGCTGCCGTCGAGCAGCGCTGCTGACGGCGGCGGCACGCGCCGCTAGACCCCCAGTTCGCGGCGCAGCTTCGCGACGTGTCCGGTGGCTCTCACGTTGTACTGCGCGACCGCGACGGTCCCGGTGCCGGCGTCGTCCACGTCCACGATGAACGTCGAGCGGATCACGCCCTCCACGAGCTTGCCGTAGAGCATCTTCGAACCGAAGGCGTCGTAGGCCTCCAGCACCTCGCGTCCCGGATCGGACAACAGGGGGAAGCGCAGCCCGTCGCGCTCTGCGAACCGGGCCAGCTTCTCGGTGTCGTCCGGGGAGATGCCCACCACCCGGTAGCCGGCGGCGTCCAGATCACCCATGGCGGCATCGAAGTCCATCGCTTCGAGCGAGCAGCCCGGTGTCAGCGCCGCGGGGAAGAAGTAGACGATCGCGCGACTGCCGGCGAAATCCGACAGCGAGACCGGACGCCCTTCCGGGTCCGGGAGAGTGAAGGCTGGAGCGGTGTCACCGGGCTGGAGTCGGGCCATGGCGCCACCCTAGTGCCACGCGTTTGGCGGCCAGGTCCGTTCCGCCTCGCCCGGCCCCGCCGCGGGCATAGGCTGGGCACGACCCAGCGGCCCGGTGAGCTTGGAGGAGCTATGGCAGAGGCAGTCCGCACTCGCGAGGAGATCGAGGCCGAGATCGACGCCGCCCGTCGCCGGCTCGCCGCGAGCGTGGAAGGCCTGATCAGCCAGGTGCACCCGAAGGCGATCGTCGCCAACACCGTCGCGGACGCCCGGACGTTCGCCCAGGGCAGCTTCGAGCAGGCTCGCGCCCAGGTGGTGGACGAGCGCGGCAACCTGCGCACCGACCGCGTGGCGCTGCTGGCTGCGGCTGCGGGTGGCGCGATCACCTTCGTCCTGATCGTCCGCTCGATCCTGCGCGGCCGCTGACGGCTGCTGGCGCGGCCAGGGTGTGGGAAGTACTCGAAGGTCAGTCGTTTTACCTAGATCCGCTGAATCGGTGAAACGCAACTGAACCGATTCAAATCCCACATCGACCTGATCGCTACGGTGGATTTCAATAACAATCCGGGAAAGGTGCTGCCCATCGGGGGGATCCCGTGCCTAGAGTGCTGACAGAGGTCCCCAGGCGGGGGACACATTTGAGAAGCGAGGACTCAATGTCTCATGCACGCACAACGCGGCGCGTGTTCGCAGCAGTGGCATCCGTAGGTGCCGTGCTGGTGACCGCTGCGTGTAGCTCCTCCACTCCCAGCCCCGGGGCCAGCTCCCCGGCCGCCGCAGGCGTGAACTGGGACGAGCGTGGACCGATCACCTACGCCCAGGGCAAGGACACCGCAGGTGTCTGGGCGGGCGTCCTGAAGCAGTGGAACGATGCACATCCCAACGAGCAGGTCACGCTGCGGGAGCTGTCGCCCGAGGCCGACCAGCAGCGCGCGGACATGATCAAGCGCGCGCAGGCGAAGAGCGGTGAGTTCTCCGTGATGTCGGTCGACGTCGTGTGGACGGCCGAGTTCGCCGCCAACGGCTGGCTGCAGGAGCTGCCCGCGGACAAGTTCCCGACCACCGGCATGCTCGCCAGCGCGGTCGACGCGGCGTCCTACTTCGGCAAGCTCTACGCCTACCCGCAGTCCTCCGACGGCGCGATGCTCTACTACCGCAAGGACCTGCTCGACAAGGCGGGCGTCGAGGCCCCGAAGACGTGGGACGAGATGCAGGCCGTCTGCGACAAGGTCCTGCCTGACCAGAAGGGCATGTCCTGCTACTCCGGCCAGCACCAGAAGTACGAGGGCCTGACCTGCAACATTGCCGAGGCCGTGAACTCGGCCGGCGGCCAGTTCATCACCGATGACGGCAAGCCTGCGGTCAACACCCCCGAGGCCATCGCAGGCCTGCAGTGGATGGTCGACGGCTTCAAGTCCGGGATGATCCCGAAGGACGCCATCACCTGGAAGGAAGAGGAGAGCCGGCAGGCGTTCCAGGACGGCAAGATCCTGTTCCTGCGCAACTGGCCGTACGTCTGGAACCTGGCCAGCAAGACCGACGGTTCCTCTGGTGTGGCCGGCAAGTTCGCCGTTGCCCCGCTGCCGGGCAAGAACGGCCCGGGCGTGTCCACCCTCGGTGGCCACAACATCGGCATCTCGGCCTTCGCCACCAACAAGGGCACCGCTGGTGACTTCATCAAGTGGATCGCGTCCGAGGACATCCAGAAGGTCTTCCTGCAGAAGGGCTCGCTGGCTCCGATCCTCGAGAGCATGTACGCCGATGCCGAGCTCAACAAGCAGTTCGGCTACCTGTCCACCCTCGGTGAGTCGATCAAGACCGCCAAGGCCCGTCCGAAGGCCGTCCGCTACGGCGACGTGACCTCGGCGATCCAGGACGCCACCTACGCGGCGCTGCAGACCGCGGTCGGCCAGGGCAACACCACCCCTGAGCAGGCGTTCGGTGATCTGCAGACCAAGCTGGAGGAATTGCTGAAGTAACACTCGGCTTGTCGAGGCTGCTCGGGGTCGCGGCGTACCGCGGCCCCGAGTAGCATCCCCTCAAAATCCCACTCGGAACTCACAGCAGAGGAGGTGGGAAGGATGAGCCAGGGTGTGGCAACGACGCTAGCCGGCAATACGCCTCCCGTTATCGAGAAACGCAAGAAGAACCTGCTGAGTGACGGTCAGGGCACGCTGGCCGCGATCCTGATCTCACCCACGATGCTCGTGATCCTGTTCGTGGTCGGGATCCCGATCCTGCTCTCATTGCGGGAGTCGGTCTTCCGCAAGAACACCGCCGTCGATCCGGCCACCGGCATGATCGCCGAGGGTGAGTCATTCGTCGGACTACAGAATTTCACGGACATCTTCGCCAACCCCACGACGGTCACCGGCGTGTGGGGAAGCATGGACCGCCTGATCAACTCCTTCCTGAACGTCACCTTCTTCACCGTGGTGTGCGTCGCCCTGGAGACCGTCTTGGGCGTGGCGATGGCGCTGATCATGGCGAGGGCGTTCCGCGGCAAGGGCTTCGTGCGCGCGGCCATCCTGGTGCCGTGGGCGATCCCGACGATCGTGTCCGCCCGGATGTGGGGCCTGATCTTCGACTCCAACGGCGTGATGAACAAGATCCTCGACCAGAAGATCCTCTGGCTCGCGGACAACGCCTTCTCGCAATGGGCGGTGATCATCGCCGACGTCTGGAAGACCGCGCCGTTCATCGGCCTGCTCACCCTTGCCGGATTGCAGACCATTCCGTCGGACGTCTACGAGGCGGCGCGGGTGGACGGTGCCAACGCCTGGCAGCAGTTCACCCGGATCACCCTGCCGATGGTCAAGCCGGCGCTCGTCGTCGCGGTGCTGTTCCGCACCCTCGACACCATGCGCATGTTCGACCTGCCCTGGGGCATGATCGGCGAGGGCAAGTACTCCGTGGAGACGATCTCGATGTTCGCCTACGTGGAGAACAACCAGTTGCGCTACGGGTCGGCGGCGGCGTACTCGCTGGTGCTGTTCGCCTACATCGTGCTGGTGGCGTTCATCTTCGTCCGGCTCCTGGGCGCGGACGTGATCGGTGACGAGGAGACCAGGGCGATCACCGAGCAGCGCAAGCGGCAGAAGCTGCGGGCCAAGGAGGAGAAGCGGCAGATCAAGCCGGCTCGAACCACCGTCACGAGTGGGGAGTTCCAGTCATGAGCACCGCGACCGTATCCGCCCGCCTGACCGCGGAAGAGCTGGAGGCCCTCAACAAGCCCCAGCACGACTGGAAGTACTGGCTCAGCAAGGTGGGCATCTTCCTCGGAATGACGTTCATCATCCTCTACTGCATCGCGCCGTTCTACTGGATGGTGGTGTCGTCACTGCGCCTGCCGACCATGGGCCGCGACACCTCGTTCTGGCCGAACCCGGTGTCGTTCGAGAACTACCCGGCGGTGTTCGACCCGCGCAACGGCTTCGGCGTCGCGCTGGTGAACTCGGTGATCGTCTCGCTCACGACGACGCTGCTCACGCTGGTGCTGGGCATCCTGGGCGCCTACGCCCTGGCCCGGCTGCGGTTCCGGATGAAGGGCCTCGTGCTGTCGATCATCATCGGCTGCTCGATGTTCCCGGGCATCACCCTGCTGATCCCGCTGTTCAAGATGTTCACCGGCGCGTACGCGTGGATGCCGATCAACTGGATGAACACCTACCAGGCGCTGATCATCCCGTCGCTGTCGTTCGGCCTGCCGCTGTGCGTGTGGAACCTGACCGCGTTCTTCCGGCAGCTGCCGGTGGAGCTGGAGCAGGCAGCCATGGTGGACGGCTGCACGGCCGGCCAGGCGTTCCGGAAGGTCATCCTCCCGCTGGCCGCGCCCGGCGTGTTCACGACGGCGATCATCACCTTCATCGCGGTCTGGAACGAGTTCATGATCGCGCTGACCTTCGGCACCGACCCGATGATGTACACCGCGATCGTGTCGCTGGCGAAGTTCACCGGCGCCTACGGCTATGACACCCCCTGGGGCACCATCATGGCCGCCGGTGTGCTGATCACCGTGCCGCTGATCGTCGGCGTGCTGATCTTCCAGCGGCGGATCGTCGCCGGCCTGACCGCAGGCGGCGTGAAGTAGTCCGGAGATACGCGAAGGGCCCCGAGGAGATCCTCGGGGCCCTTTCGTTTCGTGCGCCGCCAGGGACTCGAACCCCGAACCCGCTAGTTAAGAGCCAGCTGCTCTGCCAGTTGAGCTAGCGGCGCGCGAGAAGAGACTTTAGCGCACCCGTCCTCACAGGGCGAAATCGAGAACGCCGCGGACGGGCTGCGACGGGCAGCCATCGTGGCCGCGGAGCCCGGGCGGCTCAGTCCAGCAGTTCGTCCACCCGCGTGCAGGGCAGGCCGAAGGCGTCCGCCACCGCCGGGTAGGTGATCCGCCCGGCATGGGTGTTGAGCCCCAGCGCCAGCGGCCGGTTCTCGGCCAGCGCGCGCTTCCAGCCCTTGTCGGCGAGCTGCAGCGCGTAGGCGAGGGTGGCGTTGGTCAGCGCCCAGGTGGAGGTGTTCGGCACGGCCCCGGGCATGTTCGCCACGCAGTAGAACACCGAGCCGTGCACCATGAACGTCGGGTCGGCGTGGGTGGTCGGGTGCGAGTCCTCGAAGCAGCCGCCCTGGTCGATGGCCACGTCGACCAGCACCGACCCCGGCTTCATCTGCGCGACCATCTCGTTCGTGACCAGCTTCGGCGCCTTCGCCCCGGGGATCAGCACCGTGCCGATCACCATGTCGGCGGCCAGGACCTGCTCGCGGATCGCCAGCCGGCTCGACACGATCCCGTGCACCCGGTTCTCGTAGCGCCAGAACGTGGTGCGCAGCTTCTCGAGGTCGGTGTCGAGGATGGTCACGTCCGCGCCCATGCCGAGCGCGACGTTGGCGGCGTTCTGTCCGGCCGTGCCGCCGCCCAGTACGACCACCCTGGCGTTCGCCACGCCACCGACGCAGCCCATCAGCACGCCACGGCCGCCCTGTGCCTTCATCATCGCGTGCGCGCCGACCTGCGGGGCGAGGCAGCCGGCCACCTCCGACATCGGGTAGAGCAGCGGCAGCAGCCCGTTCGGCAACTGGACGGTCTCGTACGCGATCGCCGTCGTCCCCGCGGCCAGCAGCGCCTCCGTCCCCGCCTGGTCCGCGGCGAGGTGCAGGTAGGTAAACAGCACCAGGTCGTCCCGCAGGTGGCCGAACTCCGCCGGCACCGGCTCCTTCACCTTGAGCACCATCTCGCCACTCGCCCAGGTCTCCGCCGCGGTCGGCACGATCCGCGCTCCCTGTGCCATGTACTCCTCGTCGCTGATCGAGGAGCCGAGACCCGCGCCGGCCTGCACGTACACCTCGTGGCCGTGGGCGACCAGCTCCGCGACCCCCACCGGGGTGATCGCTACCCGGTACTCGTGGTTCTTCACTTCGGACGGGACGGCGACCCGCATGGCAGTCCTTTCTGTGCGTGCCCGGCCCCGCCGGGACGGCGCCAGTCTCCTCCTCGCGATCCGCCGAGCGCCACCGTTGGCGTCAAACGCTCCAGCCTGGGAGGAGGCGCTCGACGCGAACGGTGGCGTTCGGTGCGGGTCGGGGGCGGTAGACTGTCCGTGAACGTGCTCCGGGGTCGGTGTAATTCCGAACCGGCGGTGACAGTCCGCGACCCGGTCCAGCCCAGCTGGCCGGTTGACCTGGTGGAACTCCAGGACCGACGGTGAAAGTCCGGATGGGAGGCAGCACGAGGCGCTCGCGCGCACTGTCGCGCGGTGCGTCCGCATCTGCATCCCGCCCTGCCCCGGCCACGAGGACCGTGTGGAAGGGACGGAGGCAGGATGAGGCGCGAAATGCTCGCCCCGACGCTGCTCGGCGTCCTGCTGCTCGTGGGCTGGGCGGTCACCGCCGGACCCGGCTCGCCCTACCTGCCCACGCCCGGCGCCGTCGCGGCCCGGCTCGTGTCGGATCTCGTCGACCCGGGGTACCTCAGCTACCTCGTCGTCACCCTCGCCGAGGCCTTCGGGGGAGCGCTGCTCGGCATCGTCGTCGCCCTGCCCCTCGCCGTGGTCATCCACCGCTCGCCGTGGGCCGCCGCGGCGGTCAACCCGTTCCTCGGCGCGACCCAGGCCGTCCCCGCGATCGCGCTGGCCCCCCTGCTGGTGCTGTGGCTGGGCTACGGGCTGGTTCCGGTGATCGTGCTCTGCGCGCTGATCGTGTTCTTCCCGATCCTGATCTCCGCCGTCGTCGGCCTCCGCCATGTCGACGCCGACGTCGTCGACGCCGGCCGCATCGACGGCGCCTCGTCGGTCGGGCTGCTCGTCCACGTCGAGTTGCCGATGGCGCTGCCGTCGATCCTCGGCGGGGTGCGCAACGGGGTCACGCTCGCCGTCACCGGTGCGATCGTCGGCGAGATGGTGATGGGCGGTGCCGGGCTCGGCACCGTGCTCACCGTCCAGCGCGAATCGGTCGACACCGCCGGCATGCTGGCGACCATCGTCGTGCTCTGCGTGATCGCATCCGCCGCCTACGCGGCCATTCACTTCTGGGAGCGCCGCTCCCGGATCATCGACTCCCTGCATCGCTCCTGAGAGGCAACGAAACGTGAGAACCCGCATCATCGCCGCCATCGCCGCCGTCCTGCTGCTCGCCGGCTGCAGCCAGCCGACGGCCCCGTCCGGCACGCCGACCACCGCGGCGCTGCCGTCCCCGACGATCGGGCTGACCTACATCCCCAACGTCCAGTTCAGCCCGTTCTACGTCGCCGAGACGGACGGGGCGTTCACCGCGGCCGGCGTGCAGCCCACCCTGCGTCACCACGGCACCTCCGAGGGGCTGTTCACCGCGATCGCCGCCGGTCAGGAGCAGTTCGTCGTCGCCGGCGGGGACGAACTGCTGCAGGCCCGCGCCCAGGGTGTCGACCTGGTTGCCGTGGCCGCCTACTACCGCACCTACCCGGTCGAGGTGATCGTGCCCGCCGACTCGCCGATCCGGACGCTGGCCGACCTGAAGGG
The DNA here is from genome assembly GCF_029975155.1 of Propionicimonas sp. Classification (GTDB taxonomy): domain Bacteria; phylum Actinomycetota; class Actinomycetes; order Propionibacteriales; family Propionibacteriaceae; genus Propionicimonas. The sequence continues at coordinate 22,881 of NZ_JARKPQ010000055.1, read as the reverse complement.
CCACTCGATCGGCCTCCCCGGCAAGTACGGCGAGAACTGGTTCGGTCTCCAGGTGGCGCTGCGCACGGCCGGCCTCGGCGAGGCCGACGTGCAGGTGCGGGAGATCGGCTACACCCAGCAGGCAGCCCTCTCCACCGACAAGGTGGACGCGATCGTCGGGTTCAGCAACAACGAGGCCGTGCAGTTCTCGCTGGGTGGCTTCGCGACCCGCAGCATCCCGATCGCCGAGGGCGAGGTGCCGCTGGTGGGCATCTGCCTGATCACCACGTCCGCGTACGCCAAGGATCACCCCGACGTGGTCAAGGCCGTGGCGAGCGGCATGCTGGCCGGCATCTCCGCCGTGGTGGCCGACCCCGATCGTGCGCTGGAGGTGTCGACGACGTACGTGCCCGCGCTGTCGGCCTCCGCGGCGAAGGACGCGGCCCGCGCGACCCTGGTCGCCACGACGAAGCTGTGGGCGCCGGAGGGCACCGTCGACGGACACCTGGATGCCGACCAGTGGGCCGCGATGGCCGACTTCATGGCCGCGCAGGGCCTCACGGGGCAGCGGGTCGACCCGACACCGGCCTTCTCCAACGACTACCTCGCCTGATTCCGGCGGGACAGCCGATAGCCTCTGAGCGTTCGACGAACGATGTCCTCGAGCGGGGAGGCGAATGAGCCAGCACGTGGTGCCGGGGTGGGACGAGTACTTCCTCACCATCGCGACCGCCGTGTCCGCCCGTGCCAAGTGCACGCGGCGGCGGGTCGGCGCGGTCCTCGTGCTGGATCGACGGATCATCGCCACCGGCTACAACGGGGCCGCGCCCGGGCGTCCGGACTGCCTGGAGGGCGCCTGTCCGCGGGGGCAGCTCGACTACGACCAGGTGCCCGGCCTCGGTGACTACGACCGTCCCGGGACGCCCGGATTCTGCATTGCGATCCACGCCGAGGTGAACGCCCTGCTGTTCTCCACGCGCGACACCAAGGGAGCCACGGCCTACATCACCGATCCGCCGTGCCCCGGCTGCCGCAAGGCCCTCGCCGCGGCCGGCATCGTCCGTGCGGTCTGGCCGGACGGGGAGCACGGCGCCGATGCCCTGGTCGACTGGGGCCGCCCATGGTGAGCATGAAGCCGAAGACCTCGCAGCTGTCCGCCTGGGTGGACCGCGGCGTCGCCCTGTTCTGCCTCGGCACGCTGATCCCGGCGTCGCTGGCCGCCGTCGACCAGATCCCGTACCTGGCGAGCTGGTGGATGATGGTCGTCGGAGGCGGCATCATCGTCGCCAGCGTCGGCATGATGCTCGCCAGCTTCCAGGGCTGGAAGCTGCGTCCGTTCGCGCTCGTCTACGTCACCGTCGTCACCTTCGGCCTGATCACCTGGCCGGCGGCCTGGGAGTCCGGCCAGGTGGCGGGCAGCAGCCCCTGGCTGTGGATGTGCCTCGGCGTGGCGGCGATCTGCCTCGCCGTCACCACCGGCACCGGCTGGGGGTTCGCGTACGCGATCGCGTCCGGCCTGCTGTTCGCGGCGGTGCGGATGACCCCTTCCGGCCAGAGCGCGTCCATGCTGGGCGCGTTCCAGGACATGATCAACCTGGTGATGAACGCCTCCGTGGTGATCGTCGCCCTCGGCGTGGTCGGGAACGCCTTCAAGGAGTTGGACGAGGCGGAGGCGGCCACCCGCAAGGAGGCGACCGACGCCGCCATCGAGGAGGCCCTGCTCGAGGAGCGCCACCGCCTGGACGGCATCGTCCACGACGAGGTGATGACCACCCTGGTCGCGGCGGCGCACGCCCCGGGCGACCCGCACGTGGCCCAGCAGGCGCAGCGGGCCGTCGACCGGCTCGCCCAGGCGGAGGCGCCGACGGAGGCACGGCTCCCCGTCACCGGCGACCAGCTGACCTGGTTGGTCACCGACGTGGTCTCGGCGCTGGTGCCGCAGGCGCGGTTCGTCTCGCAGGTCGAGCGGCTCGCCGTCCCGCAGCAGGTGGCCAGCACGCTCGGCATGGTGGTGCGCGAGGTGGCCCTGAACGTCGCCAAGCACTCCGGCGCGGACGACGTGGAGGTCACGCTCGCCAGCCCGGAGAAGGGCGGGGTGACCATCTCGATCGCCGACAACGGCGTGGGCTTCGATCCCGCCCTCGTGCCCAAACGGCGCCTCGGCCTGCAGGTGTCGGTGGTCTACCGGATGTGGGCGATCGGCGGGAAGGCCGAGATCCACTCCTCGCCCGGCCAGGGCACGGTGGTGGTGCTGAGCTGGAAGCCGGACGAGTCCACCGTCGGCGAGGCGGAGCAGCCGCGCAGACCGCGGGCCGGACGCGTCCTCGCCGACATCCCCGACCTTTCCCGGCCCCTGCTGATCCGGCTGGTGTGGGTGCTCGTCGGGCTGCAGTTCCTGCTGGGCTGGACCAGCCTCGACCAGGTCACCGCGATCTGGCCGGTGTTCGCCGCGCAGGCCCTGGCCGCGCTCGCGACGTGGCTCACCCTCTCCCGCAGCGACGAGAACCCGATGAAGCTGAGGGACGCCATCCTGGTCGTGGTCATACTGCTCGCGGTCACCCTGACCGTCCAGGCGGTGCTGCCGAACGGCCACTGGCCCGGGTACGCGACCTGGCACAGCAGCGTGGTGATGGTGCTGCTGGTCACCGTGCTCGTCCGGGGCAGGGAGCGCGTGGCCTGGACCGGTGTCGGGGTGTACGCGATCGTCTCGGCCACCTGGGCCATCACCCACGACATGGGGGTCGCCGACACCCTGCGCGTGGGGTTCACGCCGTTCGCGTGGATGCTGGTCGCGCAGTTGCTGCAGAGCTGGCTGATCGACCTGGCCGATCGGATGAACGCGTCGCGGCGCTCGTCCGCCGCGGCGAACAAGGCGATCGCCCAGAGCTTCTCGAAGCTGGTGCTGCGGGATGTGTGGCTCACCCAGTTGCGGGCACAGGTCGGACCCCTGCTCAACCGGATCGCAGACGCCGAGAGCGGGCTCACCGATGAGGAACGCGCGGCCTGCCTGGCCCAGGAGAGCCGGCTGCGGGACGCGATGCGCGCGGGCAACCTGGTGTCGGAACTCACTTCCGACGCCATCGAGGTGGCTCGTGGCCGGGGTGTCGACGTCCGCCTCGTCGACAGCAGGGGAACCCGTCTGCCGGAGGACGTCCGGGTGGCCCTGACCCAGCACCTGGGCCGGCTGCTGACCGACTCCAGCACCAAGCGGGTCGTGGCCCGTGCGGCCCCCGAGGGATATGAGGACGTTGTTACCGTGCTGGCGGTGCGTGAGGATGGCAGCAGCGAATTGATCGGACTCGACGCCAGCGGTCGGGTCAGTACACGTTAGGCTGGTAACCGATGATCACCACCGCAGTCATTGACGACCATGAAGCCATCCGCCTGGGTATGTCGGCGGCCCTGCACAACCACCCCGGCCATCAGGTCACCCTGGTCGACGGGGCGGGTACCGTGCCGGAGTTCCTCGCGAAGGGGGTGCAGGCCGACGTCGTGCTGCTCGACCTGCAGCTCGACGACGGCTCCGACCCCCTGGACAACACCGAGCAGCTGATCGACGCCGGCTACAAGGTGCTGGTCTACTCGATCGCCGACAACGTCCGGCTGCTGCGCCGTGCGCTCGCCGGCGGGGCCGCCGGCGTCTGCCGCAAGGCGGAGCCGATCTCGGTGACCCTCGCCTCGATCGAGGCCGTGGCCGAGGGACAGGTGGTGATCAGCCAGGAGATCCTCGCCGCCATCGAGGGCGACGCGTCCTACGTCGCCGCGAACCTCGGACCCAGGGAGCGCGAGGTGCTGGCCCTGTACGCCGGCGGCTTCGAGGTGCCCGAGGTCGCCGGGCGGCTGACGATCACCGAGAACAGCGTCAAGGAGTACCTCAAGCGCATCCGCGTGAAGTACACCAACGTGAACCGCCCGGCGGCGAGCAAGCTCGACCTGTTCCGCCGCGCGATCGAGGACGGCATCGTCCCCCCGGTTGAGCCCCACCTCTGAGCCTCTGCTCCTCGTCGTCCCGGCTTCCCTTTGTCGTCCCGGGCCCCGGTCGTCGTCCCAGGCCCCCTTTTTGTCATCCCGGGCCCCCCTTTTGTCGTCCCGGGCCCCTTTTTTTGTCATCCCGGGCTTGACCCGGGATCCCGTGACCTGCGTTGCCAGCCGGGCGCCGGGGATCCCGGGTCAAGCCCGGGATGACGGTCTCGCCGGGATGACGCTTGGGCCGCGTCGGTGAAGCTCAGTACCAGCCGTGGGAGCGCTTGAAGCCCCAGGCCTGGCAGGGGGTGCCGTAGCGGTCGTGCACGTAGTCGAGGCCCCAGCGGATCTGGGTGGCGGGGTTCGTCCGCCAGTCCGAGCCGAAGCTGGCCATCTTGCTGCCTGGCAGTGCCTGCGGGATGCCGTAGGCACTGGAGTGGGGGTTGTCCGCGTACGGGTCCCACCGGCTCTCGCGCATGATGATCGAGTTGTAGCAGCCGAACTGGTCGTCGCCCCACCCGTACTTGTTGATCATGATCTGCCGGGCGATCTCCCGCGGATCGGTGATCGACGGCTCGTATCCGAGCTCCTGCACCTTCTGCTCGTGCAGCGCCTTGATCGTGGCGTTGTGGATGTCGATCGCGGAGCTCTGCCGGTGCAGCAGAGACTGCCGGTAGGCCGCCAGTTCGGCCGTCTGGCTGGTGTCGGTGGTCGCCGCCGAGGTGGGCGGGGTCATGGCTCTGGCCAGAAGATCGGCGCCCGGGACGAACGGCGTGATCCCGAAGACTGCGGCGAGGGCGACGATGCCCGCGCGCACGGTCCGGAGTCTCAGCACGGGGAGCAGTCTTCCATAAGAGAGCTCTCAGGTAAAACTCAGGTTTGCGGTGAGTCGGGCAACGCTGGATCGATCGCGGCGCCAGCCGGCGTTGGGCGCCACACCCTAGGGTTGGGGCGTGCGATTGCGGCTGCTCACTGGCACCGACCTGGTCGGTGGCCTCGCGGACGCGCTGGCCGGCGGACCGCCGGTCGCCCCCGGTCCCGAGGCGCGGCTGCTGCCGGCGCTGGGCCTCGACGAGCCGGTCGAGCCGGGTACCGCGGCCGTGGTGACCACGTCCGGGTCGACCGGTGAGCCGAAGGCCGTGGTGCTCGGTGCGAACGCCGTCCGGTTCGCAGCCACCGCGGCGCACCACCGTCTCGGCGGGCCGGGGGAGTGGGTGTGCGCGCTGCCGACCCAGCACGTCGCCGGCCTGATGACGATCGCGCGGGCCGTCGTGGCCGGCACCCGCGTCCGCTGTGCTCGCTCCGATCTGGCCGACCTGCCCGAGCCGGACGGCCGCACCTACCTCTCGCTGGTCGCGGCGCAACTCGACCGGGCCCTCGCGGACGCGCGGCTGCGCGCCGTGCTCCCGGACTACGCCGCGATCCTGGTGGGCGGCAGCGCGGTTCCGGTGGGCCTGCGCGATCGGGCGCGCGAGGCCGGGATCAGGGTGGTGACCACGTACGGCATGAGCGAGACCTGCGGCGGCTGCGTCTACGACGGGGTGCCGCTGGACGGGGTCCGCGTCGAGATCGAGGCGGAGAACGAGGCCGACCCCGGCGTCGGCCGGCTCTCCCTCGGCGGCCCGATGGCGTTCTCGGGCTACCGGCTGCGCCCCGACCTGACGCGCGAGGTGCTCAGCGGCGACCTCGTCCGCACCAATGACCGCGGCCGCTGGCTGGACGGCCGCCTCCAGGTGCTCGGCCGGATCGACGACGTGGTGATCTCCGGGGGAGCGAAGGTCGACCTCGGCGCCGCGCAGCGGGCCTGTGACGAGGAGTTCGGTCCGGGGGTGCTCGCGCTGCTGGCCGTCCCGGACGAGAGGTGGGGACACCGGCTCGTCGCGGTGACCACCGGCGACCACGACCTCACGGAGGTGCGGAACCGGCTCGAACCCCGGCTCGGCCGTGCGGTTGCGCCGCGGGAATTGCGGCGGGCCGCCACCTTGGCGTACACATCGATAGGCAAGATCGACCGGACGGCACTGCTGCGGTGCTGGCACGAGAAGGGCGAAGATGGCGTCACTGGCTGAATGGGTCGAGGGTGCCCGTCCGCGAACCTTGCCGGCCGCCCTGGCGCCGGTCCTGGCCGGCAGCGCCATCGCCTGGTTCGAGAACGCGTTCTCCGCGCTGCTCGCCGGGCTCGCCCTCGTCGTCGCGCTTGCCCTGCAGGTGGGCGTGAACTTCGCCAACGACTACTCCGACGGCATCCGGGGCACCGATGCCGCGCGGGTGGGTCCGCTGCGGCTGGTCGGCTCCGGCTCGGCCCGGCCTCGGCACGTGCTGGCCGCCGCCCTGACCAGCTTCGGCATCGCCGCGCTGGCGGGACTCGCCGTCGTCGTGATCACCGGGCACTGGTGGCTGCTCGCGGTCGGCGGCGCTGCCATCGCCGCGGCCTGGTTCTACACCGGCGGCAGGCGCCCCTACGGCTACCTCGGGCTCGGTGAGCTGTTCGTGTTCGTCTTCTTCGGGCTGGTCGCCGTGACCGGCACGGTGTACATCCAGGTGGGTGCCGTCTCCGCCGCCACCTGGTGGACCGCGGTGGCCATCGGCGCGCTCGCCTGCGCGATCCTCGTCGCCAACAACCTGCGCGACCTGGACGGTGACCGCGCGGCGGGCAAGCGGACGCTGGCCACCCGGCTCGGGGACGCCGGCACCCGCCGGTTCTTCCTCGGCCTGCTCGTCGTCGCGGCGGTCGGGGTGTTCGGCGTGGCCGCGACGAGTTCCTGGTGGGCACTGCTCGGCTGGTTCATGCTGGTCACGCTGATCGGACCGATCCGCGAAGTGGCACGGGGCGTCACCGGGCGCGCGCTGATCCCCGTCCTCAAGCAGACCGGGTTCGCGGAACTCGCCTGCGCCACCGGCCTGTTGCTCGGGCTCATGATCGCCCACTGAGGCCGGCCGTGTTCTCGGCGGCGGTGGCCTACGCGCTCGGCCTGCGGAACCGGTTCCGGGGGATCACCGTGCGTGAGGGTCTGCTGGTGCGCGGCCCGGCGGGCTGGGCGGAGTGGAGCCCCTTCGCCGAGTACACCCACCCCGAGATCGACGCCTGGTGGCAGGCGACCGTCGAGGCGGCGACGCTGGGCTTCCCCGAGCCGGTGCGCGATCGCGTGCCGGTGAACGCCACCGTCCCTGCGGTCGGCCCGGAGGCCGCCCATGCGCTCGTCGCGGCGTCCGGTTGCCGCACGGCGAAGGTGAAGGTCGCCGAGCCCGGCCAGGTGTTCGCCGAGGACGTCGCCCGGGTCGAGGCGGTGCGGGACGCCCTCGGCCCGGACGGGAAGCTGCGCGTCGACGTCAACGGCCACTGGGACGTGGCCACGGCGGAGCGGCATCTCCGCGAGCTGTCCCGGCTCGGCCTGGAGTACGCCGAACAGCCCTGCGCGAGCGTCGGCGAACTCGCCGAGCTGCGGCTTCGCCTCGCCCGCGCCGGGGTGGACGTGCCGATCGCCGCCGACGAGAGCATTCGCCGCTCCGGCGACCCCGAACGGGTGGTCGCCGAGCATGCCGCGGACATCGCCGTGCTCAAGGTGCAGCCGCTCGGCGGCGTCCGGCGCTGCCTCGAGCTCGCCGAACGACTGGGCCTGCCCGTGGTGGTCTCCTCGGCCCTGGAGAGCTCGGTCGGCCTGGCCGCCGGCGTGGCGCTGGCCGCCGCGCTGCCCGCCTTGCCCTATGCCTGCGGGCTGAACACCGCCACGATGTTCACCACGGACGTGACCACGCAGCCGCTGGTCGCCGTGAACGGGGAGATCGAGGTGCGCAGGGTGGACGTCGACGCCACAACCGGCTGGTCGGCCGGCCCGGAGGCCACCGCAGCCTGGCTGGAGCGGCTCGCCACCGTTCCGGCTGCGGCCGATGTCCTCCCGGGCGCGACCCGGGATCTCGGCAGCGAAGCCATGCACGAGGGGGAGTTGTGAGCGAGTCCGTCGCCTGCGCGCAGGCCGTGATCGGCCAGTTGCTGGCCCAGGGCGTGACCGACCTGGTGCTTGCTCCCGGTTCCCGCAGCGCCCCGCTGGCGCTGGTCGCCGACGCAGCCGCTCGCGAGGGACTGCTCCGCCTGCACGTCCGCGTCGACGAGCGCGGCGCGGGGTTCCTCGCGCTCGGACTGGCGAAGGCGTCCAGACGTTGCGTCCCGGTGATCACCACGTCCGGCACGGCGGTGGGCAACCTGCTGCCCGCCGTGATGGAGGCCGCCCACTCCGGCGTCCCGCTGCTGGTGCTGTCCGCCGACCGGCCTGCGGCGCTCGTCGGCACCGGGGCGAACCAGACCACCGAGCAGCTGGACCTCTTCTCCGGGTTCCTGCGTCACCGCGGCCGGGTGTCCTCGACCGCGGCGCCCGCCTCCTGGGCGGCCCAGGCCGCCCGCGCGGTCCTCGCGGCGGGAGGTGAGGTCTCGGGCCATCCGGGGCCCGCCCAGCTCAACCTGGAACTCGGGCTGCCGCTCGTACCCGGGAGCGGCCAGGCTCTCGTGCCGGCGCCTCGCGGCGCCCTACGCACCGGCCGTTCGGCCCGTCCGGAGCCGGTGGCTCTGCCGGGTGGGCCGCGCACCGTGGTGGTGTGCGGCGACGCGGACCCGGCGACCGGACGGGAGGCGCGCACGCTAGCGGAGGCGGCGGGCCTGCCCCTGATCGCCGAGCCGTCGAGCAACGCCAGGACGGGCGCGAACGCCCTGGCCACCGGACGCCTGCTGCTGGCCGGTCCGTTGGGCCGGCAGGTCGAGCGGGTGCTGGTCTTCGGCCGGCCGAACCTGTCCCGCCCGGTCACCGCGCTGCTCGCCCGCGCGGATGTCGAGATCGTGGTGGTCGCGTCCGGGCCGGAGTACGTGGATCCGGGGTGGCGGGCGTCCCTGGTCGCCGGCGCGGTTACCGTGGAGCCGGGTCCGGCGGAGTGGCTGGACGCCTGGCGGACGGCCGATGCGGAGCGTGCTGCTCGGCTCGGTGAGCTGAACCTCGCCGGAGCACTCAGCGGACCGGAACTCGCGCGGCTCGTCGTGGCGGCCGTGCCGCAGGACCAGGTGCTGTGCCTGGCCAACTCGAACCCGATCCGCGACGCCGACCTCGCCCCCGTCCGCGCCGATCCCGGACCGGTGTACGCCAACCGCGGCCTGTCCGGCATCGACGGGACGCTGGCCACCGCGGCCGGCGTCGCGCTGGCGTCCGGCGCGCCGACGACGCTGCTCTGCGGCGACCTGGCGTTCGTCCACGACGCCGGTTCGCTGGCGATCGGCCCCGGCGAGCCGAGGCCCACGCTGCGGGTCGTGGTCGCCGACGACAACGGCGGCAGCATCTTCGCCACGCTGGAGTACGGCCAGGACCGCTTCGCCGACTCGTTCGAACGCGTCTTCGCCACCCCCACCGGCCTCGACCTGGTGGCCCTCGCGACGGGCTTCGGCGTGCCGGCCCGGCGCGTCTCGACCGCGGCGGAGGTCGCCGTCGCGCTCACCGAGCCGTGGACCGGCATCGAGATCCTCGTGGTCGACGTCGACCGCTCGGGCCGCGCGGAAGCGGCCCGTCGGCTGGCCGACTGACCGGATCCGTCCCAGCCTCGCGCCGGTGCTCCGCCCGTCCGTCCTCCCGCCCTCCGCAAGGTGGACCCCAAGCGTCGACGACGACGGTTTCGGTCCACTTTGCGGTGGAGGAGGCGGCCGTGGGGGTGGAGGCGGCGGTGTCCACGGGCCCCGGCAAGTCGCACAGCGGGGGCGCACCCTCCGCAACCTTGAACGAATGTAAGGACATATTGTTGACTTCCGGTGCTCGCAGGGGCTTGAATGGAGTCACGACGTGAAGCGGCACCACGCCCTCGAAGAAGAGGTCTCCTCAATGACAGAAACCAACACCCCGCTCGGCCTGATGACCCAGCGCGGTCCCACTGTGCTCTGGAACGACTCGGCCACCTACCACGAGCTCGAGACGGCCATTTCCTGGGGCGCCGTGGGCGCAACCTGCAACCCGGTGATCGCCCTGGCCGCGATCCGCTCCGACCTCCCGCGCTGGACCCAGCGCATCAAGGAGTTGGCGGTGGAGATGCCAGAGGCCACCGAGTCCGAGATCGGCTGGAAGGTCGTCGAGGAGGTGTCCCTGGACGCCGCGAAGCTGCTGGAGCCCGCGTTCGAGAAGTACAACGGCTACAACGGCCGGCTCTCCATGCAGACCGACCCGCGGCTCGCCCGCAGCGCGAAGAAGCTCGCCGACCAGGCGGAGTACTTCTCCTCGCTCGCGCCGAACATCATCGTCAAGATCCCCGCGACCGGGATCGGCGTCGAGGCCATCGAGGACGCCACCTACCGGGGCGTGAACATCAACGTCACCGTGTCCTTCACCGTCGCGCAGGCAGTAGCCACCGGTGAGGCCATCGAGCGCGGCCTGAAGCGTCGCGAGGCCGAAGGCAAGGACGTCTCCACCATGGGTCCGGTCGTGACCATCATGGTCGGCCGGCTCGACGACTGGCTCAAGCAGGTCTACGCCAAGGACGGCCTGGTCTTCGACCCGGGCTACCTGGAGTGGGCCGGCGTCGCCGCGGTGAAGAAGGCCCACGAGGAGTTCAAGAAGCGCGGCCTGCGCGCCCGGGTGCTCGTGGCGGCCTACCGCAACGCCCTGCAGTGGACGGAGCTCGTCGGCGGCGACCTGGTGCTCTCCCCGCCGTTCGCGTGGCAGCAGCGCTTCCAGGCCTCCGGCATCGACCCGGAGCCGCGGATCGACCTCCCGGTCGACCCGAAGATCATCGACGCCCTGTACACGATGCCCGAGTTCCGCAAGGCCTACGACGTGGACGGCATGACGCCGGCGGAGTTCGCCGACTTCGGCGCCACCCGCAAGACGCTGCGGCAGTTCCTCGGCGCGGACGAGGAGCTCGACCAGATCGTTCGTGACATCCTGATCCCTGCCCCCTGAGCCAAGGGATCGTGCCGCCGGCACCCTGCCTCCGCGGGGTGCCGGCCGCCATCAGAAGCAACAGAACTGAACCCGGAGTACCACGATGACCCAGACCGTTCGGCTCACCGTCGCCCAAGCGGTGATCAAATTCCTCGCCAACCAGTACTCCGAACGGGACGGGGAGGAGCAGCGCCTCTTCGCCGGCTGCTTCGGCATCTTCGGCCACGGCAATGTCGCCGGCATCGGCCAGGCGCTGCTGCAGGCCGAACTGCAGACCCTGGACGGCAACCCCGACGCTCCCGACCTGCCCTATGTGCTGGTCCGCAACGAGCAGGGCGCCGTGCACGCCGCCGCCGCCTACGCCAAGACGAAGAACCGGCTGCAGACCTGGGCCGTCACCTCCTCGATCGGTCCCGGCGCCACCAACATGGTCACCGGTGCGGCGCTGGCCACCACCAACCGCCTGCCGGTGCTGCTGCTGCCGTCCGACATCTTCTCCACCCGCTACCCGGATCCCGTCCTGCAGCAGCTGGAGGATCCGCGCTCGCTCGACATCTCCGTCAACGACGCCTTCAAGCCCGTCTCCCGGTACTGGGACCGGATCAACCGGCCCGAGCAGCTGGCCCCGTCCCTGCTGGCGGCGATGCGGGTGCTCACCGACCCGGCCGAGACCGGCGCGGTGACGCTGTGCATGCCGCAGGACGTGCAGGCCGAGGCCTTCGACTTCCCGGTCGACCTGTTCCGCAAGCGCGTCTGGCACGTGGCCCGTCCGGTGCCCGAGCCGGCCGCGCTCGCCCGCGCGGTCGCCGCGATCCGGGCCTCGAAGCGGCCGCTGGTCGTGGCGGGCGGCGGCGTGATCTACGCCGGGGCGTCCGAGGCGCTGCGCACGTTCGCGCAGGCCACCGGCATCCCGGTCTCCGACACCCAGGCCGGCAAGGGCGCGATCAACTTCGACCACCGGATGGCCGTCGGCGGCGTCGGCTCCACCGGCGGGTCCGCAGCGAACACCCTCGCCCGCGAGGCCGACCTGGTGATCGGCATCGGCACCCGGTACTCGGACTTCACCACCGCGTCCCACACGATCTTCGCCAACCCGGACGTCCGGTTCGTGAACGTCAACGTGATGGCCTTCGACGCCGCCAAGCACTCCGCCGACATGGTCGTGGCGGACGCGAAGGCCGCGCTGGAGGCGCTCACCGGCGAGCTGGCCGGGTGGAGCACCGACGAGGCGTACCAGGCCCGCGCCGAGCAGCTGGACGCGGAGTGGCAGCAGGTCGTCGACACCTGCTACGCGCCGCACGACCAGGAGCTGCCCGCTCAGACCGAGGTGTTCGGCGCCCTCAACGAGCTGCTGGACGACCACGACGTCGTGATCAACGCCGCCGGCTCGATGCCCGGCGACCTGCAGGCCCTGTGGCGCGCCCGGACGCCGGAGCAGTACCACCTGGAGTACGCGTACTCCTGCATGGGCTACGAGATCCCGGCGGCCATGGGCGTGAAGCTCGCGGTCGGCGACGACCACGAGGTGGTCGCGATCGTCGGCGACGGCACCTACCAGATGCTGCCGATGGAGATCGCCACCATGGCCCAGGAGGGCATCAAGGTGATCCTGGTGCTGCTGCAGAACCACGGCTTCGCCTCGATCGGCGCGCTGAGCGAGTCCCGCGGCTCGCAGCGGTTCGGCACCCGCTACAAGGTCCGCTCGACCACCGGCCGGCTGGACGGCGCGGACGTCCCGTTCGACCTGGCCGCGAACGCGGCCAGCTGGGGCGCCGACGTGCTCACCTGCAACGGCATCGCCGAGTTCAGGGCGAACTACGCCAAGGCCGCGGCGAGCGACCGCACCACCGTGCTCTACATCGAGACCAACCTGTTCGGCCCGAACCCGCCCGGCACGGCGTGGTGGGACGTCCCGGTCTCGCAGGTCTCCGAGCTGGAGAGCACCCAGAAGGCCTACGGCGAGTACGTCGCCGAGAAGGCCGCCCAGCGCCACTACCTGTAAGGAGTGGCCGCGATCCAGACGCTCCTGACCAGCCTGCCCGTCTGGGGCTGGCTGGTCATGGTGCTGTGCGCCCTGCTGATCGGCTTCTCCAAGACCGCCCTCGGCGGGGTGGCTCTGATCGCGGTGGTGCTGGCGGCCCAGGTGGTGCCGACCAAGGACTCCACCGGTGTCGTGCTGGTGATGCTCCTGGTCGGCGACCTGGTGGCGACCTGGACCTACCGGCACAACGTCGACTGGCGCCTGATCGGACGCCTGATCCCGCCGGTCGTGGTGGGCATCGGCCTGGGAGCCCTGTTCCTGAACTGGGTGGACGGCCAGACGCTGAAGCGGACGATGGGCGTCATCCTGCTCGTGCTGCTGGTGATCGGCCTGTGGCCGGACAGGCTCGCCGCGCACCGGCCCAGCGTCGGCATGGCGTACGGCGGCCTGGCGGGCTTCACCACCATGGTCGCCAACGGCGGCGGCCCGCCGATGAACCTGTACCTGCTGGCGCGCAAGTACGACAAGCTGCGGTTCCTCGGCACGACCGCGTGGTTCTTCTTCGCGGTCAACCTGATCAAGGTGCCGTTCTCGATCGGCGCGGGCATCGTCCGCCCGGACACCGCCCTGCTCGCCGCCGTGCTGGCGCCCGTGGTGCTCATCGGGACCTGGATCGGGCGGCTGACGATCAAGCGAATCAACCAGACCACCTTCGACCGCCTGGTGACGATCCTGGTGGCCGTCGCGGCGGTCTATCTCCTGCTCGGATAGATCCAGACGCAACCAGTTATCCCTCAGCCTGGGTCCGCCCAGAGAAAGCAGGTCAGTGATGCAGCGCTTCGCCCTCCTCGGTGCCGGATTCATCGGCTCCGTGCACGCGAAGAACCTCGCGGAGAACCCGAACGTCGACTTCGTCCACGTCTACGACGTCTCCGCCGAACGTGCCCAGGTCATCGCGGAGAAGTACGGGGCAACTGCTGTCGGCTCGGTCGAAGAGGCCCTGCAGGGCGTGGACGCGGTGTTCATCGCCTCGTCCACCGACACCCACGCCGCCAATCTGAAGGCCGCCGTGGACGCCGGTGTGGCCGCCCTGTGCGAGAAGCCGATCGACCTGAACCTCGACCGGGCGCGCGAGATCGTCGCGTACGCCGAGGGCAAGGGTGCGAAGGTGATGGTGAACTTCAACCGCCGCTTCGACCCCGACCACGCCGAGCTCAAGCGGATCGTGGACGCCGGCGGCGTCGGCGCCGTCGAACTGGTGCAGCTCACCTCGCGCGGGCCGGCGGTGCCGCCGCTGGAGTACGTGAAGGTGTCCGGCGGGCAGATGCGCGACCAGACCGTCCACTTCTTCGACCTGGCCCGGTGGATCGCCGGCGCCGACCCGGTGGAGGTCTTCGCCGCCGGTTCCGCGCTGGCCGAGCCGAAGCTGGCCGACGCGGAGTACGACGACGTCGACACCAGCATCTGCGTGCTGAAGCTGCCGAACGGCTCGCTGGTCGAGATCGACAACAACCGCCGCACCGGCTACGGCTACGACGAGCGGATCGAGGTGCTCGGCTCCACCGGCCTGGTCGAGTCGATGCGGCACCGCGCTCGCCGGGTCACCCACTACACGGCGGGTCAGGTGGTGGAGTCGCAGATGTACGCCGGCTGGTTCGAGCGGATGCAGCCCACCTACGCTCTCGCCCTGGACCACTTCGTGCAGCTGCTGGAGACCGGCGCGCCGATCCAGCCGAGCCTGGCCGACGGCCTGAAGGCCCAGGCGATCGCCGAGGCCGCCACCCGCAGCCTGCACACGGGGGTCAGCGAGAAGATCGCCTACTGAGCGCCCCTTCCGCCGAACGCCACCGTTCCGGTCATTCGCCACAGCCCACGTGGAGGCGTTTGACCGGAACGGTGGCGTTCGGCGTGAGGTGGTGGCAGGCGGGTGCCCGGGCGCGGGGCGGGAGCGGCGTAACGTACCGCTGTGACCACGAGCTCCGAGCGGTGGACGGCGGTACGGCACGCCGTCGCCAACCTCACCCCGGGCTACTTCGCGCTGGTGATGGCCACCTGCATCGTGTCGATCGGCGTGCAGGCCAACGGGCTGACCGGGCTGTCGCTGGTGCTGATGTGGCTGGCCGTGGCGAGCTACGTCGTCCTTCTCGCGGCGACGGTATGGCGCGCGGTCGCCTTCCCCGCCGAACTGCGGGCCGACTTCATGGATCCGCGTCGCGGCTTCGGGTTCTTCACCTTCGTCGCCGGCACCGACGTGCTCGGCACCCGAATCGCCGGGACCGGCCGCTACGACCTCGCGCTCGGGCTGCTGGTCGTCGGTGGCCTCGCCTGGTTCGTCCTCGGCTACATCGTGCCCTGGACGGCGGTCCTCGGCCGCGAGAACCGTCCCGTCGTTGCGGACGCGAACGGCACCTGGTTCATCTGGGTCGTGGCCAGCCAGTCCGTCGCCGTGCTCGCCGCTGCCCTGGAGCCGGCGGTGGAGACGGGCCGCCGCGAACTCGCGCTGCTGGCGATCTGCTCGTGGTCGGTCGGCGTGATCCTGTACGCGGCCGTCGGCATCTTCGTCGCCGCGCGGCTGTTGCTGTACCCCCTGCGGCCGACGGACCTGACCCCGCCCTACTGGGTCGCGATGGGTGCCACCGCGATCACGGTGGTCGCCGGAGCCCGCATCGTGGAGATGGCGGACGCGCCGATGGTCCTGGCCACCCGCGGCCTGATCGCCGGCACGTCGGTGGTCTTCTGGGCGTTCGGCAGCTGGCTGATCCTGCCGCTGATCGCCGCCGGATGGTGGCGGCACGTCGTGCACCGGGTGCCGCTGCGCTACGAGCCGACGCTGTGGAGCATGGTGTTCCCGCTCGGCATGTACGGCGTGGCCGGCCAGTACCTCGGTGCCGCCGACCACCTGCCCATCGTGGAGGGCGTCGGCAGATCCGAGACCTGGGTGGCACTCGCCGTCTGGGCGGTCACGTTCGTGGCCATGCTCGTCCATCTGGGGCGGACGCTGCTGTGGCCCCGCCGGGGTGTGCCGGAGACGGCGTCCGTCCGCTGAGTTTGTGGTACCGGCAGCGGCCCTTCGTGACGGTCGCAGAGCGACCTCCTCAGGGACCGGTGAGGGGGGCGACCTCCTCCTCCGAAACCGCTCGTCGAGCTTGTCGAGACGCGCTCAATCGGTGGATCCGGGCTCAGTGCGGGGGCGGGGGAGCGGCGGTGGACGAGCGTACCTCCAGCCTCGTGGGGACCAGGTGGACGCGCCGGGGCAGCGCGGGGGCGGTGAGGCGCTCGACCAGGAAGCGGCCGGCCTGCACCCCGACGCCGAAGTTGCCGTTGTCCACCGACGTCAGTGAGATGTGCCGGATCCGGGACAGGTAGGTGTTGTCGTAGCCGACGAGCGAGATGTCCTGTGGCACGTACAGGCCGAGGTCGTCGGTGGCGGAGAGCGCACCGATCGCCGCCACGTCGTTGAAGGCGAAGATCGCGGTCGGCCGGTCCGGCCTGGACAGCAGGCGGCGGGCGGCGGCGTAGCCGCTCTCCTCGCTCATGCCGCCGGTCTCGAGGTAGGCGTCCGGGTCCAGGCCGGCTTCGGCGAGCGTGGTGCGGAAGCCGTCCCGCCGCAGCGCGCCGATCTTCCCCGGGCCGCTGAGGTGGGCGATCCGCGTGTGGCCGAGCGCCAGCAGGTGCTGGGCCGCGGCCCGCGCACCGGCGAAGTCGTCGTTCACCACGATGTCCGCACCGGCCAGGTCGGGATCCCTGGTGCCGGCGAGCACCACCGGCACCTCCTCGGCGGCACCGACCAGATCGGCCTCCTCGTCGGTGGTGCCGACCACCACCAGTCCGTCGACGTCCTGGGCGAGGAGCTTGGTCACCGACCCGACCCCGATCCGGTGGTCGGTACGGCTGTCGGCGAGGACGGGGGACAGGCCCGAGCTGTGCAGCGTGGTGGCCAGACCGGCCAACAGGTCGACGAACCACGGGTTGCTGAGGTCGTTGAGCAGCACGCCGACGGTGTTGGAGCGGCTGGTCGACAGCGCCCTCGCCCGCGAGTTGGGCCGGTAGCCCAGGTCTGCGATCGCCTGCTGGACCGCTGCCCGGCTGGCGTCGCTGACCCGTCCGTGGCCCTGCAGCACCAGGGAGACCAGCGACTTCGACACCCCCGCGTGACGGGCGACGTCACGGATCGTGGGTGCGCGCTCCGGCGCCCGCGCCTGCTCGTCTGCCCCGGCCATGCGGCTCCCTTCCGCCGTCAGCCTAGCCTTGCGGGCGTTGGTGTGGGCTGACTATGCTGGACCGGTCCAGCATTTGTCCAGCACAGAGATTGTCCAGCACAGAGAGGTGCATCCATGGCCACAACGGGTAGGCGGATCAGCGCAGGCATGGTCGGCGGCGGGGTCGGCGCCGACATCGGCAAGACCCATCGCAACGGCATGCGGCTGGACGACCGGTACTCCCTCGATGCCGGGGTCTTCGGCCAGAACCGCGAGTCGTCTCTCGGCCTCGGCGCCTCGCTGGGGGTCGACGAGTCGCGGATCTATCCGGACTACGTGGCCATGGCCGAGGCGGAGGCCGCCCGTCCGGACGGGGTGGACCTCGTCGTGGTGGCGACGCCGAACGACAGCCATTTCGCGATCGCGAAGACGTTCCTGGGCAACGGCTTCCACGTGGTCTGCGAGAAGCCGCTGACCCTCGACTCCGCGGAGGCGGCCGAGCTCGTCCGGATCGCTGCCGAACGTGACGTGATCCTGGCTGTGCCGCACTGCTACTCGGCCTACCCGATGGTTCGCGAGGCCGCACGGCTGGTCCGGGACGGCGCGCTGGGCCGGATCAACTTCATCGACGTGGAGCACGCCTCCGGCTGGAACGCCACCGCGCTGGAGCTCACCGGCCACAAGCAGGCCGGCTGGCGCACCGATCCCGCCGTCGGCGGGCTCGCGTCGGTGGTGGGCGACCTCGGCACCCACGCCTACCACCTCGCCCGCTACATCACCGGCATCGAGGCCGAGCAGGTGTCCGCGCAGCTCGCCACCTTCGTGCCCGGCCGGCGGGTCTTCGACCACGCGACCCTCTCGCTGCGCTGGGCCGGAGGGGTGCCCGGACGGATCTGGGCGAGCGAGGTCGCCACCGGTCACAACCACGGCCTGCGGATCCGCGTCTTCGGCGACCAGGGCAGCCTGGAGTGGCAGCACGAGGACCCGCACCACCTCTTCGTGCAGGACCTGGCGGGGGAGACCCGGACCCTCACCCACGGCATGTCCACCCTGTCCGAGGAGTCGGGCCGGCTCACGCGCGTCGGGCTCGGCCACCCCGAGGGCTTCCTCGAGGCCTTCGCCAACTTCTACCGCGACCTGGCCGACGAGCTGGACGCCCGCAGGTTCGGCCGGCAGACCACCATCCGCGAGCTCTCGTTCCCGACCGGTGTGGACGGACTGCTCGGCGTGCAGCTGGTGGAGGCCGCGCTCGCGTCCAACGACGCGGACGGCGCCTGGGTCGCCCCAGGCAAGAATTACTGAGGGACGAGACACGGCGGCGCGGGTCCAGGGTCCCGCGTCGCCTCTTGATTCTTGGAGCGCTCCAAGTAAGATGTCAATTGTCCTAACCTCTTTCCATGGGGCCGTAGGGGCAGTGAGGCTGGAACATGACGTCGACACTCGAGCGTCCGCGGCACGCGGAGGCAAAGCGGATCCCGGTCACGGTCGACCGGGAGAGCCCCGTGCCCCTGTACCACCAGGTGGCCGAGCAACTCGCTCAAGCGATCTACGACGGCGTCCTGCAGCCAGGGGACCCGTTCGAGAAGGAACTGTCCCTCGCCGAGCGGCTGGAGATGTCCAGGCCGACCGTGCGCCGCTCGATCGGCGAACTCGTCAGCCGCGGGCTGCTCGTCCGGCGCCGCGGTGTGGGTACGACCGTCGCGCACGCCGCCGTGCGCCGCCGCAATGAACTGACCAGCCTGTACGACGACCTCGCCGCTGACGGCCGCAGGCCCGCGACCCGCGTCGTGCGGTTCGGCGTCGCCGAGTACAGCAGGCGCGCCGCCGAGGCGCTGGATCTCGATCCACGCACGCCCCTGGTGTACCTGGAGCGGTTGCGGTTGATGGACGGGGCTCCGATCGCCCTGCTGAAGAACTGGCTGCCGCCGGCGCTGGGGGACCTGTCGGCGGGCGAGCTGGAGTCGTTCGGGCTGTACGAGCTGCTGAGGCGCCGGGGGGTCCTGCCGGCCGTCGCGCACCAGACCGTCGGCGGCCGGCCGGCCGTCCCTGCGGAGCGCGCTCTGCTCGGGCTCGGCCGCCTCGACCCGGTACTCACGATGACCCGGAGCGTCTTCGACTCCGCCGGCCACCCCGTCGAGTTCGGCGACCACTGCTACCGCGCCGACCGTTACTCCTTCGACGTCACCGTCCACGCGTCCTGAGGGCAGGCCGGGGGGTTTCCTCGCCGCCTCCAGACCCTCAGCGCGGCGTGGACGCGGACGACGAGCGGATCACCAGGCGCGAAGGGATCACGATGTCCTGTGGCGCGGCCCCCGGGTCGGCCAGTCGCCGCAGCAGGGCCTCCCCGCAGGCCAGGCCCACGTCGAAGCTGCGGTTGTCGACGGTGGTCAGGTCCAGGAAGCGGCTGCGGGCGAGTTGGGAGTTGTCGTAGCCGACCAGGGCGACGTCGTCGGGTACCTCTCGTCCGACTTCCCGCAACGCCGCGCGCGCGCCCAGCGCCATCGTGTCGTTGGCCGCGAACACGGCGGTGATCTCCGGGTGCCTTCGCAGCAGTTCGACGGTACCGGCGTAGCCGCCCTCCTCGTTGGTCTCGTTGCGCTCACCTGCGCAGCGGCTCGGCTCGCCGATCGACGCCATCACCTCCTGGTACGCCTCGCGGCGCCGGGCAGCGGCGCCGCCGACACCGCTGACGTGCCCGATCCGGCGGTGTCCGAGCGACTGCAGGTGCCGCAGGACGAGCCCGACGCCGAGCACCTGGTCGCTGGAGACGTGGTCCGCCCCCTCGACGGTGTGCAGACGGGTGCCCTCGATCACGGTCGGTACCCCGAGCGGTCCGAAGTCGTGGCCCGGTTCGGCCGCGATCAGCACGGCGTCGACCTGGGTGTTGAGGAAGCCGTCGATGGCGTTCACGAGCCGGTCGCCCATCCGATGGTTCTCACGGATCGCGACATGGAAGCCGCGTGGCGCCATCGCCGTACGCACACCCTGCAGCACCTCGACGAACCACGGGTTGGAGAAGTCGTCGATGACCATGCCGACGGTGGAGGTGCGGTCGGCGGCGAGGTTCGCCGCGGCCCGGCTGGGCCGGTAGCCCAGCTTGGCGATCGCCGACTGGACGGCCTCCCGCTTGGCGTCGCTGACCAGGTCGGAGCCGTTCAGCACCAGTGAGACCAGTGACTTGGACACGCCGGCTTCACGGGCGACGTCATAGATCGTCGGCCGTGCGCTGCGCGGTCTGGTGCTCATCGCCCTCCGGTCACGATTCTGTCACAAAGCTCCAGGTTCCTATTGACAGGACATTTGCGCCTGCCTAGGGTGGTGCGTGCTTGGAGCGCTCCAAGTTTACATCAAGGAGGATGAATGAGCATCGGCATCGCCGTCATCGGAGCCGGTATGGCGGGCAAGGCGCACATCGCCGCATACAAAGTGGCTCCGACCCTGTACGAGTCGACCCTTCCCGAACTGCGATATGTCTCCATCGGCGACGTGAACGCCGAGCTCGGCGCGGCCACCGCGAAGCGCTACGGCTTCGAGCGCAGCGACACCGACTGGCGCGCGATCGCCGAGAACCCCGACATCGACGTGGTCAGCGTGGTCATCGCGAACCACCTGCACCTGGAGGTCGTGAAGGGGCTGCTGGAGGCCGGCAAGCACGTCCTGTGTGAGAAGCCGCTGGCCGACACCCTCGAGTCGGCGCGCGAGATGGCCCGGCTCGCCCGCGAGGCGACGTCGATCGCCCGGATCGGCCTCACCTTCCGCCGTCAGCCCGGCATCGCCGCGATCCGCAACTGGATCAACGACGGGACGCTGGGCCGGGTGCTGCACTTCTCCGGCCGCTACTGGTGCGACTACGGCTGCAACCCCAAGGGCCCGATGAGCTGGCGCTTCCAGGGTCCGATGGGGTCGGGTGCGCTGGCCGACATCGGCAGCCACCTCTCCTACCTCTCGGAGTTCCTCTGCGGCCCGATCCAGGCGGTGTCGGGTGGTGGCTTCACCACCGCGATCACCGAGCGGCCGCTCCCGCTGGGCGCGGTCGTCGGCCACGGCCTGGCCGCGGTGTCCGATACCTACGAGCCGGTCACGAACGACGACTACGCGACGTTCACCGCGCACTACGCCGGCACCACCGGCAGCCTCGAGGTCTCCCGAGTGGCCGCTGGCTACCCGAACAACCTGAACTTCGAGGTGTTCTGCGAGAACGGCGCGGCCAGCTTCACCCAGGAGACCCCGTCCCAGGTGCGGCTGTACCTGCACGACGACCAGCCCGGCAAGAACGGCTACCGCACGGTCGATCTCGGCGGTGACCACCCCTACGTCAGCGGCGGCATGCCGATCGACGTCTCGGGGGTCGGCTTCGGCCAGAACGAGGGCTTCACCTTCCAGGCCCGGGCCTTCCTCGAAGAGGTCGCCGGCATCCCGGAGGAGCAGTCCCTGCCCCGCAACGCGTCCCTCGACGAGGGCGTCCACAACATGGAAATCCTCGCTGCCGTCGCTGAGTCGGCCGCGAACAACGGAAAGAGCGTGACCCTGTGAAGCTTGGTGTGTACAACGCGGTTCTGCACGACCGCTCCCTGGAAGAGGCGATCGGAGTCATCGCCGGCCTGGGCCTGAACGGCATCGAGATCAACTCTGGTGGTTTCCTGCCGCCGACGCATATCCCGAACATTGATGAGATCGTGGCGTCGCCGGTTGCGGCGAGGGCGTTCTTGGCGAGGTTCGACGGGACGGGTGTGGAGATCGCTGGCCTGAACTGCAACGGCAACCCGTTGCACCCGAATCCGGTGATCGGTGAGAAGCATGCTGAGGATGTTCGTCGGTCGATCCGGGCGGCTGCCGCCCTGGGGCAGGACCGGGTGGTGACCATGTCGGGTCTGCCCGGCGGCGAGCCTGGCGCGACTCGTCCGAACTGGATCGTGAACGCCTGGAACTCCGCGGCGCTGGACGTGCTGGATTACCAGTGGGAGATCGCCGCGGCGTTCTGGTCGGAGATCGACCAGCTGGCGAAGGATCATGGGGTGAAGGTGGCCCTGGAGTTGCACCCGCAGAACATCGTGTTCAACGCCCGGGACATCCGCAAGCTGGTCGAGCTGACCGGCGCGACGAATGTGGGGGTGGAGCTGGATGCGTCCCACCTGTTCTGGCAGCAGGCCGACCCGGTTGCGGTGGTGCGTGAGCTCGGTCCGCTGGTCTTCCACGCCGCGGCCAAGGACATTCGGATCAATCCTGAGTTCGCGAGGCTGAACGGTGTGCTGGACAACGGGTTCCGCCGGCTGGGTGAGGACGAGGCCCGGGTGAACCTGGGCGGGGACGAGTGGGCGAACGAGTGGCCGAAGGACTCCTCGTGGGATTTCGTGGCGCTGGGCAAGGGTCATGACACCGCGTACTGGACGGAGTTCATCCGGGCCCTGTACGAGGTCGATCCCGACATGTGCCTGAACATCGAGCACGAGGACACCGAGCTGGGCCGCATCGAAGGCCTCGAAGTCGCCGCCACCGTCCTGAAAGACGCCTGGGCCGCCTTCAGGTCCTGACGCTCCCTGAGCCTGACGAAGGGCCGAGCCCTGATCCACCGAAACCGTTCGTCGAGCCTGTCGAGACGCGCGCTCGATCGGTGGATCCGGGCTGAGCCCGACGAAGGGCCGTCCACCCGATCCTGATCCAACTCGCCGGCCGGGGAGCGCGCGTCCCCGACCGGCCCGGACCTTGCTGGAGCGAAGGCAGCACCACCCGCCCCCACTGTGAAGTAGTCCCCAATGAAGGAGATTCAGATGCGCAAGACCTTGGTGGCCGCTCTGGCCACCCTCAGCGCCGTGGCTCTGACCGCGTGCACCGGCACCACGCCGGCCAGCACCGA
>NZ_JARKPQ010000032.1 GCF_029975155.1 Propionicimonas sp. | reverse complement strand
CACTGTTACATCGACTGGATGGCCATCTCGTCCTACGGTTCGGGAACGCAGAGTTCCGGTGTGGTGCGCATTCTCAAGGACCTCACGACCGACATCACCGGGCGCGACGTGATGATCGTCGAGGACATCATCGACACCGGCCTGACGCTGAGCTACCTGATCCAGAACCTGCGTTCCCGGGAGCCCGCCAGCATCGAGGTCGTGACGATGTTCCGCAAGCCGGACGCGATCACCTCGGCGGTGGACGTCCGTTACGTCGGCTTCGACATCCCGACCGAGTTCGTCGTCGGATATGGGCTCGACTTCGATGGACGCTACCGGAATCTGAAAGACGTGGCGACTTTGGCGCCGCACGTCTATTCCTGAGCGGCCCGCGGACCGCCGCAGGATCGTCTCGTTTCGGATGCGTGGCGCGCTGTGGAAGCCATGCCGATGGCCTGAACCGTCGCTAGGCTGAACGACACCCGCCGTCCGGCGAAGACGAGTGAAGGACATCATGTCGAATCAGAACTACGGCTCCGACGACCAGCCCCGGGGCCCGCAGCAACCCGGGCAGGGCAACTGGCAGCCTTCGTCACCGTATCCGGGTTCTCAGCAACCCCAGCAGCCGCCGCCACTGCCGAATCAGGGCGGTTCGCAGCCCGCCTCCCCATATCCTGGCAATTCCCAGTGGGCTTCCTCGAACACCGGTCCTTATCAGAGCGGCCAGCAGCCGGCCACGCCGTATCCTTCGGCGCCTCAGCATGTCTCCGGCCCGGGTGGCCAATATCCTGCGGGTCCGGGTGGCCAGTACCCCTCCGGTCCGGGTGGCCAGTATCCTGCGGGCCCGGGTGGCCAGTACCCCTCCGGTCCCGGTGGCCAGTATCCCTCCGGTCCCGGCGGTCAGTACCCGTCCGGCCCGGGTGGCCAGCCGAGCTACGGTGCCGGGGGACCGCCTGGTGGTCCGAACCCGCCCGCTCCGCCGTCCGGTAAGGGTGGCATGGGCAAGTGGATCGCGATCGCCGCTGTCGTGGTGATCGTCGCGATCGTCGCCGTCTGGGCGTTCACTCAACGCGGCGGCAGCGGTTCGGCCCAGCCGACCACTCCGGTGACCGTCGACACAGCCGGTACCGCTGCACCGACGAATCCGATCACCGTGCCGAGTGCTCCGGCGACGGGCAGCACCGAGATGGACGAGCTCGTGGTCGGCCAGTGCCTGCAGTTCGTCGAGATCGAAGGCGCCACCCCGGAGGCGGACGGCAGCATCGCGGTCACCCATCAGGTGGTCGATTGCAATATCGTCGGCCAGTTCAAGCTGGTCGTCGTCTCGGTCACCAACGGACCCGTTGAATGTGCTACTGACTACGTCAGATATTACCAGAGCGGATATCTGGGAAGTGACTTCACCAACCTGAGCGTCTGCTTGGCGCCGGTGCTCGATGTCGGTGTGTGCTACATGCCGGACAACATCAAGGAATGGGTCGAGGTGCCCTGCACCGATCCGAGTGCCAACTTCAAGGTGGAGAGCGAGCTTCCGGGCACGGACGCCTCGACCTGCTCGTTCCCGGACGCCGCATTCATCCTGCC
>NZ_JARKPQ010000021.1 GCF_029975155.1 Propionicimonas sp. | reverse complement strand
CCAGCCGGCGACGTAGTTGAAGGTGTACTGGCTGGAGTCGAGGCCATGGGCGCTGGTCACCATGTACGCGACCGATTCGGCTTCCACTTCGACGATTCCGCGGCAGTCGCGGCTGCCCTGGTCCTGGTGGAGGAGCACGTGCCCGGCTTCGTGGGCCAGGGTCTTGACAGCCTGGGCATCATCGACGTCGTCGCGGACCATAACGAGCCGCTGGCCGAAGTCGGTATAGCCGTTCGGGCCACCGAGGTCCCCGCCGCGACGTACGTCGAATCCTCGTTCACCCGAGTTCCGCAGTTGGTGGGCATTCGGGCGGGTCTGAGCGAGCATCGATGCTTGTCAACGCGATTCGGTGGTTCCGGAACGGTTGAAAACGGTGGGCACACGAATTGTCGTGTCGGGCTTGTGTTTACCGCGGGGGACGCGGTGGAGTGGTGGGCATGTACTTGCGGACCACGCAACGGCGGAACAAGGACGGCAGCATCGTCCGGTACGTGCAGGTGGCGCACAACCGGAAGGTCGACGGGGTCACCCACGCCGAAGTCCTGTTGAACCTGGGCCGGGAGGATCGCCTGGACCGGGACGGTCTGACCCGGCTGGTGGCCTCGATCAACCGGTACCTGGGCGAACCCGCCCCCGCAGCGTTGCCCGGCGACGCCGCCCAGCTGGTCGGTGACCACCTCCACGTCACCGAGTCCCGTCCGATGGGGACGGTGTACCTGCTCGACGGGTTGTGGCGGATGCTCAGCGTCGATGACGCGCTGCGGAAGGCGCTGGGCCCGCGAAGGTTCACCACCGACGTGGAACGGGTGTTGTTCGCGTTGGTGGCGAACCGGGCGATCGATCCGATGTCGAAGCTGTCGGCCGCGGAGTGGGCCTCCCACGATGCGGCGATCCCCGGCCTCACCTCGATGGATGACGATCAGGCGTACCGGGCGATGGACGTCCTCATCGAGGCGGACGCCCAGGCCAAGGTGCAGGAGGCCGTGTTCTTCGCGGTGGCGAACCTGCTCAACCTCGAAGTCGACGTACTGCTGTTCGACACGACCAGCACCTACTTCGAACGCGACACCGAAGAAGAAGGCGACCACGCGTTCCGCGTGTACGGCCATTCGAAGGACCACCGCAAGGACCTGCCGCAGATCGTGATCGGCCTGGCCGTCACGAAGGAAGGCATCCCGGTGCGGTGTTGGTGCTGGCCCGGCAACACCACCGACGTCACCGTCCTCCCGCAGGTGAAGGACAGCATGCGGGACTGGCGCCTGGGCCGGGTGGTCACCGTCGTGGACCGCGGCTTCTCCTCCGAAGCCAACCTGCAGTATCTGAAACGGGCGGGTGGGCACTACATCGCCGGGGAACGGATGCGGGACGGCAGCCCGCTGGTGGAAGCCGCGTTGTCGCGGCAGGGTCGTTACTCCCAGGTCCGCGACAACCTGCGGGTGAAGGAAGTGAAACTCGACGCCGCTCCGGACCGCCGGTGGGTGATCTGCCACAACCCGTCCGAGGCCGAACGGGACAAGACCCAACGCGACACCGCCCTCGAGCATGTGCATGCCGAGTTGGAGCGAATCAAGGCACTCCGCGAACGAGCCGCGAAGACCCCTGCGAAGCCGGCTGGGAAGGCCACGGTCAAGGCGACGGGCAAGCCTGTGGAGCCGGCGCATGTGAAGGCCGAGTGTGCCCTGCGGGACCATCCCGCCTACGGCCGGTGGGTCCGCCAACAACCCTCCGGCCGGTTGGTCATCGACCGGGCGAAGGTGACCGCGGAGGAACGCCTCGACGGCAAGTACCTGCTGTCGACCTCCGACCCCGACCTGACCCCCGAGGACATCGCCCTGGGCTACAAGAACCTCCTCGAGGCCGAACGCGGCTTCCGCGACCTGAAGTCCACCCTCGAACTCCGGCCGGTTCATCACCATCTGGAACCGCGGATCCGCGCCCACGTCCTGCTGTGCTGGCTCGCCCTGCTGCTGATCCGGGTCGCCGAACGGTCCACCGACCTGACGTGGCGGCGGATCGCGATCGAGCTCGGCCGCGTCCACGCCGTCACCCTCACCGGGAGTGCCGGCAGCGTTGTCCACGTCACCCCGCTCAACACCACCCAAACCGGCATTCTCGCCGCCTGCAAGGTCACCCCGCCCCCCACCGTCACCACCCTCACCCCAGCCTGACAAGGCAAAACGGCGCTTCTGGTGACCTGCGGACGCGTGGGCACACGACCCCACGCACCCAAACCACGCGTTCGACCTAGTCAACCCGCCAATTCAGGCGATTCATCTGCCCACCAACTGCGGAACCCGGGGTTCACAAAGGAGGTCTTGCAGTCGATCCCAGAGCCCTGTGGGGGCTTGTCCAGTCAGGAGCAGAGCATCGCCGATCTTGGGGTTGGGCAGCGGAGGACCGTCTGTCTGACGGATGTCGAACACCGTGACAGGCTTCGTGCCGACGACGTATGTCTGGTGCACGGCGCGGCCCTCGTCGTCGCGCACAGGTTGGCCGGCGTCGTTGAGGCGTGGCTCGCGTCGGGTGATCGGGGCGAGAACCTTGATGCCAGTCTCGCCCCGGCGCACCTGGCGCCCCATCGCCTTGAACGCCTGATTGCCGGCGACGTGGGTCGCCTGCGGGTCCTGAAGCATGATCAGCAGGCTGTTCCCGAACGAGTAGCGGTGGAACTGGCTGGAGAACTTCAGCCACTCCTGCCACGCCCTCGGATCGTTGAGGGCGAGGATGCCATCGCTCAGCTGGGCATGGAGCTTGTCCAGCGTCGCCTGCCGAGCCTCCGCTGTCGCCGCCCGCTCCGCCTCGCTCACAGGCCTCCGATACCCGACCATCAGCCGCGGCCTTCCCGCAGGGCGGCGACGAGGTCAAGGATCGCCTTGACCGCCTCAGTCGGCGCACCGGAGTCCGCAAGTCGGCGAGCCTGACCCAGAGCGTCCTCGACGATGAGCGGAACGTCCGCGAGACGAGCCTCCGCCCTGTTGGCGACCCCCACCGTCCTCGCGATCCCAAGCGCGGATGTGTCCTCCTCTTTTACGGCGTCGATCGTCCGGGCGGCCCGCCTCGCGCAGCGCACCTGGGCCAGTGGCCGCTGCGGCCAGACGTGCCCCTCCGCGTCGGTGATTCGTGCTGGGTCCTCACC
>NZ_JARKPQ010000016.1 GCF_029975155.1 Propionicimonas sp. | reverse complement strand
CCGGCCGGCTTGTCGACGACGACCAGGCCAGACGCGTCAGTCAACGTCTTCCGCGTCCTCGCCCGGCTTGCGGTAGGGATCGGCGTCGCCCGCGTAGGAGGCGCCGGCAGCCTGGGCGGCCACGGCCGCGTCCTGCTCCCGGGCCTTCGCCAGTGCCTCCTCGATGTGCGCGGCGTCCTCCTCGACGGCATCCAGCACGAACGCCAGCGTCGGGGTGAACTTCAGGCCCAGCTGCTTGCCGACGGTGGACCGCAGCAGGCCAGTGGCCGACGCCAGGGCCACGGCGCTCTCCGCCCGGGCGTCCGCATCGCCGAGCACGGTGTAGAACACCGTCGCCTCACGACCGTCGCCCGTGATCCGGACATCGGTGATCGTCACGAAGCCCAGCCGGGGATCCTTGATCCGCCGCTCGAGCATCTGGGCGATGATCACCTTGATCTGCTCGGCCACCTTCGCGAAACGCGGGCTGCTCATTCTCTTTTCCTCTCAATTGCCGCCCGCGCAGGCCCGGTGTCCCGGGCCTGCGTCAGAGGTGTGCGGTCTCAGTCCCGCGGCTTCTCCACCATCTCGAAGGTCTCGATGATGTCACCGGTGTGGATGTCGGAGAAGTTGGCGAGCGTCATGCCGCACTCGTACCCCTCGCGCACCTCGGTCGCATCGTCCTTCTCCCGCCGCAGCGAGGCGATGGAGGTCTCGGCGACCACCACGCCGTCACGCAGCAGCCGGGCCTTGGCGTTGCGGCGGATGTAGCCGTCGAGCACCATGCAGCCGGCGATGATGCCGAACTTGGAGGACCGGAAGATCTCCCGGATCTCCGCCTGTCCGCGCACCTTCTCCTCGTAGATCGGCTTGAGCAGGCCCTTCAGGGCCGCCTCGACCTCGTCGATCGCCGCGTAGATCACCGAGTAGTACCGGATGTCCACGCCCTCGGCGTCGGCCAGCTGCGTGGCCTTGCCCTGCGGCCGCACGTTGAAGCCGATGATCACGGCGTCGGACGCCGCGGCCAGGCTCACGTTGGTCTCGGTGATCGCACCGACGCCGCGGTCGATGACCCGCAGGGCCACCTCGTCGCCCACGTCGATCTGCAGCAGCGCGTCCTCCAGGGCCTCGACCGCACCGGCCGAATCGCCCTTGAGGATGAGCCGCAGCTCCTGCGTCTCGCCCTTGGCCAGCTGCTCGAACAGCTGGTCGAGAGTCTTGCGCCGGGTGGTCTTGGCCAGCATGGCCGCCCGCTGGCGGGCCTCCCGCTTCTCGGCGATCTGGCGCGCCATCCGGTCGTCCTCGACGACCAGGAAGTTGTCGCCGGCACCGGGCACCGAGGTGAGACCGAGGACCTGCACGGGCATGGACGGCGGAGCCTCGTCCACCGTCTCGCCCTGGTCGTTGATCAGCGCGCGGACGCGGCCGTAGGCCGAGCCGGCCACGATCGAGTCCCCGGTGTGCAGCGTGCCGCGGTGCACCAGGACGGTGGCCACGGGACCGCGGCCCTTGTCCAGGTGTGCCTCGATGGCCACACCCTGGGCGGGCATGTCCGGGTTGGCGCGCAGGTCGAGGGCCGCGTCGGCGGTCAGGATGATCGCCTCCAGCAGCGCGTCCAGGCCCACGTGGGTGGTGGCGGACACGTCGACGAACATGGTGTCGCCGCCGTACTCCTCCGGCACCAGGCCGTACTCGGTGAGCTGGCCACGGACCTTGACCGGGTCGGCCGTCTCCTTGTCGATCTTGTTCACCGCCACGACGATCGGCACATCGGCCGCCTTCGCGTGGTTCAGCGCCTCGATCGTCTGCGGCATCACCCCGTCGTCGGCGGCCACCACCAGCACGGCGATGTCGGTCGACTTCGCGCCACGGGCACGCATGGCGGTGAACGCCTCGTGGCCCGGGGTGTCGATGAAGGTGATCTTCCGCTCGACGCCGTCCACCTCGGTGGCGACCTGGTAGGCACCGATCGCCTGGGTGATGCCACCGGCCTCACCGGCCACCACGTTGGAGTGGCGCAGCGCGTCCAGCAGCTTGGTCTTGCCGTGGTCGACGTGGCCCATGACGGTGACGGCCGGCGGACGCGGGGCGAGGTCCTCCTCGCCGCCCTCGTTCTCGCCGAACTCGATGTCGAAGCTCTCCAGCAGCTCGCGGTCCTCGTCCTCGGGCGAGACGACCTCGATGTTGTAGTTGAGCTCCGCACCCAGCACCTGCAGGGTGTCGTCGGCCACCGACTGGGTGGCGTTCACCATCTCGCCGAGGTTGAACAGCACCTGGACGAGGGTCGCGGGCTCGACGCCGATCTTCTCGGCAAGGTCGGTCAGCGACGCGCCGCGGCGCAGCCGGACGGTCTGGCCGTCACCCTGGCGGACGCGCACGCCACCGATCGACGGCGCCTCCATCTGGTCGAACTCCTGCCTGCGCTGCTTCTTGGACTTGCGTCCACGCTTGGCCGGGCCGCCGGGACGCCCGAACGCACCCTGGGTGCCGGAACCGCCACGACCGCCACGACCACCGCGGCCGCCGCCACCGGGAGGACCACCCGCACCGGGGGGACCGCCGACGCCACCGCGTCCGGGAGCGCCACCGGGACGGCCGCGTCCGCCGGCCCCGACACCGCCGGGACGACCCGCGCCGCCCCGGTTGGGACCGCCGAGCCCTGCCGGAGCGGTCTTCGGCATCATGGCCGGGTTCGGCCGGGGCATGCCCGCCACGCCACCGCCCGGGCGCGGCATGCGGTCGCCGCCGGGGCGCGGGCCGCTGGGCCGGTCGCCGTAGCCGCCGGGACGCCCCTGGCCCGCACCCTCCGGACGCGGGCGCTGCACGCCCATGCCCTGGCGGGACGCGAACGGGTTGTTGCCGGGCCGCGGCGCGCCGGGCTTGCGGGCGCCCTGGCCGGGCAGGCCGCCGGTGCCACCGGGACGGGGCACCGGTCGGGGACGGGCGGCCTCGCCGCCCTCAGCGCGGGCGGCGGGAGCCGGTGCCGCCGGACGCGGGCCGGGAGCCGGACGCGTGGCCGGGGACGCGGTGCCGGTGGCGTCCGCTGTGTTCGCCGCGGCGGCCGGTGCCGCCGGAGTTGCCGCTGCGGGCGCGGCAGGGGCCGGCGCGGCCTGCGGTGCCGGAGCCGGGGACGCCGGAGCCGGAGCACTCTGGACCGGTGCCGGGGTCGCTGTGGTTGCCGGGGCCGAAGGGGCCTTTGCCGCCGGCGCGGCTGGCTTGGCCGCCGGGGCCGAGGGTGCAGGCGCAGCGGACGCTGCGGCCTTCTCCTTCAGCCGGCGGACCACCGGCGCCTCGATGGTGGACGAGGCGGACCGGACGAATTCCCCCATGTCATTGAGGGTTTGCAGAAGTTCCTTGCTTTCGAGTCCGAGCTCTTTGGCGAGCTCGTAGACGCGGACCTTGGCCACTACTCTCCTTCAGGTCCGCGCAGGCGCGTCGGACCGGCTAGTTCGGTTTAATGCTCATTTCGAGATACTCATCGAGTGGTCATGAGCGTTAGCCCACTTTCTGGTTGTGCTCGCCACACCGGCGAACGCGCGGGGATCAGTTTAGTCCCCGCACGCTCGAATCTCCTAAGCGAGGCCCTCCGCGGCCAGCAGCGTTGCCACCTGCTCGCCGTCCACGTCGCGGCGCAACGCGCGCCCGACCGCCCGGCGCTTCACCGCGAGGCTCCCGCAGCCACGATGGACGTAACAGCCGCGGCCCGGCAGCACCTGCCGCGGATCGACGACCACGCTCGCCGCCTCCGCCGACCAGACCAGACGGACGAGCTCCGGCTTCGGCGCGGTCTTCCGGCAGCCGATGCACGTGCGGACGGGG
The DNA here is from genome assembly GCF_029975155.1 of Propionicimonas sp. Lineage (GTDB taxonomy): Bacteria > Actinomycetota > Actinomycetes > Propionibacteriales > Propionibacteriaceae > Propionicimonas. The sequence goes on along the minus strand of NZ_JARKPQ010000016.1, from coordinate 42,038 downwards.
GTCACGGCGGTCGATCCTACCGTCGCCGATCGATCCACAGCGGCGCCACAGGCTCGGCGGGGCGCGAGCACAGTCCGGATCGGTTGACTGGCGGCCACAGCGAACCACTAAGGAGAGAGATGGACACCAAGGCGAAGATCGGTCTCGGCGTCGGTGGGGCCGTGATCGCCCTCGGCGCGGCGGTCGGAGTGGGCGTCCTCGCCGCGAATCTCGCGGGCGGATCGGACGCGGCTGCCTCGCCCGCCGGCTACGGCCAGGACGGCGGTCGCGGCGGCGGCCAGGGCCGCGGCGGCATGGACACCTCGGCGCTCGCGAGCACCCTCGCGGAGAAGCTCGGGGTTGACCAGGACACGGTCGAGGCGGCCCTGAAAGAGGTCATGACAGCCAACCGTCCGTCCGGCGCACCGAGCGGCCAGCCCTCCGGGGAGCCCACCGGCCAACCGGGTGGTGACCGCAGCGGCATGATCGAGACGATGGCGAAGGCCCTCGCCGAGAAGCTCGACCTGGACGAGGCGACCGTGCTCACCGCCCTGCAGGAAGCCATGCAGTCCCAGGGTGGCGCCAGCGGCGGTGAGCCGTCCGGCCAGCCGACCCAGAAGTAGCCTGCTCTGCCATCCCTCGCCCGTCAGCCCGATCCCCCACTCACCCGTCATCCCGGTCCCTCACCCGTCATCCCGGTCACTCACCCGTCATCCCGGCGAACGCCGGGATCCCCGCACGGACCCGGCCAGCCGACAAACGGGATCCCGGGTCAAGCCCGGGACGACAAGCCCACACAACCGTCATCCCGGCGAACGCCGGGATCCCCGCACCGACCCGGCCAGCCGACAAACGGGATCCCGGGTCAAGCCCGGGATGACGGCGGGGCCGAGACGACGGCGGGGGCCGGGACGACGGCGGGGGCCGGGACGACGGCGGGGCCGAGACGACATGCGTGTCGGGGCCCCCGCCTAGGCTCCGCCGCAATCGGGGAGGAGCACCATGGCGAGGGACGGCTACGTCTACTTCATGACGAACGAGCGCAACACCACGCTCTACATCGGCGTCACGAGTGATCTGCTGCGGCGGATTGTGGAGCACAAGTTGAAGCTGATCCCCGGCTTCACCAGTCAGTACAACTGCAACAAGCTCGTCTACTACGAAGCCGGGAACGACATCGGCGCAGCCATCGCGCGGGAGAAGCAGCTGAAGAACTGGCGCCGCGCCTGGAAGAACGAACTGATCACTGGCACGAACCCGAACTGGGACGACCTCAGCGCCCGGATCGGCATCACCCCTGCCCTGCTCGCGCACTACACCAGAGATCCCGGGTCAAGCCCGGGATGACGATGGGTGCCCGGGACGACAAGCCCACACACCCGTCATCCCGGCGAACGCCGGGATCCCTGCACCAACCTGACCAGCCGACTCACGGGATCCCGGGTCAAGCCCGGGATGACGGTGGCGGCCGGGATGACGGTGGGTCCGGGATGACGGTGGGGCAGGGATGACGGTGGCGGGTCAGGCCTGCTCGGTGTCGGGACGGATGTCGATGCGCCAGCCGGTGAGGCGGGCGGCGAGACGGGCGTTCTGGCCCTCGCGGCCGATGGCGAGGGAGAGCTGGTAGTCCGGCACGATCACGCGGGCGGCGCGAGCGGTGGCGTCCGTCACGGTCACCGAGGTCACCTTGGCGGGGCTGAGCGCCTGTGCGACGAAGGACGCCGGGTCGTCGGAGTAGTCGATGATGTCGATCTTCTCCTCATTCAGCTCGTGCATGACCGCGCGCACCCGCTGGCCCATCGGGCCGATGCAGGCACCCTTCGCGGACACGTCCGGGTTGTGGCTGACCACGGCGATCTTCGAGCGGTGCCCGGCCTCGCGGGCGATCGCCTTGATCTCGACCACGCCGTGCTCGATCTCGGGCACCTCCATCCGGAAGAGCTTCGCGACGAGGTTCGGGTGGGTGCGCGAGACCACGACCTGGGGCCCGTGCAGTTCCCGGCGGACGCTCACCACATACACCCGCAGCCGCTTGCCGTGGCTGTAGTCCTCACCCGGCACCTGCTCGGCGTGCGGCATGATCGCCTCGATGCTGCCCAGGTCGACGCGCACGGTGCGGGAGTCCCGGTCCTGCTGCACGACGCCGAGGACGATGTCGCCCTCGACCCCGGAGAAGTGGCCGAACTTCTGCTCGTCCTCCGCCTCCCGCAGCCGCTGGAAGATCACCTGCCGCGCGGTCGCAGCCGCCACCCGGCCGAAGCCCTCCGGCGTGTGGTCGAACTCACCGATCCGGTTGCCGTCGGCGTCGAGTTCGGGGGCGTACACGCTGACCTTGCCGGTCTTGCGGTCGACCTCGACCCTCGCGCCGGGGATGGCACCCGGCGTCTTCTCGTAGGCGTTCAGCAGCGCCTCGCGCAGGGCCTCGATCAGCACGTCCATGCTGATCTCCTTGTCCCGCTCCAGCTGCTTCAGCGCGGTCATGTCGACGTCCACGCGACTCCCTCCGCTTCCTCGTCGGTCTCCTCGCCCTCGACGGGGCGGTTCAGCTCCACCTGCACCAGCGCGCGCCGCACGTCCGCGAGCGGGATCCGCCGCGGGGCGCCGTCCACATCCACCTCGACCGCGTCCTCGACCACGCCGAGCACCCGGCCGGTGACCACGCCGTCCGCCAGGGTGAACGCGACCAGGCGGCCGGCGTTGCGCCGGAAGTGCTTGGCGTCGGTGAGCGGACGGCCCACGCCGCGCGACGACACCTCCAGCGTGTAGGGACGGCCCTGCGTGATGTCGGCGGCGTCGAGCGCTGCCGAGATGCTCCGGGTCGCCTCGGCGATCTCGTCGAGGGACGGGCCGCGGCCGGCCGGACCGTCGCCGTCGAGGTACACCCGCACCACCGACCGCCTGCCGGCGGCAAGGACTTCGAGGCGGTCCAGCTCCAGCGAGTGCGCCTCTGCCGCCGGCGCGACCAGCGCCTCCAGCTCAGCGGTGTTCATGGCCGCCTCCTCGATCCGATTGTGTGCATGCGGTTGTGTCCGTGCCCTGACCAGAGCCCAATTCTAGACGACAGCGGCCCCAACGGGATCAGCTCAGGTGCGCACCAGGGCGGCCACGTGGTCCGCCGCCTCGGCGACGGGCACCTCGACCCGCTCCCCCGTGGCCCGATCGCGCACCTCGACCACACCGTCGGCCAGCCCGCGGCCGACCACCACCGAGGTGGGCATGCCCATGATCTCCGCATCGGCGAACTTCACGCCGGGACTGGCCTTGCGGTCGTCCAGCAGCACGCGCACGCCGCGTGCGTCCAGTTCCTCGGCGAGCGTCGTGGCCGCATCGAGGATCTCGTCGCCCTTGCCGGTGGCGAGCACCTGCACGTCGAACGGTGCCAGCGCCCGCGGCCAGGCCAGGCCGCGCTCGTCGCAGGTGGCCTCCGCGACCGCCGCCACCGCCCGGGAGACGCCGACGCCGTAGGAGCCCATGGTCACCGTGACCAGCTTCCCGTTGGCGTCCAGCACCTTCAGTCCGAGCGCCTCGGCGTACTTGCGGCCCAGCTGGAAGATGTGACCCATCTCGACGCCGCGGGCGAGGCTGAGCGGGCCGGAGCCGTCCGGAGCGGGATCGCCGTCGCGGATCTCGGCCACGTCGAGCACGCCGTCGCTGGTGAAGTCGCGGCCGGCGACCACGTCGACCAGGTGCGTGTCGACCACGTTCGCGCCGGTGATCCACGCCGTGCCCGGCACCACGCGGGGGTCGGTCAGGTAGCGCAGCTTCAGTGGACCCTCGGCGCCCAGGTGGGCGACCGCGACGCCGTCCACCACCGAGACCGGGCCGATGTAGCCCTTGACCAGGCCGGGGTTGGCGGCGAAGTCGTCGTCGGCCAACGGCGCGGCCTCCGCCGGCGCGAGGGCGGCCTCCAGGCGCTTCATGTCCACGTCCCGGTCGCCGGGCAGACCCACCACCAGCAGTTCGGCCTTCCCGTCGGGGCCGGTGACCACGAACACCACGTTCTTGAGGGTGTCGGCCGCCGTCCATGCCCGGTCGGGACGCGGGAACTTCGCGTTCGCCGCGTCCACCAGTTCCGCGATGGTGCCCGTGCCGGGCGTGTCCACCGGACGGGCCGCGCCGATGCCACTCGCGTCCTGTTCGGCCGGCGCGGGGACGCGGACGGCCTCGACGTTGGCCGCGTATCCCCCGGGCGAACGGACGAAGGTGTCCTCCCCGGTCGCGGACACGGCGAGGAACTCCTCCGACGCCGAGCCGCCCATCGCCCCGGAGGTGGCCTCGACGATCACGTACTCGAGGCCCAGCCGGTCGAAGATCCGGACGTACGCCTGCCGGTGCGCCTCGTAGGAGGCGGCCAGGCCGGCGTCGTCGACGTCGAAGGAGTAGGAGTCCTTCATCACGAACTCGCGGCCGCGCAGCAGTCCCGCGCGGGGCCTGGCCTCGTCCCGGTACTTGGTCTGGATCTGGTACAGCGACAGCGGCAGGTCCTTGTACGAGGAGTACAGGTCCTTCACCAGCAGGGTGAACATCTCCTCGTGGGTGGGGCCGAGCAGGTAGTCGGCACCCTTGCGGTCCTTGAGCCGGAACAGGTTGGGCCCGTACTCCGTCCAGCGGTTGGTGGCCTCGTAGGGCTCCCGCGGCAGCAGGGCGGGGAAACGCACCTCCTGCGCGCCGATCGCATCCATCTCCTCGCGGACGATGACCTCCACCTGCTGCAGCACCCGCAGGCCCAGCGGCAGCCAGCTGTAGATGCCCGGGGCGGCCCGGCGGATGTAGCCGGCACGGACCAGCCAGCGGTGACTGGGAACCTCGGCGTCCGCGGGGTCCTCGCGCAGGGTACGGACGAACAGCTGGGAGAGACGGGTGATCACCCGGCCGATCTTAACGGCGCCAGTAGCCCTTCGTGATCACGGACTCGGCCGGCAGCTCCCAGCGGTCGTGCAGCAGGGCGCGAGCCGCGGGCACGACCGCCGCCTCCGCGGCGACGAAGCCCAGCACCGTGCCCTGCGGCCGGTCGCGCTCGCCGAGCACACCGAGGGCGTCCATGAGCCTGAGCTTGTCCCGGCCGCGGACGAGGACCGTCAGGTGGGTCGCGTGATCGGTCGGGACGGGCACGAACTCGTTCTCCGGCGCGACCTCGACGATCACCCGCGCCGGCGTGCCTGGACGGCGGGCTCGCAGGAACCGGCAGATCGCAGGGACGGCGGTCTCGTCCCCAGCGAGGAACCAGGCGTCCGGCTCGCGGGTGACCGCGTTGCTGCGCCGTGGACCGGCGACGGCGACCTTCGTGCCCAGCGGGGCCCCAGCCGCCCAGGCCGAGCCGGGGCCGTCGCCATGAATGACGAAGTCGAACTCCACCCAACCGGCCTCGGGATCGGCGTTCAGCGGCGTGTACTCGCGGCTCGGCAGTTCCCGCCACTCCTCCGTCGTCGCGGGCACCGGAGCGCCCTCTCCGGCGAAGAAGATGCGGACGTGGTCGTCCGCGCCGGGTGCGGTGAAGCCGCGCAACGCGTCCCCGGCCAGCCGGAGCCGGACGTAACCGCTGGTCAGCCACTCGCGGGAGACAAGCTCGGCCGGACGCAACTGCGCCTCGAGCGGGACTGTCTCGAACACGGCGGGTGCGGTCAGGGTCATGGACGGATCCTTCACTTCGGGGAGGTCTGCGGATTTAGGTTAGCCTCGCCTTGCCTAATTCGCGCAAGTGGCTGGGGATGGTTCAGGCCAGCGCGCGCAGTTCTGCCACCATTCCCCGGGCTCGCTGCCGCACCGACGCGAATTGCGCTGAAGGCGCCCCGATGCCGCCTGGGAAGGCCCTGGACGGCAATCGAGAGTGCAAATCGCTCCGCGTCCGGGCTGGCAGGATGACCCGCGTGACCGAGACCTCTATCCCGGACGGCGCCCGTCGGGTGGCCGCCACGCTGGCCGAACTGGGCCATCCGCACGACGTCGTGATGCTTCCGGTGACCGGACGCACCGCCGCGGACGCCGCCGCCGCACTGGGCGTCCAGCTGGGCCAGATCGCGAAGAGCATCGTGTTCCGCCGGCGCTCCGACGACGCGGCCGTGCTCGTGGTCACGTCCGGCGATCTGAGGGTGGACGAGAAGAAGGTGTCCGCCCTTGTCGACGCGGTGGTCCGGGCCGACGCCGACTTCGTCAAGGCTGCGACGGGCTTCTCGATCGGCGGCGTCTCTCCTGTGGGTCACACCACGCCGCCAGTCATCCTGGTCGATCGCGAGCTGTTCCGGTTCGAGCAGGTCTGGGCGGCCGCAGGCCATCCCTACGCCGTCTTCCCGCTCTCCCCCGACGAACTCGTCCAGCTCACCGGCGCCCCGGTCGAGGAGATCGCCTGAATCGTGGGGACAGACCCCACCGTTCAGTTATCCACAGGTGAATCGTGGGGTCTGTCCCCACGATTCAACCGCGATCAGAACAGGACGGTCGCCGACTCCCCCACCTGCTCGAAGCCGACCCGCTCGTAGCAGCGGATCGCGCGGACGTTGAAGTCGTTCACGTACAGGCAGGCCGTCGAGTAGTCGGCCAGCACGTACTCGGTGACCGCCGCCATCGCCGGCTCGGACAGTCCGCGGCCGCGCAGGGACGGGTCGAGCCACACCCCCTGCAACTGGGCCACCGATCCGCTGGCGGCGCCGACATCGGTCTTGAAGATCACCCGGCCGTCCTCGACGATGCCGAACGCACGGCCGGAGTCGACCAGCCAGCGGCAGTAGCTGCGATAGCTGGCGTCGCCGCCGGCGATCGGGTCGGCGCCGACCTCCTCGGTGTACATCGCCACCGACGCCGCGAAGTACGACTCGAAGTCGGCCGCCGTGATCGGACGCAGGCGCGGATCCGCGGCGATCCTGGGCTGCTCCCGGATCGCCATCACCGGCTGCCGCGGACGCACCTCGCGCACCTGGCCGTACGCCTTCCCCCAGCGCTCCCCCAGCGCCCGCCACAGCGGCAGCACGAACCAAGACGGCCCGACGATCGACTGACAGGTGCGGCGGCGTCCGGCGGCCTCGACGAACGCCGGCAGCGGTTCCGCATCCGTCACCACCGGGACGAGGTTCGCCCCGATGTGCAACAGGGCGGTCGGGGCGTCGCCCGGCCAGCCCCACAGCAGGCCCGGCGACCCGGGGTTCAGCACGCCGGCGTCCAGCCGGGAGGCGACGAAGACGTTGGTGACCGGGTCCTCGGCGACCAGCCGCCGGGCGACGGGCGCGTCCCAGCTGGTGAGGATCCGGGCGGTCATGTCAGGAGACGGAGACCTGAACGGGTCCGGCGTCCCCTGCGGGCATCTCCGCGGCCAGCCGGTTGGCCTCCGCGATCAGCGTGGCGACGATCTCCGACTCCGGGACGGTCTTGATCACCTCGCCCTTCACGAAGATCTGGCCCTTGCCGTTGCCGGACGCGACACCCAGGTCGGCCTCGCGGGCCTCACCCGGTCCGTTGACCACGCAGCCCATCACCGCGACCCGCAGCGGGACCTCCATGCCGGTCAGGCCCTCGGTGACCTCCTCGGCGAGCTTGTACACGTCCACCTGGGCGCGGCCGCAGGAGGGGCAGGAGACGATCTCCAGGTGCCGCGGACGCAGGTTCAGCGACTCGAGGATCTTGATCCCGACCTTCACCTCTTCCGCCGGCGGCGCGGACAACGACACCCGGATGGTGTCACCGATGCCCTTGGCGAGCAGCGCGCCGAAGGCGACCGAGCTCTTGATCGTGCCCTGGAACGCCGGTCCTGCCTCGGTCACCCCGAGGTGCAGCGGGTAGTCGCAGGCGTCGGAGAGCATCTCGTAGGCCCGCACCATCACGACCGGGTCGTGGTGCTTCACCGAGATCTTGAAGTCGCGGAAATCGTGCTCCTCGAAGAGGCTCGCCTCCCACAGGGCCGACTCGACCAGAGCCTCCGGGGTCGGCGACCCGTGCTTGGCCAGCAGCCGCTTGTCCAGCGAGCCGGCGTTCACGCCGATCCGGATCGACACGCCCGCGTCCCTCGCCGCCTGGGCGATCTGCTTGACCTGGTCGTCGAACGCCCGGATGTTGCCCGGATTCACCCGGACGGCCGCGCAGCCGGCGTCGATCGCGGCGAACACGTACTTCGGCTGGAAGTGGATGTCCGCGATCACCGGGATCTGGCTCTTCTTGGCGATGATGTGCAGCACGTCCGCGTCGTCCTGGCTGGGGACGGCCACCCGGACGATGTCGCAGCCGGTCGCGGTGAGTTCCGCGATCTGCTGCAGGGTGCCGTTGATGTCGGTGGTCTTGGTGGTGGTCATCGACTGCACCGAGATCGGTGCGCCACCGCCCACCAGCACCTTCCCGACCCGGATCTGCCGGGTGGGCCGGCGGGGGGCCAGCACGGGCGGCGGGGTCGCGGGCATCCCAAGGTTGACGGTCATCTGCTCCTCGTTCACAAGCACGGTTGCGCTCTGGCGCGCTCCGGCAGACAGCCTACCCACCGCCGGCACGGAAGCTTGAGACGATGGTCCGGTCGCGGGAACTTTCTGACGACGCGGACCGTATTGAGGAGTGGGGAGGATCGATGGCGCGGAACTCGAGCAGGGACGCGGAGTTCACCGCGTTCGCGTCCGGGGCGTCCGCGTCGCTCGGCCGGACGGCGTGGCTGCTGACCGGCGACCGGGAGGCCGCCGCGGAACTGCTGCAGGCAACGCTGGTCAAGACCTATGTGGCCTGGCGCCGGGTCCGTCCGGACGGTGCGCTGGCCTACGCCCGCCGGATCATGGTGAACCTCGACGTGGACGGCCATCGTTCTCGTCACGGTGCGGTCCCGGTGGCGGAGCTGCCCGAGCGAGGCGTACCTGACCGCGCCGCGGAGATCGATGACCGGGAGCAGCTGGGCCGGCTGCTGGCCGCCCTCCCTCCACTGCAGCGCCGCGTGGTCGTGCTGCGCTACCTGCACGACCTGCCGGAGAAGGACGTCGCCGCCGAACTCGGCGTGCCGCTCGGCACGGTGAAGTCCAGCGCCGCCCGAGGTCTCGCGGCCCTGCGGGCAGCGCTGGAGGGCCAGCGGGAGGAGAGGAGCCCACGATGACCGACTTCGAGGACCGGCTGCGCACCCGGATGCGGACCGACCCCGTGGAGGTGCCGGTCGATGTCGACGCCGCCCTCGAGGCGGGCCACGAGGCCGTCCGCGGCCGTCGGCTCGGCTGGACCGTGGCCGGAATGGCCACCCTGGCCGTGGTGGCGTCCATCGTGACGCCGATCCTGATCGCCCGCACCGTGCCGGCTGTGCCCGCTCCCGTGGCGTCGCCGAGCGCGACCCTCTCGCCCACCGCCGCCGCGCCCTCCGGGATCGAGGGGCGCACGTGGCAGCTCGACGGGCAGACCGGCTCGTGGGTCGGGGAGGACTCACGCATCACCCTGCGCGTGGACGGCGACCGGGTCTCCGGCTGGTCGGGCTGCGGGGACTACGTCGCGAGCCTCTCCCGGGACGGCGAGCGATGGACCTTCTCCGGAGTGAGGATCCCCCGCCCCCTCCCGTGCCCATCGGCCCCCGGCACTCGCGTCGGCACCTTCATCGATCGGCTCGAGAAGGTGACGGCCGGCGAGTTGATCGCCGCGGGCCCCACGCTCCGCCTGCGCACCCCCGACGGCGACCTGCTCTTCCACCCCGCCCGCTGAGTGCCCCCACGACAAAGGCTGCCGAAAGTTGCCGGAGCTGCCGAAGGTTCGGCAGCCGAAGCGACTTTCGGCAGCTTCTGCGGTGGGCGGGTGGGGAGGGTGGGGCGGAGGCGGGGTCAGAAGAGTTGGACCGGGCTGATGATGTCGGCGAGGATCAGGGCGACGCCGCTGAGCAGCAACAGGCCGCCGACGGCGTAGGCGACCGGCAGCAGCCGGGCCGTGTCGAAGAAGCCGGGGTCGCGGCGGCGGAACAGCTTCGCGAGCTTCCGGCGGGCGCCTTCGTACAGCGCGCCGGCGATGTGGCCACCGTCCAGCGGGGGCAGCGGAATGAAGTTGAACAACGCGAGGAACAGGTTCACCGACGCCAGCAGGGAGAGAAAGGTCACGACCTTCTCCGCCGGCTGCACCTCCGCGGACGCCACCACCTGGCCGGCCACCGTGCTGGCACCGACGATGCTGATCGGGTCGTAGGCACTGCGTGGCTGCCCGGTGACCATCCCCCAGACGACGTGCCCCACCTTGACCGGGAACTGCACGAGCGCCACCACGCTCTGCTTGGTCATCGTCCACATGTCGCCGAGCACGTCCAGCGGACCGCCCTTGACCAGGTCGCGCTGGGGACCGACCCCCAGCCAGCCGGCCTGCACGCTCGTGCTGGGGTCGAGGGTGTCGGCGACCGAGCTGATCACGGTGTGCACCGGGGCGAGGTCGACCGTGGCACCGTCCCGCTCGACCACGATCCGGGCCTCGCCACCGAGGTTCGCCCTGATCAGCGAACTGAGCTGGTTGTAGGAGGTGATCGGGGTGCCGTTGAAGGCCACCACCCGGTCACCGGCCTGCAGCCCCGCCTGTGCCGCCGGCGACGGCGGGTCCGCGGGCGTGCACTCGGTACGGGCGGGATCGGCGATGATGCACGCCTGGACGTATGCGATGGTGGTCTGCGGACGTAGTACTCCGTAGGACGCCGTGATCCCCCACAGCAGGACGAAGGCGATCAGCAGGTTCATCGCCGGCCCGCCGGCCATCACCACCAGCTTCTGCCAGGTCTTCTTCTGGTAGAACAGCCGTTCCTGCTCCACGTCGGTCGGGTTGATGTCCTCCCACTCGGCGTCCCTGGCCGAGTCCGCGAACTCCGCCAGCCGCGTGCGGCGCCGCTTGCCGTCCGGCCGCGGCGGGTACATCCCGAGCAACTGGACGAAGCCGCCCAGCGGGAACGCCTTGATGCCGTACTCGGTCTCGCCACGCTTCGTCGACCACAGCGTCGGCCCGAAGCCGACGAAGTACCGGGGCACCCGGACGCCGAACCGCTTGGCCGGCACCATGTGCCCGATCTCGTGCAGCGCGACCGAGACCATGATCAGGGCGAAGAACGCGATCGCGAAGCCGATCACGGTGAGGGTCTCCATCTGCTACTCCTGGTCGATCCGTTCGGTGGCCGCCGCGCGGGCCCACGCGTCCGCCGCCAGCACGGCGGCCACGTCCAGCGTGCCACCGGCCGGCCGCGCGAGATGGGCGTCCACGACGTCGGCAACCACGTCAACGATGCCAGCAAACTCCAACTGTCCGGCGCAGAACGCCTCGACACACACCTCGTTGGCCGCGTTGTAGACCGCGGGGGCCAGCCCTCCGGCAAGACCGCAGCGCCGGGCGAGCGCCACGGCGGGGAACACCCCGTCGTCGAGCGGCTCGAACGTCCAGCTCGCCGCCCTCGTCCAGTCGCACGCCGCGGCGGCGTCGGGCACCCGCTCCGGCCAGGCCAGCGCCAGGGCGATCGGCAGTCGCATGTCCGGCGGCGAGCACTGGGCGATCGTGGAGCCGTCCCAGAACTCCACCATTGAGTGCACCACCGACTGCGGGTGCACCACGACCTCGATCGCGTTCAGGTCGACCCCGTACAGCAGCCCGGCCTCCAGCAGCTCGAGGCCCTTGTTCACCAGCGTGGCCGAGTTGATCGTGATCACCCGGCCCATGTGCCAGGTGGGGTGGGCCATCGCCTGGTCGGGGGTGATGCCCCGCAGTTGGTCGCGGGTGCGGCCACGGAACGGGCCGCCGGACGCGGTCAGGATCAGCCGGCGCACCTCCTCCGCACGACCGGCGCGCAGGGCCTGGGCGAACGCGGAGTGCTCGGAGTCGACGGCGACGATCTGGCCGGGCGCGGCGGCGTCGGTGACCAGCCGGCCGCCGATCACCAGCGACTCCTTGTTGGCCAGCGCGAGGCTGGTGCCGGCCGCGAGCGCGGCGAGGGTCGGTTCCAGGCCCGCCGCGCCGGTGATGCCGTTCAGCACCACGTCGCACTCGTACGCGGCGAGCCGGGTGGCGGCGTCCGGGCCGTCCCACACCTCGGTGTCCGGGAGTTCCGCCTGGACCACGCCGGCCGCCTCCGGATCGCTCACCGCGAGGACGTCCGGACGCAGCGCCCGCGCCTGCTCGACCAGTCGCCGCACCGACGAACCGCCGGCGGCCAGCCCGGCCACCCGGAAGCGTCCGGGGTTGCGGGAGACCACGTCGACCGCCTGGGTTCCGATCGACCCCGTGCTGCCGAGGATCACCACCGAACGCATCCAACCGTCCTCCCGCTGACTACCGATGCAGCTTATCCATGCCATCCTCGTCCCCATCGCGCAGAATGGGGGCAGCTGATCCACTGTGAGAGGACAGGTGGGCATGCACGACGACCGTGTGCTCCTGGAGGCAAGACTCGACCGCTTCGTCCGCGAGCGGCTGCGACCCGCACTGTACGCGCCAGGCCTGCCCGTCACCGTGGAACGCTGGGACTGCCCCGACGAGCCGGTGTCCTTCTACCGGGCGATGGTCCAGGAGTTCCGGCCCGTCCACGCCGGCGAGTCGTGGGGCGCCCCCTGGTCGACCATGTGGCTGAAGCTGACCGCGGAGGTCCCCGAGGGATTCGGCGCGGCGCCAGGGCTGGACGCGGAACTGCTCGTCGACCTCGGCTTCAGCGGCGCCCAGCCGGGCTTCCAGGCCGAAGGGCTCGTGTGGCGACCGGACGCGACGCTGGTCAAGGCGATCTCGCCCCGCAGCCGCCACGTGCGCCTGGACCACCTCGGTTCGGCCCTCGGCGGGGGTCGGGTGACGGTCTTCGTCGAGGCGGCCGGCAACCCGAACATCCTGCAGCTGGAGGACCTGCGCCCCGATCAGAACGGGAGCCTCGCCACCGCGAGCCGCGAGCCGCTGTACACCCTCGGCGAGGTCGTCCTGGCCGAACGCCGGACGGAGGTGGCCGAACTCCTCGCCGACGTGGCCGCGCTCAGCGGACTGATGCACGAGCTCCCGGTCGACCGGCCGCGGCGTCGCCGGCTGCTGCGGGCGCTGGACACCATGGTGGACGCCGTCGATCCCGACGACGTCCCCGGCACCGCCGCGGCCGGACGGGCTGCCCTCGCCCCCGTCCTCGCCGCCCCGGCGGTCGCGTCCGCCCACACGCTGGTCGCCACCGGCCACGCTCACATCGACTCGGCCTGGCTGTGGCCCGTCCGGGAGACGATCCGCAAGTGCGCGCGGACGTTCAGCTCGGTGGCGGCGCTCGCCGAGGACCACCCCGGCTTCGTGTTCGCCTGCTCCCAGGCCCAGCAGCTGGCATGGATCAAGGAGGGCTACCCGGACCTCTTCGCGCGGTTGCGGGAGCTCGCCGCGCGCGGGCAGTTCGTGCCGGTGGGCGGCATGTGGGTCGAGGCCGACACGAACATGACCGGCAGCGAGGCGATGGCGAGGCAGCTCGTCCAGGGCAAGCGGTTCTTCGCCGACGAGTTCGGCGTCGACTGCGAGGAGGTATGGCTCCCGGACACGTTCGGCTACTCCGCCGGCCTGCCGCAGGTCGCGGTCGCCGCCGGGATGAAGTGGTTCCTCACCCAGAAGATCTCCTGGAACCAGACCAACCGGATGCCGCACCACACGTTCTGGTGGGAGGGCATCGACGGCTCGCGGATCTTCACCCACTTCCCGCCGGTGGACACCTACAACTCCGAGGTCTCCCCCGCCGAGCTCGCTCACGCCGAGCGCAACTTCTCCGACCACGACCGGGCCTCGGTCTCGCTGCTGCCCTTCGGTTTCGGGGACGGCGGCGGCGGTCCCACCCGCGAGATGCTGGCCTCCGCGGCCCGGGCGGCCGACCTCGAGGGCTCGCCGAAGGTGGTGCTGGGCACGCCGCGGCAGTTCTTCGAGCGAGCGCAGGCCGAGTTCCCGGACGCACCGGTCTGGCTCGGTGAGATGTACCTCGAGCTCCACCGCGGCACGCTCACCACCCAGGCGAACACCAAGCGCGGCAACCGCCGCAGCGAGCACCTGCTGCGCGAGGCGGAGCTGTGGGCCACCACCGCAACCGTCCGCGCCGGGCTGCCGTACCCCGCCGCCCAGCTGGAACGCTGCTGGCGGACGGTGCTGCTGCAGCAGTTCCACGACATCCTGCCGGGCAGCTCGATCGCCTGGGTGTACTCCGATGCCGAGCGCAACTACGCGCAGGTCGCGGAGGAGCTCGAAGAGGTGATCGCCGACTCGCTGCGCGTCCTCACGGGTGAGGGCGAGGTCGACCTCGTGGCCAACGCCGCGCCGCACGCCCGGGACGGCATTCCCGCGCTCGGGATCGCCGAGACCACCAGCGCCGCCCCGGTCACGGCGACCGCCGACACCGGGTTCACCCTGTCCAACGAACACCTGAGCGCCGTCATCGACGCGCACGGCCGCCTGGTCTCCCTGGTCGACCACGCCAGCGGACGGGAGGCGATCGCGCCCGGGCGGCCCGGCAACACCCTCGAGCTGTTCCGCGACGTCCCGAACCAGTGGGACGCCTGGGACATCGACGAGTTCTACCGCGGAGCCGCGGTGGCGGTCGAGCCGGGTACGGCCCGCCTCGACGAGGTCGACGGCACGCCGGCGGTCGTGGTGTCCGCGGTGGTCGGCGCGTCACCGGTCACCCAGTGGATCAGCCTTCCACCCGGCTCGCCGGCACTGGTGATCCGCACCGAGGTGGACTGGCAGGAGCGCCAGAAGCTGCTCAAGCTCGGCTTCGGCTTCGATGTGCGGGCGGACACCTCGGCCGCCGAGACCCACTTCGGGCACTACCGCCGGCCGACCCACACCAACACGAGCTGGGAGGCCGCCCGGTTCGAGATCTGTGCCCACCGGTGGCTGCTGGTCGACGAACCGGGGTACGGGGTGGTCGTGGCCAACGACGCGACCTACGGGCACGAGGTCACCCGCGACGTCAGGGCGGACGGCGGCACCACGACGACCGTCCGGCTGTCGCTGCTGCGCTCACCGGTCTACCCCGACCCCGAGGCGGACCGTGGCCACCACGAGTTCACCGTCGCCGTCCAGCCGGCCGCCGGGCCGGCGGAAGCCGTCGAGCTGGGCTACCGGACGAACCTGCCCGTCCGCCCCCTGCGGGGGGCCGGGCCGGTGGCACCGCTGGTCACGGTGAGCAGCCCGGGCATCGTGGTGGAGGCGGTGAAGCTCGCCGAGGACGGCTCCGGCGACGTGGTCGTCCGGCTGTACGAGGCCCACGGACGGCGGACGTCCGGCGTGGTCACCCCGGGCTTCGACGTCGCGTCCGTCGTGGTCACCGACCTGCTGGAGCGTCCGCTCGACCCGCCGGCCGGCGTCCGGCCCGGCACCGCGGCCACGCAACTCGACCTGCGCCCGTTCCAGCTGGTCACGCTCCGCTTTGCGAGACCGGAGGCCGAGTGACCAACGGCGCGAGGACGAAGGCCGGGGCGAGGGCGGATCTCGAGTCGCTGGCAGCCTTCGACGCGCACCTGGCGAGCGGCGAGAGTCTCAGCGAGAGCTCCGTGCAGTCGCTGGACCTGACCGGACGCACCGCAGAGCTCCTGCGCACCGACGTGGCCCGCGCGATCTTCCTCGGCTGCTCGTTCGCGCCCGGTGTCGAAGCACTGCTGGAGAGCAGGGGCGCCCTGGTCTTCCCCACGCTGCCCGACCTGCCGTTCAACCCCTATCGCTCCGGGCTGTACACCGCCGACGAGCTGTACGCCGGGCTCGACCAGGGCTACCGCTACACCCTCGACGCACGGAACTACCGCTGGTGGAAGCACGTCGGCCAGCACCGCAGCCTGACCAGCGAGCTCGCGATGACCCTGCACGACCACGCGATCACCGAGGCGCTGGACGACGCCGGCCTCGACGGTGCCGTCGGAGTGATGGGTGGCCACCAGCTGCTGCGCGGCTCGCCGGGGTACGTCGATGCGGCCGGCCTGGGCCGTGCGCTGGCCGCGACCGGGCGGACGGTGATCACCGGCGGCGGTCCGGGAGCGATGGAGGCCGTGAACCTCGGGGCGTCGCTCGTCGGCCCGCCGGCCGACCTGGACGCCGCCCTCGCCCTGCTCGCCGAACGGCCGCGGTTCGCCGACGACGTCGCCTCGTGGGTGAGCGCCGGGCTCGCCGTCCGCGACCGCTGGGATCTCGGCGGCCACAGCTACGGCGTGCCGACCTGGCTGTACGGGCACGAGCCGCCGAACGTGTTCAGCACGGGCATCGCCAAGCTGTTCTCCAACGCCATCCGCGAGGACGTGCTGCTGCGCCACGCACCCGGCGGCCTGGTCTGCCTGCCCGGGGCCGCCGGCACCGTCCAGGAGGTGTTCCAGGCCGTCACGCCCCGGTTCTACGCCCAGCCCGACGAGCCGATCCCGCCGCTGGTGCTGGTCGGCGTCGACTACTGGACCCGGGTCCAGCCCGCCTGGCCGCTGCTCGCAGCCCTCGCCGACGCCCGTCCGATGGCCGCCGCCATCCACCTGGTCGACCACATGTCCGACCTCCCCGCGCTCCTGGCCTGAGGTCCCTCGCCGGGAGCATCTGCGCTGTCGATGCTCCCCGTGCGCGGGAACTGGGGTCTGTGGTCATCGACAGTGCGGATCCTCCCTGATCATGGCGTGGGTTCGGCCCTTCGTGACGCCGTCCGGTTCGTCCTCCAACCGGGGGCAGCGCGAGGCGAGCACTCCTGATTTACTGATCCGGTGCGCCGCAATCCCCTGGTGAACAGCCTGCTCAACCTGCGTGGCAACGCGCGCGCCAGTGTCTACACCGAGCCCATGTGGGGCCTGTCGATGATGCTGGTGCTGCCGTACGCGTCGGTGTTCATGCTGGCGCTCGGTCTGCACGACCAGCAGATCGGGCTGCTCGCCACCATCGCCATGCTGTCCCAGGTCGTGTTCGGCCTGTTGAGCGGCGTGATCACCGACAAGCTCGGCCGCCGGCTCACCACTGCGCTGTTCGACGTCATCGCGTGGGCGATCCCGTGCCTGATCTGGGCGGTCGCGCAGAACTTCTGGTACTTCCTGGTCGCATCCGTGATCAACGGCGCCTGGCAGGTCACCCAGAACTCCTGGGACTGTCTGCTGGTCGAGGACCTCGACCGGTCCGAGATCCCCAAGGCGTACTCCCTGATCAAGGTCGCAGCCGAGTTCTCCGCGCTGTTCGCTCCGATCGCGGCGGTACTGGTCGCCCAGTTCGGGCTGGTGCCCGCCGTGCGGATCCTCTACCTGAACGCCTTCGTGATCATGACCGCGAAGATCGTGATCCTCTACCGCTGGTCGACCGAGACCGCCACCGGCCGGGTGCGCCTCGAGCAGACCCGAGGGGTGAGCATCTGGCACCTGCTCGCCAGCTACCGTCCGGTCATCGGCCTGATCCTGCGGTCGAAGGGGACGATCTTCTCGCTGACCCTCTCGGCGATCTTCGGCGCGGTGTCCCTGGTCAACGGCACGTTCTGGCAGGTGGTGATCAGCCAGCACCTCGGCGTGCCGGACCCGCTGCTGCCGTTCTTCCCGATGGTCCGGTCGCTGCTGTCCGTGCTGTTCTTCTTCACGCTGATCCCACGGCTCACCCATGCCGCGCACCTCAAGCGGCCCACGCTGTGGGGCTTCGTCGTCTACCTGGCCGGCCAGGTGCTGCTGGTGCTCATCCCCGCACCGGCAGGGACGGCGACCTGGGCCACCTACGCGCTGCTCGGCGGCTGCCTGCTGCTGGACGCCTTCGGCGCGGGCGTGCTGTTCACGCTGTCGGAGTCGCTCGTGGCCCTGCACGTCGACCGGGCCGAGCGCTCGCGGGTGATGGCCGTGCAGCGTACCTGCGTGATGCTCGTCACGGCACCGTTCGGCTGGATCTCCGGCTGGCTGTCCGGCATGGATCGCACCTGGCCGTTCATCCTCACCTCGGCCCTGCTCGTGCTCGGCATCGGGGTCACCTCGCGCTTCTGGGTGACCACCCACTCCGAGCCGGTCGCCGCGGCCGCCGACTGATCGTCGTCTAGCCGGACGCCGCCAGCTGCCCGCAAGCGCCGTCGATCTCGCGGCCGCGGGTGTCCCGGACGGTCACCGGCACTCCCCTGGCCTCCAGCCGCCGGACGAACTCGACCTCGTCCGAACGCCGGGACGCCGTCCAGCGCGAGCCGGGGGTGGGGTTCAGCGGGATCAGGTTCACGTGCACCCAGCCGAGGCCCCCGGCCGCCCGGAGCACGTCGGCCAGCGCGTCCGCCCGCCAGCCCTGGTCGTTCACGTCTCGGATCAGCGCGTACTCGATCGACACCCGCCGTCCGGTCGCCTCGAAGTAGCCGCGCGCCGCACCGACGACCTCCGCCACGTTCCAGCGGGTGTTGATCGGGCAGAGCTCGTCGCGCAGCTCGTCGTCGGGCGCGTGCAGGCTCACCGCCAGCGTCACCGGCAGCCCCTCCGCGGCGAGCCGCTGGATCTGCGGCACCAGCCCGACGGTCGAGACCGTCACCCCGCGCGCGGAGATGCCCAGACCGTCGGGCGCGGGCGCGACGATGGTCCGCACCGCCCGCAGCACGGCCGTGTAGTTGGCCATCGGCTCGCCCATGCCCATGAACACGATGTTGTTGACCCGGCCCGCGCCACCGGGGATCTCGCCGTCCCGCAGCCGGCGCGCGGCGTCCATCACCTGGGCGAGGATCTCGCCGGTGCTGAGGTTGCGCCGCAGTCCGCCCTGCCCGGTGGCGCAGAACGGGCACGCCATGCCGCATCCGGCCTGCGAGGAGATGCACACGGTCGCCCGCTCGCGTCCCGACCCGCTGGAGCGGATCCCGGGCACGCCGTAGCGCATCAGCACGCTCTCCACCAGCGAGCCGTCGTGCAGCCGCCACAGCGTCTTCACGGTCGTGCCGCCGTCCGCCTGCTGGTCGCGCACCCGCTCCAGCAGCGACGGGGCGAACCGCTCCGCGAGCACACCGCGCTCGGCCTTCGGGATGTCGGTCCAGTGCTCCGGCTCGGTCGCGAGCCGCTCGAACAGGTGCCTGGTCAGCTGGCCGGCCCGGAACCTCGGCAGGCCGAGGTCGGCGATCGCCGCGGCGCGCTGGGCCGCGTCCAGGTCGGCCCAGTGCAGGGGCGGCTTGCCGCGCCGGGGCGCGCTGAGGGCGAGTGGCACCGTCCGGCCGGCCTCGGCCTGGGCGAGGGACGCCGCGTAGCTCGCCTCCTCCTCCGGGGTGAGCCCGCTCACCAGGTGATCCCCATCAGCGTGAACACCACCCACGCCGCCGGCGCCGCGACCAGGGTGGAGTCGAGCCGGTCCATCACCCCACCGTGGCCGGGCAGGAACGAGCTCATGTCCTTGATCCCGACGTCGCGCTTGATCAGCGACTCGATCAGGTCGCCGGCGGTGCCGGTGATCACCACGACGACGGCCAGCAGCAGACCGAACCACCACGGCTGGCGCAGCACCAGGACGCTCATCGCGATGCCCACGATGCTCGCCAGCACGACCGAGCCGGCCATGCCCTCCCAGGTCTTCTTCGGGCTGATGTTCGGCACCATCGGGTGCCGGCCGAGCGTGGCGCCGGCCGCGTAGCCCCCGGTGTCGCTGCCGGTGATGCACAGGAACACGGCGACGACCTTGGCCACGCCGTGCTCCTGGGCGAGGATCAGCCCGACGAAGGAGGCCAGCAGCGGGATGTAGCCGATGATGAACAGGCTCGCCGCGCTGTCGCGCACGTAGCCCTCCGCACCGGCGAACATCCGCCAGACGAGCGCGAGCAGCACGGTGCCGCCGATCGTGCCCAGCAGGACGACGTGCCAGGGCAGCTTGGTGACCGGCTGCAGCACGGCGGCGGCGTAGGAACCACCGATGATCAGGATGTTGCCGAGCACCACCGGCAGGATCGCCGAGCGCATGCCCACCCGCTGCAGCGCCTGGTGCAGTTCGTAGGCGCCGAGGCTGGTCAGCAGCACCAGCAGCACGATGAAGCCCACCGGCCACCAGGTGAGCGTGATCACCACGTAGGCGAACAGGGCCAGCCCCACCCCGATGGCCGCGGGCAGGTCCCGACCCGCCCGCGACTTCCGGGGTGCCGGCTGCTCCTCGCTGTCCGCCACTCAGACCTCCAGCAGTTCCGCTTCCTTGGCCTTCAGCAGCTCATCGATCGTGTCGATGTGCTTCTTCGTGGCGGCGTCCAACTGCTTCTCCGCGCCCCGGGCGTCGTCCTCGCTGACGTCCTTGTCCTTGACCAGACGGTTCACGGCCTCGATCTCGTGCCGGCGGACGTTGCGGACGGCGACCCTGCCCTCCTCGGCCTTGTGCCGGGCCAGCTTGATGTACTCCTTGCGCCGCTCCTCGGAGAGCTGCGGCATGACCAGGCGGATCACGTTGCCGTCGTTGGCGGGGTTGACGCCCAGGTCGGAGTCGCGAATGGCCTTCTCGATGTTGTGCATCGCGCCGCGGTCGAACGGGGTGACCAGCACGGTGCGAGCCTCCGGCACCTGGAAGGTGGCCAGCTGCTGCAGCGGCGTGGGCGCCCCGTAGTAGTCGACCATGATCTTGTTGAACATCGCCGGGTGCGCCCGGCCGGTGCGGATGGCGGCGAACTCCTCGCGGGCGTGGTCGACGGCCACGTCCATCTTGTGCGCGGCATCCTTGATGATGTCGGGGATCACGACGTCTCTCTTCCCTTCGATTTCGCCCTCACGCCGGCTCAGGCGTGCAGGGTGGTTCCGATCTTCTCACCTGCGACCACGCGTGCGATGTTCCCCGGCACACCGAGGTCGAAGAAAACCATCGGCAGCTTGTGCTCCCTGGCGAGGGAGACCGCCGTCGCGTCCGCCACCTTCAGGTCGTTCGCGAGGAACTCGTCGTAGGTCAGCGAGTCGAACTTCTTCGCGTCCGGATTCGTGCGCGGGTCGGCGTCGTACACCCCGTCCGTGCCCTGCTTGGCCATCAGCAGCACTTCCGCGTGCACCTCGAGCGCCCGCTGCGCAGCCACCGTGTCGGTGGAGAAGAACGGCATGCCCGACCCGGCGCCGAAGATCACCACCCGGCCCTTCTCCATGTGCCGGATCGCCCGCAGCGGGACGTACGGCTCGGCCACCTGCCCCATCGCGATCGCCGTCTGGACGCGGCTGGCCGCGCCGGCCTTCTCCAGGAAGTCCTGCAGCGCGAGGCTGTTCATGACGGTGCCCAGCATGCCCATGTAGTCGGCGCGGGCCCGGTCCATGCCACGGGTCTGGAGCTCCGCGCCCCGGAAGAAGTTGCCGCCGCCGGTCACGATCGAGACCTGCACACCCGACGCCACCACCTGCGCGATCTCCGCGGCGATGCCGGCGATCACGTCCGGGTCCACCCCGAGCTTGCCGCCGCCGAACGCCTCACCGGACAACTTCAGCAGGACACGGCGGTATGGGCTGGTCATGGGTTCTCCTCGGGCGCGGGACGGACGGCGGCGGGATGCCTGCACCACACTAACGGACGCAGGCCTTGTCCCGGACACGGGAACGGCCGCCCAGCATGCTGGACGGCCGTTCCCGTGGTTGCTCAGGCGCCGGCTGCGAACCGGACGAAGCGCTTGACCTCGACGCCGTTGTTCTTCAGCAGCTGGCCGACGGTCAGCTTGTCGTCGGAGACGCTCGGCTGCTCGATCAGGCAGACCTCCTTGTAGAAGCCACCCAGGCGGCCCTCGACGATCCGCGGGATGATCTGCTCGGGCTTCCCCTCCTCCTTGGCGGTCAGCTCGGCGATCTTGCGCTCGTTGGCCAGCACGTCCTCCGGCACCTCGTCGCGGGTGACGTACGCCGGCGACATCGCGGCGATCTGCATCGCGATGCCCTTGACGAAGGTCTCGTCGCCACCGGCGTGCTCGACCATGACGCCCACCTGCGGAGGCAGGTCCTGCGACCGCTTGTGCAGGTAGATGACCACCGGCCCGTCGAAGGTCGCCGCAGCGGCCAGCTCGAGCTTCTCGCCGATCTTCGCGCTCAGCTCGTTGACCGCGTCGGCCACCGTCTGGCCGGAGGCGAGGGTGACCGCGTTCGCGGCCTCCACGCCGTGCGCGCCGGCCGCGTCCACGGCCTTGGCGATCTCGTCGGCCAGCGCCATGAACTCGGCGTTCTTCGCGACGAAGTCGGTCTCGGCACCCAGCTGGATGACGGTCTTGCCGGACGCGGCGACCAGGCCGTTGCTGGCCTCGCGGTCGGACCGCTTGGCCATCTTCGCCGCACCGCTGACCCGGAGGATCTCCACGGCTGCGTCGAAGTCGCCGTCGGCCTCGGTGAGGGCCTTCTTTGCGTCCATCATCCCGGCGCCGGTGGCGTCGCGGAGCTTCTTGACGTCCGCGGCAGTGATCGTTGCCATAACTCGCGTTTTCCTTACTTGGTGTTCTCGGCGGGCTTCTCGGCCGGAGCGGCCTCGGGCTCCTCGGTGGTCGCGGGGGCCTCGGCGACGGGCTCCTCGGCGACGGGCTCCTCGGCGGCAGCGGCAGCCTCGGCGGCGGCCTCGGCCTCGGCCTCGACCTGCGCCACGGCGCCGTCGACGGCGTCAGCAAGCTCGTTGGCCTGCAGGTCGCTGCCCTCCAGGGCCTCGGCCTCGGAGACGGGGGTGTTGTCCGTGGTGGCCAGCAGCTCGCGCTCCCAGTCGGGCATCGGCTCGGCCTCCTCACCGCTGACGGCGCCGGCGGAACGGGCCAGCAGGCCCTCCGCGACGGCGTCGGCCAGGACCCGGGTGAGCAGCGCGACCGAGCGGATCGCGTCGTCGTTGCCCGGGATCGGGAAGTCGACGTGGTCGGGGTCGCAGTTGGTGTCCAGGATGCCGACCACGGGGATCTTCAGCTTGCGGGCCTCGTCGATGGCCAGGTGCTCCTTGTTGGTGTCGACCACCCAGACGGCCTGCGGCAGCCGGTGCATGTCGCGGATGCCGCCGAGGGTCTTGGCGAGCTTGTCCTTCTTGCGCTTCTGCTGCAGCAGTTCCTTCTTGGTCAGGCCGGACGCGGCGACGTCGTCGAAGTTGAGGCCCTCCAGCTCCTTCATCTTCGCGATCCGCTTGCTGATCGTGCCGAAGTTGGTCAGCATGCCGCCCAGCCAGCGCTGGTTGACGAAGGGCATCCCGACCCGGGTGGCCTGCTCGGCGATCGCCTCCTGGGCCTGCTTCTTGGTGCCGATGAACAGGATCTGGCCGCCCCGGGCGACCGTGTCGCGGACGAAGGTGTACGCGGAGTCGATGTAGGACAGCGACTGCTGCAGATCGATGATGTAGATGCCGTTGCGCTCGGTGAAGATGAACTTCTTCATCTTCGGGTTCCACCGGCGGGTCTGGTGCCCGAAGTGGACGCCGCTGTCCAGCAGCTGGCGCGTGGTGACGACGGCCATGGCCGTTCCTTTCTGCACGGGGTGCGGACGCAGCCATACCCCGCTTGGGTTGTCCGGACCGAGCTCTTCGGTCCGCCTGACGCAGCCGCCGGCACCCACCCATCACTGGGACCACGGGCCCGGCCCGCCGTACGGCGGTGGGACTGCATGCGAAGTCGCCCCGGATCCGCCGGGACGCTGCGGGCATTCTACGCGGCCGGTGCCCCTCGCCGCCAACCGGACACCCGACGTTGTCCACAGCCCCGGAGTTGTCCACAGGCCGCCGAATCGGCTGACCGGATTCCGGGGCCGTTGCCGAAGGTGAAAGGCATGGCGAGGATACGGGCGTTGATCGTGCTACTGCTGGCGGGCAGTCTCCTGCTCGGAGCGGCCGGGCCGGCCACCGCCGCCGGGCAGGCGGTGCTGCCACTGGCCGGGCCGGTGGTACGCGGCTTCGACCCACCCGACCAGCCGTGGCTGTCCGGTCATCGAGGGGTTGACCTGCTCGGTGCCGTGGGCACCGAGGTGGTGGCAGCGATGGCGGGCCGGGTCGTCTTCGCCGGGACGGTGGCCGGACGTGGTGTGGTCGTGGTGTCGCACGGGGATCTGCGCACCACGTACCTACCGGTCCGGCCACTCGTCTCCGTCGGCACA
Source organism: Propionicimonas sp. (assembly GCF_029975155.1). GTDB lineage: Bacteria > Actinomycetota > Actinomycetes > Propionibacteriales > Propionibacteriaceae > Propionicimonas. The sequence continues at coordinate 18,177 of NZ_JARKPQ010000016.1, read as the reverse complement.
GGAGTCTCCGCCGGGCAGGCGATCGGGCGGCTCCTGCCCGGGCACGCCTGTCCGGGCGGCGCCTGTCTGCACTGGGGGCTGAAACGCGGCGAGGAGTACCTCGACCCACTCAGCCTGCTGGACGAGGTTCAGCTGCGGCTGCTGCCGGCCGACGCCGCCGAGCAGGTGGCGGGGCTGGTCCGCTACCGGGACGACGCCGTCACCTCCGGCGCGGAGGTGCCGGCGGTGCTCAGCCGACCGGTGCCCGGTGCGGTCGGGTCCCGGTTCGGCATGCGACGGCACCCGATCCTGCACGTCGTCCGGCTCCACAACGGGGTTGACCTGCACGCCGACTGCGGCGATCCGATCAGGGCCGCGGCACCGGGACGGGTGGCGCGAGTCAGCTACGACTCCCAGTCCGGGCACCGGCTGGAGGTCGACCACGGATCGCTCGGGGGACATCGGCTGGTCACGATCTACCTGCACGCGACGGGGTTCTCGGTGCGGGCGGGGCGACGCGTCGATCGCGGCGAGGTGGTGGGCCGGGTCGGCAGCACCGGGCTGTCGACGGGGTGTCACCTGCACTTCACCGTGAAGGTGGACGGCGGCTATGTCGACCCCGAACGGTTCTTCTCCGGGTAGCGGCTCAGGCCCGCGGATGCGCCTGCTGGTAGGCCTTCCGAAGGCGGTCGCCCGACACATGGGTGTACAGCTGGGTGGTGGCCAGCGAGGAGTGGCCGAGCAGTTCCTGGACGGAGCGCAGGTCGGCGCCGCCCTCCAGCAGGTGGGTGGCCATGGCGTGCCGCAACCCGTGCGGGCCGAGGTCGGGAGCGTCCGGCACGACGGCCAGCGCGCGATGGACGATCCGGCGCACCACCCGCGGATCGATCCGGCCGCCGCGATCGCCGACGAACACGGCCTGGCCGGCGGCGGGACGGGCCAGTCGCGCGCGCACCGCGAGCCAGGCGTCGAGCGCCCGCAGCGCCGGAGCGCCCAGCGGGACCGTCCGCTGCTTTCCGCCCTTGCCGAGCACCCGCAACAGGCCGCGCTGCACATCGAGGTCGCCGGTGTCGAGCCCGGCGAGCTCGGACACCCGGATGCCGCCCGCGTACAACACCTCGACGATCGCCAGGTCGCGACGCCGGGCCGCGCGGTCCAACGGATCCTCGGCCTCCTCGACCCGCGCGGCGAGCCCGTCGAGTGCGCGGCGGGCCTGTTCGGCCTCGACGGTCGGCGGCAGCCGCCGATCCACGGTGGGCGACCGCAGCGCCGCGGCGGGATCGGCGGGCAGCCGTCCGGTGCGGGCGGCCCAGGCGAAGAACGTCCGGGCCCCCGCGGCGCGGCGGGCCAAGGTGGCCCGATCGGAGCCGGCGGCGTGCAGATTGGCCAGCCACCGGCGCAGGTCGGCGAGCGTGACGTCTCCCGGCTCGCCCTCCCCCACCCGGGCGAGGTGGGCGAACAGGTTGGTCAGGTCGCCGGTGTAGGCCCGGACGGTGTGTGGCGACAGGCCGCGCTCCAGGCGGAGGTGGTCGGCGAAGGCTGCCAGGATCGCCGCCGCCGCCGGCGAGAGGTCTTCCGTCTCCACCCCGTCAGCGTCGCCCCGGGGCCACCATGGCGCAAGCGCACCCGCCGCGAGCCCTAAGATGTGCCCTCGAATGGGGAGGAGCATCACGATGGGCATCGAGGAGCTGGCCAGCGGCGGCACGCTGCGTCCGATCACGCGCTGGGGTGAGCCGGTGATGCACGCGCCGACCAGGCCGGTCACCGCCTTCGACGACGAGTTGCACACCCTGGTCCGGGACATGTTCGCGACCATGGAGGCCGCTCGCGGAGTGGGCCTGGCGGCCACCCAGGTGGGCGTCGACCTCGCCCTGTTCGTGTTCGACTGCCCTGACGCGGACGACATCAACCGCGTGGGCGCGATCTGCAACCCGGTGGTGACCCTGCCCGAGGGTGACCGGCGCAACCTCGAGTCGGCCGACGAGGGCTGCCTGTCGCTCCCCGGCGGCTACCAGCCACTGGCGCGCCCGGACAAGGCGACCTGCACGGGCGTGGACCCGTGGGGCAACCCGGTCACCGTCGAGGGCACCGGCCTGCTGGCCCGCTGCCTGCAGCACGAGACCGATCACCTCAAGGGCACGGTGTTCGGCGACCGGCTGTCCACCCGGCTCCGCCGCAAGCTGTACGCCCAGCACTCCGAACTCGCCCACCTCTACCCCGCCGACTGGCCGGTCACCCCGAAGAAGACCTCCGCGGACGAGTAGGGCACCCCACGAAGGGCTTCGTCAGGCTCAGCCGTCAGCGGCCGAGCACGTAGCAGGCGACCGCGCTGGCCGCGGCCACGTTGAGCGAGTCGATGCCGGCGTACATCGGGATCTGCACGATCGCGTCCGCACCAGCGAGCCACCGCTGGCTCAGCCCGTGGCCCTCGGTCCCCAGCAGGATCGCCACCCTTGCGGACGGCGCCAGGGCGCCGGCGAACTCGGCGAGGTCCACGGCGGTGTCGGCCAGCGCCAGCGCCACGACGGTGAAGCCGCCCTCGCGCAGCAGCGCCGGCGCCTCCCGATGGTCGGCGAGCCGGGCCCACGGCAGCGAGAACACCGCGCCCATCGAGACCTTCACGCTGCGCCGGTAGAGCGGGTCCGCGCAGCGCGGACTGATCAGCAGACCGTCCCAGCCGAGGCCGGCCGCATTGCGGATCACCGCACCGACGTTCGTGTGGTCGACCAGGTCCTCCAGCACGACCAGCCGCCGTCCGGCCGCGAGGACGTCGGCCACCGTGTACCGGTCGACCCGGTACAGCGAGGCCAGCGCCCCGCGGTGGACGTGGAAGCCGGTCACCTGCTCGGCCAGCTCCTCGCTGACGAGGTACACCGGCACGTCCAGCGGCTCCAGGAGGTCGGCGAGCTCGGCCAGCCAGCGCTCTGCCAGCAGGAGCGACCGCGGCGGGTACCCGGCGTCCAGCGCCCGCCGGATCACCTTGCTGCCCTCGGCGATGAAGATGCCGCGCTCGGTCTCCAGCAGCCGCCGCAGCGACGCCTCCCGCAGCCCGACGTAGTCGGCCAGCCGTGGATCCCCTGCGTCGTCGATCGGAATCACGGTGGCCACGCGGCGATCCTACGGGCGGTGCCGAGATCCCGGGTCAAGCCCGGGATGACATGGTGGGTCGGGACGACATGGTGGGCGGGGACGACGGAATCGGGCCCGGGAGGATCATCTCGACACCTAGGATGAGCCGCGATGTCCTGGCTCTCCCGAATTCCCGTCGACCGGTTCCTGCTCGCCATCATCGCGGCTGCCGTGCTGGCCTCGGTGTTCCCCGCCGGCGGGGTGTGGGTCGACGTCCTCGACGTGGCCACGACCGTGGCGATCGCCCTGCTGTTCTTCCTCTACGGCGCCCGGCTGAGCCCGTCCGAGACGCTCGCCGGGCTGCGCCACTGGCGGCTGCACCTGACGATCCTCGGCTTCACCTATCTGGCGTTCCCGCTGCTCGGCCTCGCCGTGCTCGCGGTGGTCGGGCCGCTCGTCGGACCGGGCCTTGGCGCCGGCCTGCTGTACCTGACGCTGGTCCCGTCCACCGTGCAGTCGTCCATCGCCTTCACCTCGATCGCGAAGGGCAACGTGGCCGGCGCGGTGGTCAGCGCCTCCGCGTCCAACATCCTCGGCGTGTTCCTGACGCCCGCGCTGTGCTGGCTGCTGCTGTCCAGCACCGGCCGGGTGGCGTTCACCACGTCCACGATCGTCGACATCCTGCTGCAGCTGTTCCTGCCTTTCGTGCTCGGCCAGCTCTCCCGGCGCTGGACGGCGGGCTTCGTCAACGCCCATCCCCAGCTGAAGCTGGTCGACCGCGGCTCGATCGTCCTGGTCGTGTACTCGGCCTTCTCGACCGGAATGCGCGAAGGCATGTGGACCCAGACCTCCTGGACGTCACTCGCCCTCGTGCTGGTGGTGTGCCTGCTGGTGCTGGCCCTCATGCTCTGGCTGACCTGGTGGACGGCGCGACGGCTCGGTTTCAGCCGGGCGGACGTGATCGCCATCCAGTTCTGCGGCACCAAGAAGTCCCTGGCCAGCGGCCTGCCGATGGCGGGCGTCCTGTTCGCGGGCCAGCCCCTCGGCCTGCTCATGCTGCCGCTGGTGCTGTTCCACCAGGCGCAGCTGATGGCCTGCTCCGCTCTCGCCGGCAGGTACGCCCGCGCGGCCGACTGATCGTTACGATGGCTCCGTGCCCCGCCCCGCCCGCTACGCCAAAGGCCTCGCCAAACGCGAGGAGATCCTCACCACCGCGCTGGAGGTCATCGCCCGCACCGGCTACCGGAGGACATCGGTCCGAGAACTCGCCGCCGCCGTCGGCCTGAGCCAGGCGGGCCTGCTGCACTACTTCGCGTCGAAGGAGGACCTCTTCGCGGAGATCCTGCTCAAGCGGGACGACGTCGACCTCGCCCGCGCCGACAGCGACAACGCGACCCCGCTGGAGGCCATGGTGAGCATCGTCCGGCACAACGCCGAGGTCCCCGGTCTCATGCAGCTCTCCGCCCGGTACTCGATCGAGGCCACCGATCCCGACCACCCCGGGCATGCGGCCATCGCCGACCGCTACGCGGGGATCCGCCAGCTCCTCATCGACGACATCGAGACCCGGAAGGCGGACGGCAGGCTCCCCGCGCACCTGGACGCGGAACGGTCCGCCACCCTGATGATCGCCGCCGCGGACGGCCTGCAGACGCAGTGGCTGATGGATCCCGGCCTGGACATGGCCGGGCACCTGGCCTATCTGGTCAGCCTGCTGGGTTCTGTTCCGGCTCCTGCTGAGGGGCAGCCAACGGATCAGTAGCCGGCGGCTGCGGTTCCCCCGTCGTCAGGGCGTTGCCGGACTCGGTCGCCAGCCGGGCGGCCCGGCGTCCCTCCAGCGCCTCCGCCTCGGCGATCGCCTGCTGCACGGACGCGGCCGAGTTCGCCTCGTCGATCTTCTTCTGCGCATCGATCTCCGCGAACACGTCCACCGGCTTCGGCGCCTCGAACTCGCCCTCGTCCGCCTCGGCGGCCTCTCCCGCCGCACCCGCGGCGACGTTCCCCGCGATCTGGCCGAGTCCCTTCAGGGCGTCGTTCAGCTCACTGGGGATGATCCAGACCTTGTTCGACTCGCCACGGGCGAGGCTCGGCAGCATCCGCAGGTACTGGTAGGCCAGCAGCGACTGGCTGGGCTTGCCGGCGTGGATGGCGTTGAAGGTCGTGGTGATCGCCTGGGCCTCGCCTTCGGCCCGCAGCATCGAGGCCTGCCGGTCGGCCTGCGCCCGCAGCACCGCAGACTCGCGCTCGCCCTGGGCGCGCAGGATCGACGCCTCCCGGTCGCCGGAGGCCGACAGGATCATCGACTGCCGCTGGCCCTCGGCGGTGAGGATCGCCGCCCGCTTGTCCCGCTCGGCGCGCGCGCCCTTCTCCATCGCGTCCCGGATCGTGGCCGGCGGCTCGATCGAGCGCAGCTCCACCCGGTTCACCTTGATGCCCCACTTGCCGGTGGCCTCGTCCAGCACCGCCCGCAGCTTCTGGTTGATCTCCTCACGGCTGGTCAGGGTCTGCTCGAGGTCCAGACCGCCGATGATGTTGCGCAGCGTGGTCATGGTGAGCTGCTCGATGGCCTGGATGTAGTTCTGCGCCTCGTACGCCGCCCGTACCGGATCGACGACCTGGTAGTAGATCACCGAGTCGATGTTCACCATGAGGTTGTCCTCGGTGATCACGCCCTGCGGCGGGAACGGCACGACCGCCTCGCGCATGTCCATGGTGTAGCGGACGGAGTCGATCACCGGCACGAGCAGGTGCGGCCCCGGCTCCAGCGTGCGGCGGAACTTGCCCAGCCGCTCCACGACGCCCACCTGCTGCTGGCGGACCACCCGCACCGAGCGCAGCAGGACGGTCACCGCGACGATGGCGACGAGCAGCCAGATGATGGTGGCCAGGATTTCAGGCATGCGTTTCTCCTCGGGTTGTCAGGGCAGGGCAAGGTTGCGGGGGTAGACGATCGCGATCGCCCCGTCGATCCGGTAGACCTCGATCTCCGTTCCGGACGGGATGGTGCCCTCCACGCTGCGGGCCGACCACACCTCGCCGGCCACCTTCACCTCGCCGGTGCTGCCGGGGGTGATCTCGGTGATGGCGACGCCGGGGCTGCCGATCATCTTGTCCACGCTCGACCGGTAGCCGGGCAGGGCGCGCACCTTCCGCAGCAGGGTCGGCCGCAGCAGCCCGAGCATCGCGATCGCGACCACGACGGCGACCGCGATCTGCGCCCAGAGCACACCGGGCAGGACGAGCGCGACCAGGCCGCCGGCGAGAGCGCCGGTGGCGAGCATCAACAGCGTGAAGTCGAGGGTGAGGAGTTCGGTGACGCCGAGCAGCGCCGCCAGTGCCATCCACACCACCCAGAGGTGTTCAGCCAGCCATTGCATCGTCGCATCCCGCCTTCCCTGGCATCCATCATGCCAAGGTCAGGCCAACCGTGCGGGCGGACGGGGCACCGCACGGCTCGCCGCCCGCGCCGCCCAGCGTCCGTCGGTGGTGCTGACCTCGAGCAGGATGTCGAAGGTCGCGCTCAGCCGCGGACCCGTGAGGACGTCGGCGATGGGCCCGGCGGCCACGATCCGGCCGTGCTTGAGCAGCAGGGCGTGGGTGATCCCTCGCGGGATCTCCTCGACGTGGTGGGTGACCAGCACGGTGGCCGGGGCGTACGGGTCGCTGCAGATGTCCGAGAGGGTGGCCACCAGTGCCTCGCGGCCGGTGAGGTCGAGGCCCGCGGCCGGTTCGTCCAGCAGCAGCAGTTCGGGATCGGTCATCAGCGCCCGGGCGATCTGGACGCGCTTGCGCTCGCCCTCGCTGAGCGTGCCGAACGTGCGGTCGGCGAGGTGGTCCACCCGCAGCTGCTGCATCAGCAGCCGGGCGCGGTCGTGGTCGAGGTCGTCGTACGCCTCGCGCCAGCGTCCCATCACCGCGTAGGCCGCCGAGACCACCACGTCCGAGACCCGTTCCGATCGGGGGATCCGGTCGGCGAGCGCCGCCGACGTCACCCCGATCCGCGGCCGCAACTCGAACACGTCCACCGCGCCGAGCGTCTCGCCGAGGATCGCCGCGGTGCCCGCAGAGGGATGCCACTGGGCGCCGAGGATCTGCAACATGGTGGTCTTGCCGGCACCGTTGGGTCCGATGACGACCCACCGCTCGCCTTCCTCGACGGCCCAGGAGACGTCGTTCAGCAGGGTGGCTCCGGACCGGACGATCGAGACACCCCGCAGGTCGACGACGCTCATGCCGCCAAACCTACCGACTTCCCGCCCACTCGCACGCCAGCCCGCGCCGCTCCCGCCGCCAGCCCCCTGCAGAAGCTGCCGAAACCCGCCGACGCTGCCGAAGGTTCGGCAGCTTCGGCCACTTTCGGCAGCCTTTGTGAGGGACGAGGGCGGCCGACCCGCGCGACCGGGGTCAGGCGCCGGTGGAGTGCAGGCCGCCGTCCACGTGCACCATCTCGCCGGTGGTGGCGGGGAACCAGTCGGACAGCAGGGCCACGACGGCCTTCGCGGTCGGGGTCAGGTCCTTCGGGTCCCAGCCGAGCGGCGCGCGGGTGCCCCAGATCGCGTTGAACTCCTCCGAGCCGGGGATGGCCTTCTTGGCGATGGTCTCCAGCGGACCGGCCGCGACCAGGTTGCAGCGGACGCCGTCCGGACCCAGGTAGCGCGCGAGGTAGCGGGACGCGCTCTCCAGCGCGGCCTTCGACACACCCATCCAGTCGTAGGTGGGCCAGGACACGGTCGCGTCGAAGGTCATGCCCACCACAGAGGCGGACGGGGCGAACAGCGGCTTGCAGGCCATCGCGAGGCTGACCAGCGAGTACGCCGACACGTGCACCGAGAACCCCACGTCGTCGAAGGGCGTCGAGAGGAACTTCCCGCCCAGCGCCGTCTCGGGGTTGGCGAAGGCGATCGAGTGGACGACGCCGTCGAGCCGGTCGACGTGCTCCCCCAGCCGCTCGGGCAGGCTGGCCAGGTGCTCGGCGTTGGTCACGTCGAGCTCGAGCAGCGGCGGCTGGGGGTCGAGCCGCTTCAGCACCCGGCCGGTGAGGCTCATCGCCCTGCCGAAGTTCGACACGACGACGTTGGCGCCCTCGGCCTGGGCGATCTCCACCACCCGGTAGCCAATCGAGGTGTTCATGGTCACGCCGGCGACCAGGATGTTCTTGCCCTCAAGGATCCCCATGGTCAGCCTCCTCAGTGGCCCATGCCGAGGCCGCCGTCGACCGGGATCACCGCTCCGGAGATGAAGCCCGCCTCCTCGGACGCGAGGAAGGCCACCGCGGACGCGACCTCGGCCGGCTGGCCCAGCCGTGCCGCCGGGATGGACGCCAGGTACTTCGCGATCACATCCTCGGGCAGGACGGCGGTCATGTCGGTCTCGATGAAGCCCGGGGCGACCACGTTCGCGGTCACGCCGCGGCTGCCGATCTCGCGGGTGAGCGAGCGGGCCATGCCGACCAGCGCCGCCTTGGACGAGGAGTAGTTCACCTGGCCGGCCGAGCCGTACAGGCCGACCACCGAGCCGGTGAACACGATCCGGCCCCACTTGCCGCGGATCATGCTCTTCGCCGCGCGCTTGGCCACGCGGAACGCGCCGGTCAGGTTCACGTTGATCACCGCGTCCCAGTCGGCGTCCGACATGCGCAGGATCAGCGTGTCCTTGGTGATGCCGGCGTTCGCGATCAGGATCTCGACCGGACCGTTGGCCGCCTCCGCCTCCGCGAAGGCCGCGTCCACCTGGGCGGCGTCGGTGACGTTGCAGGTGACGCCGAGAGCACCTTCCGGCGGCTCGCCGCCCATGTCGAAGCTGGCCACCCTGTGGCCGGCCGCGAGGAACCGTTCGACGATGGCCCGACCGATTCCCCGGTTGCCACCGGTCACGACCACGCTGCGGGCGCCTGTGTTGGTTGAGGTTTCAGTCACGGCAGCACACGTTATCGGAACCCGCTCCAGAAGTCTCCGACCTAGTCTTGTGCCGTGAGTCCGGCACGGGTGAGGAGACCGGCGCTGATCACCAGCGCCCGGATCGGCAGGTCGCTGGACACCGACGCCCGCAGGGTGCGCTACCTGTGGACGATGGGCGTCCGCGTGGCCTGTTTCCTCGCCGCGACGATGACCCCCCTGCCCTGGAACCTGCTGCTCCTGCTCGCCGCTGCCGTGCTGCCCACGATCGCGGTCATGCTGGCGAACGCGATCGACCAGCGGCGGCTGCCCGAGCCGGAATCGGAGCCCGACCGGCCGCAGCTGCCGGGCGCGGAGACGGTCGGCGGCACCGTGGAGGATGAGCAGGAGTGAGGATCCTCGACGCACCGATCGGCACGCTGCCGAAGGGACCGCGCCCCTGGCTGCGCTGGCTCGCGCTGGGCGTGTTCGTGGTCGCCCTGGCGATCGCCTTCGTCAACCTCGGCTTCTGGCAGCTCGCGCGGCTCGACCAGCGCCGGGCGATGAACGACTCGGTCGTCGCGCACGAGAACTCGCCGGCAGCGGAGTTCGACGCGGTGTTCGGCCGGCAGATCACGGAGGCCGACGCCTGGCAGCGGGTGCGGGTGCGGGGCACCTTCGACGCGGCCAACCAGTTCCTGGTGCGCTACCGCTCGAACGCGGGGACAGCCGGCTACGAGGTGATCACGCCGCTGCACACCACCACCGGCGCCTGGGTGCTGGTCGATCGGGGGTTCGGGGTGAAGGCCGCCGACGAGGACTACCCGTCCGTCCTCCCCGCACCCCCGACCGGAGAAGTGGCCATCCTCGGCTACGTCCGCCGCGACGAGCAGGGCAGCACGGACGCGATGACGCCCGTGCAACCGTCGAACACCGTCCGGCTGGTCAACTCCGCCGCCCTCGGGGCGACCCTGCCGTACCCGGTGGTGAACGGCTACCTCTCCGTGCTGGAGATCACGCCCGCGCAGGACGGCGGGTTGGTGCCGGTACAACCCCCACAACTGACGGAGGGCAACCACTTCTCCTATGCGATTCAATGGTTCACATTCGCCGGGATGGCCGGCGTGGGGTTGGTCCTGCTGATCCGCTCGGACGTGCGCGCAGCGCGCCGGTCGGCGGCGGCACCCCAACCCGGGGAGGAAAGGGAGACCTCGTGAGCAAGCGCTGGCTGTTGTCCGTCGGCCTCGTGGCCCTGCTGGCCGCGTGCACGTCCACCACGCCGGCGGCGCCCGCACCGGCCGCGCCGACACTCGACGGGACCTCGTGGACGGTGACGGCGCTCAACGGCGCGGCGCCGCTCGCCGGCCATGAGCCGACCATGGAGTTCGCCGGTGCCCAGGTGGCCGGGTCGGCCAGCTGCAACCGCTACAACGCCGGCTTCACCCAGGACCAGACAAGGGTCACGATCACGCCGGGCATCCTGACCCAGATGGCCTGCGCCGAGGACGTGATGACCCAGGAGCACGCCTTCACGGTCGCCCTGACCCAGGTCGCCGGCGTCCGCGAGACCGGGGCCGGCGTCGAACTGGTGGACGCATCGGCGAAGGCCGTGCTCACGCTCGCCCGGGTGGTGGACAAGCCGCTGGAGGGCACCGACTGGGAGCTGAACGGGCTGGTCACCGGTGACGCGGTCGAGTCCGTGCCCGGCCTCGTGACCATGAAGATCGCCGACGGAGAGCTGACGGGGAAGGCCTGCAACACGTTCCGCGGCGAGGTCACCGCCGCGGACGGCGCGTTCAGGGCCGGGCCGCTGGCGAGCACGAAGATGATCTGCCAGCAGGCGGGCCTGAGCGACCTGGAGACCACCGTGCTGAAGACCCTGCAGGCCGCCACGTCGTACGCGATCAAGGGCAACACCCTGACCATCTCCGCCGACGGCTCCGGCCTGGTGTTCACCGCGGCGTAGTGGGCATCGAGCGCGCCGCCGACCTGCTGGCCTGTCCCCGCTGCGGGGAGGGGCTGGTGCTCGCGGACGCCGGCAACGGCCGCGCCCTGGTCTGCGGGTCCGGCCACAGCTACGACGTGGCCCGGCAGGGCTACGTGAACCTGCTGGACGGCCCGGAGCCGGGCAACGCCGACACCCCGGCCATGCTCGCCGCGCGCCAGCGCGTGCTCGCGTCCGGACTGTTCGAGACGGTCGCCGCCGACGTCGCAGGCAAGCTCGTCGGCCGGCCCCGCGTGCTGGAGGTGGGTGCCGGGACCGCCCACTACCTCGTGCAGGCCCTCGGCGAGGACGACGCCGGCGTCGGCATCGCCCTGGACGTCTCGAAGGCCGCGGCTCGGATCGCGGCGAAGGCCGATCCGCGCGTGGCGGCGATCGTGGCGGACGTCTGGCGGCGGCTGCCCGTCCGCGACCACTGCCTCGACGCCGTCCTGTGCGTGTTCGCGCCCCGAAACCTCGCCGAGTTCGCCCGCGTGCTGCGTCCGGACGGCCGGCTCGTCGTCGTCACGCCCAAGCCCGAGCACCTCGCCGGCCTGCGGGACGCCCACGGCCTGCTCGAGGTGCCGCCCGGCAAGGCCGACCACCTGGAGGTGGCCGCGTCGGAGTTCTTCGAGCTGCGGGGCACCACCGGGCTGCTGCGCACCCGGACGGTGGACCGGGCGCTGGTCGCCGACCTGATCGCGATGGGCCCGAACGCCTTCCACCGCGTGCCCGAGCAGGTGGCCGAGGGCCCGGTGACGACCGCCGTCACCGTCCAGGTCTTCCGTCCACTGCCGCACTGACACCAAGATGGGCCGCATGCTGACCACCTGGCCGAGTGAGCGTGCCACCGGGCTGCTCGGCGAACTGGTGACACACCTCGACCAGCAGCTGCCGCACGCCCGGGCACTGCGCCGCGAGCTGCACCGTCACCCCGACCTCAGCGGCGCGGAACGCCCGACGGCGGACCGGCTGCGGCACGCCCTGCCGAATCTGCGGGCGACGCGCGTCGCCGACACGGGCTTCCTCGTCCGGGTGGGGCCGCCCGGACCCGCCGTCGCGATCCGCGCCGAACTGGACGCCCTGCCGCTGGTCGAGCGGACGGGGGTGGAGTGGACGTCCACGACCGACGCCATGCACGCCTGCGGCCACGACGTGCACCTCGCGGCCCTGTGGGCGCTGTTGCAGGCCGCCCGGCACGTCGAGGACCTGCCGGTGGGCCTGGTGGGGCTGTTCCAGCCCCGGGAGGAGACCCAGCCGTCCGGCGCGGAGGACGTCGTGGGTTCACAGCTGCTCACCGAGCACGAGGTACGGGCCGTCGTCGGCGGTCACGTGCAGCCGCGGGTCCCCAGCGGCGTGGTGAGCACCGGGGCCGGGGCGGTGAACGCCGCCGCCGACCAGTTCGACATCGTCGTCCGCGGCCAGCCGGGCCACGGCGCCTACCCGCACGTCGCGCTCGACCCGGTGCCGATCCTGGCAGCGATCGTGACCGGCCTGCAGGAACTGGTCAGCCGGACCATCGACCCGGTCCACCCCGCCGTGATCACCGTCGGCCGGATCCAGGCCGGCACGGCGCACAACATCATCGCCGAGACCGGCTCGCTGCACGGGGTGATCCGCACCATGCACGAGTCCGACCGCACCCATCTCCACGCGGCGATCCGGCGCTTCGCCGAGCACACCGCCGCCGCCCGCGGCGCGACCGCCGACGTGCACATCATCGTCGGCGACCCGGTGCTGAACAACGACCGCCGGCTCGTGCAGTTCGTCGACCCGCTGCTGGCCCACCTCGGGCTGCCGGTGGCCCACGAGCCGTTCCGCTCCTGCGGCGCGGACGACTTCTCGCACTACTCCCGGATCGCCCCGATTCTGATGATGTTCGTCGGCACCGGCGGGCCGTCCACCGGCGCCCGTCACCGGGTCGGCCTGCATCACCCCACGTTCCTGCCCGCCGAGGAGTCGATCCGCCACCTCGCGCTCGCCCTCGCCGCCGGCTACGTCGGCGGCGTCCAGCTGGCGCGCTGACCCTCCGTCAGGCCAGGCTGACCAGGTCGGCGTAGTCGGGCGTCCAGAGGTCCTCGACGCCGTCGGGGAGCAGCAGCACGCGGTCGGGCTGCAGGGCCTCCACGGCGCCCTCGTCGTGGGTGACCAGCACGACCGCGCCGGCGTAGGTGCGGATGGCGCTCAGCACCTCCGCCCGCGAGGCCGGGTCGAGGTTGTTGGTCGGCTCGTCCAGCAGCAGCACGTTGGCCGCGGACACCACCAGCATCGCCAGCGCGAGCCGCGTCTTCTCCCCGCCGGACAGCACCCGGGCCGGCTTCTCGACGTCGTCGCCGGTGAACAGGAAGGAGCCGAGGATCTTGCGCACCTCGGTCTCGTTCAGGTCCGGCGACGCGGTGAGCATGTTCTCCAGCACGGTCGCGGAGACGTCCAGGGTCTCGTGCTCCTGCGCGTAGTAGCCCAGCCGCAGCCCGTGCCCGGGGACCACCTCGCCGGTGTCGGCCGGCTCGATCCCGGCGAGGATGCGCAGCAGCGTGGTCTTGCCGGCGCCGTTCAGGCCCAGCACCACGACGTTCGCGCCCCGGTCGATGGCCAGGTCGACGTCGGTGAACACCTCCAGCGAGCCGTACGACTTGCTGAGCTCGGACGCGGTCAGCGGCACCTTGCCGCACGGCGCCGGGTTCGGGAAGCGGATCTTCGCCACCTTGTCGGCGGCCCGCTGCTCCTCCAGCCCGCCGAGCAGCTTCTCGGCCCTGCGGGCCATGTTCTGCGCCGCGACCGCCTTGGTGGCCTTCGCGCGCATCTTGTCCGCCTGGGCGAGCAACGCCTCCGCCTTGCGCTCCGCGTTCGCCCGCTCGCGCTTGCGCCGCTTCTCGTCCGTCTCGCGCTGCAGCAGGTACCGCTTCCAGTCCATCGCGTACACGTCCAGCTCGGCGCGGTTGGCGTCCAGGTGGAACACCTTGTTCACCGTCGCCTCGAGCAGGCCGACGTCGTGGGAGATCACCATCAGGCCGCCCGGGTAGGCCTGCAGGAACCCCCGCAGCCAGACGATCGAGTCGGCGTCCAGGTGGTTGGTGGGCTCGTCCAGCAGCAGGTTGTCCGCGCCGGAGAACAGGATCCGAGCGAGCTCCACCCGCCGTCGCTGACCGCCGGACAGCGTGCGCAGCGGCTGGCCCAGCACCCGGTCGGGCAGGCCGAGGTTCGCGGCGATCCGCGCGGCCTCCGACTCGGCGGCGTAGCCACCGGCCGCGGTCAGTTCGGCCTCGGCACGGGTGTACGACGCCATCGCCCGCTCCTGCGCCTCGCCCTCCTCGGCGGCCATGGCATGGGAGTAGGTGGTCAGCCGGCGCAGGATCTGGTCCAGGCCGCGTGCGGACAGGATCCGGTCCTTCGCGAGCTGGTCGAGGTCGCCGGTGCGCGGGTCCTGGGGCAGGTAGCCGATCTGGCCGGAGCGGCTCACCGTCCCCGCGGCGGGCAGCGACTCACCGGCCAGGATGCGGGTCAGGGTGGTCTTGCCGGCACCGTTGCGGCCGACCAGGCCGATCCGGTCCCCCGCGGCCACCTGGAAGGACGCCGCGGACAACAACAACCGGGCTCCCGCCCGGACTTCGACCTCACGTGCCACCAACATCGCCCGGCAAGGCTACCCTGTCGCGGGTGGCCGGCATTCCCCCCGCAGAGGTGCACATCGACGCGACCCTCGTCCGGCGTCTGCTGGCGAGACAGTGCCCGCACCTCGCCGACGAGCACGTCGAGTCGTTCGCGCACGGCTGGGACAACGAGATCTTCGCGGTCGGGCCGAGCCTGCTCGTCCGGATGCCGCGGCGGCAGGCGTCCGCCGGCCTGATCGACAACGAGGTGCTCACGCTCCCCCGACTCGCTCCGCGGCTGCCCGTCCCCGTCCCGGTGCCCGTGTTCGCCGGACGCCCCCAGCACGGCTACCCGTGGTCGTGGACGGTGGTGCCGCGCCTCCCCGGCCACCGGGCCGCGGACGCCCCCGCGCCGGCGCGCGGCGCCACGGTGGACGGGCTCGCCGCCTTCCTGGTCGCGCTGCACACCGCAGCGGATGCGGACGCCCCGGCGAATCCGTTCCGGGGCGTGCCGCTGGCCGCACGGCGGGAGTCGTGGGAGCCGCGGATCCGGGCTGTCGCCGGTGCGGACGCCCTCGCCGCCTGGCAGCGCGCAGCCGAGGCGCCGGCATGGCCGCACCGTCCGGTGTGGCTGCACGGGGACGTCCATCCGCTGAACGTGCTGCTGCACGCGGACGGCGGCCTCGCCGGCGTGATCGACTTCGGGGACGTCTGCGCCGGCGATCCGGCCAGCGACCTCGCGGTGGCATGGCTGATGTTCGACGCCGGGGCCAGGGCCCGGTTCCAGGCGGCCTGCAGCCTCTCCGGCGCCTATGACGAGGCGGTCTGGACGCGGGCCTGGGCCTGGGCGCTCGGCCTGGCCTGCGTCTTCAGTCAGGCCAGCGACGACATGCCGGCACTGGCCGCGATCGCGCGGCACGGCCTCGCCGAGACCCTGGCCGATCCCGCAGGAGGAATCAGGTGAACTACCGGAACGTCCAGGCGCCCACGGCGGTGGTGATGGTGCGGCCGCACCGCTTCGCGGTGAACCCGGAGACGCTGGCGGACAACAGCTTCCAGGCCCGGCCGCTGGAGCGGCATCCCGACGCCGTGGCCAGCGCGGCACGGGAGGAGTTCGACGGTTGCGTGGACGCCCTGCTGGCCGCCGGCGTCCGCGTCCATGTCTTCGACGACTTCGGCCAACTGGAGACGCCCGACTCCGTCTTTCCCAACAACTGGTTCTCCACCCACCACGGCGGCCGGATCGCGATCTATCCGATGTACGCACCCAACCGGCGCAGGGAGCGGCGCGCCGACGTGATCGAGCTGCTGAAGAGCACCTACCGGGTGCAGGAGGTGATCGACTACTCCGGACTCGAGTACGACAACCTCTTCCTCGAGGGCACCGGCGCGATGGTGTTCGACCACCTCGAACGGGTCGCCTACGTGGCCAGTTCGCACCGGGCCGACCCGGTGGTGCTGGAGCGGTTCTGCACGGCCTTCGGCTACGAGCCGATGGCGTTCCCCACCGCGGACGCGGAGGGCCGGCCGATCTACCACACCAATGTGCTGATCAGCATCGCCACCGACTACGCGCTGGTCTGCCTGGCCGCGATCAGCGACGACGCGCGCCGCGCCGAGGTCGCCGACCGGCTGGCCGACAGCGGCCGTGAGGTGCTCGACCTGAGCTTCGCGCAGGTCGCCGACTTCGCCGGCAACGCCATGGAACTCACCGGCACGGACGGGCGGCTCCTGGCCCTCTCGGCCCGAGCTGCCGCGGCGCTCACCGACACCCAGCGAGCGGCGGTCGAGCAGTCGGCCCGGCTGCTGCCGCTGTCCATTC
This sequence comes from Propionicimonas sp., assembly GCF_029975155.1. GTDB lineage: Bacteria > Actinomycetota > Actinomycetes > Propionibacteriales > Propionibacteriaceae > Propionicimonas. The sequence goes on along the minus strand of NZ_JARKPQ010000016.1, from coordinate 1,863 downwards.
CCACGATCGAACTCGCCGGCGGCTCGGTGCGCTGCATGCTCGCCGGAGTACACCTCACGCCGCGCTGAGCCCCTGGAGCAGCCCACGCGGCATCGGCGCGATCGGTGGGGGTCTGGCAGCCTAGGCCGGCGGACCGTATCGCTGCCACAGGGCATCGCGCTCGGGCCCGGTCAGCGGGCGGGCGTCGAGGACACGGTCACCGACGTCGAGCACCTCGAACCGGCCATGCTCCAGATCGGCGACGACGCTCCACACCGGGCCCGAGTCGGCCTGGGGTCGTTCGCGCCGCCCGTCCAGCCAGTGCAGCTGGTACCAGACCGATTCCCGCTTCGCCCACAGCTGCCGGACGGGCACCACGCGACAGGTGAGGTATGCCTCGACCCGCCCGCCCCGACTGAGTTCCCAGACCGCATTGCGGAAAGGGTCGAGCCGGGGGTCCTGCGGCCAGTCAGCCGCCACCTCAGTCCCCCTTCGCCGGCCGGCCGCGCTTCGGCAGCGGGCCTGCATCGCGGGGCGCCCGTCCGGCTTTCTTCAGGGCCTGGCGCAGCAGCAGCTCGATGTGGGCGTTGAGCGAGCGCAGGTCGTCGGCCGCCCACCGGGCCAGGGCCTCATGGACGGCCGGGTCCAGACGCAGCAGAACGGGCTTGCGCTCACTCATCGGTGTCCCTGCCAACGCCGGGTGCCCAACCCGGCTGTCGCGATCCGGGCCCACGTCGCACGATGACGCGATCTGGCCACGCGAGGCTCCAGCCGTGACAGCTGGGGCCGGTGGGACGGCTGGCGTGGCCGAATCGCGACAACGCGCTGAGCCCTTCGGGGCAGAGGCGGGGCTTGCGCTCACTCATCGGCTCAGTTGTACAGCGTCCCGGTGTTCACCACGGGCGTGGCCTGAGACGAGCTGCAGAGCACGACCAGCAGGTTGGACACCATCGCGGCCTTGCGCTCCTCGTCCATCTCGACCACGTCGTCGGCCTCCAGCTGGCGCAGCGCTCCCTGCACCATGCTCACCGCTCCCTCGACGATCTTCTCCCGCGCCGCGATCACGGCCGCGGCCTGCTGCCGCTGCAGCATGGCGTGGGCGATCTCCGGGGCGTAGGCGAGGCTGGAGATCCGCGCCTCGACCACCTCGAGACCGGCGATCGCGATCCGGTCGGCGACCTCGGCGGCCAGCTCGGCGGCGACCACGTCGGTGGAACCGCGCAGCGATTCCTCGCCCGGAGCGGCGTTGTCGTAGGGATGGGTGGTGGCGACGTGACGCAGCGCGGCCTCCGCCTGCACCCGGACGAACTCGCGGTAGTCCTCGACCGCGAACACGGCCTTCGCGGTGTCGGCGACCTGCCAGACGACGATCGCCGCGATGTTCACCGGGTTGCCGTCGGCGTCGTTGACCTTCAGCTCGTTGGTCTCGAAGTTGCGGACGCGCACCGACACTCGCCGCCCCCTGGCGAACGGCAGCACCATCTTCAGCCCCGGGCTGCGGACGGTGCCGATGTAGCGGCCGAAGAACTGCAGCACCCGGGTGTCGCCCGGCGAGACGATCGTGATGGACACGACAGCGAGGCCGAACAGCACGATCTGCAGGGCTCCGAGCACTCCCCACACCCCCGGGTCCTGGCCCGCGTCGGAAAGGGTTCCCCCCTCGATGAAGCTGCGCAACGCGCCGATGACGAACACGACGGCGAGCACGAGCGGGATGAACCCGTTGGCGGACCAGGCCGCGGTCTCCTCGATCTCGACCCGGGTGCCTTCATGGCCCACCGGCACGCCGGCCGGCTCACCACCAACGGTCTCCTGGGCGTCGCGGGGCAGGTCTTGTTCGGACATCGAGGCTCACTCCCTCACTAGAAATCTGATAGCTAAGTG
>NZ_JARKPQ010000008.1 GCF_029975155.1 Propionicimonas sp. | reverse complement strand
CCACACACGTCGCCGGCTACCAAGCGTTCAAGGCCATGGGACGCCAGGTGCGCCGCGGAGAGACCGGCATCAAGGTCCTCGCGCCGATCACCCGCCGCGAACCCCGCCTCGACGACGCCGGCCAGCCCGTGCGCGACGACCAGGGCCGCGTATTGCACCGGACGCAGGTGGTGGCCACCAAGCCCGTCACGGTCTTCGACATCCGCCAGACGGACGGGCCTCCACTGCCAGACCCCAAGATCGGCGAGGCGACCCTCCTCACCGGCCAAGCCCCCGCAGGGCTGTGGGACCGACTGCATGACCTCCTCGGAGAACGAGGATTCGACGTACGTCGCGGCGCGGACCTGGGCGGCGCGAACGGCTATACCGACTTCGGCCAGCGGCTCGTGATGGTCCGCGACGACGTCGACGACGCCCAGGCCGTCAAGACCCTGGCCCACGAAACCGGGCACGTGCTCCTTCACCAGGACGAGGGCGGCCGCGACTGCCGCGGAGTCGTCGAAGTCGAAGCCGAGTCCGTCGCGTACATGGTCACGAGCGCCCACGGCCTCGACTCCAGCCAGTACACCTTCAACTACGTCGCCAACTGGGCCTTGAACGCCGTGACCGAAGCCCGCGACCTGGCCGACATCCTCCGCAGCACCGGCCAACGCGTCATCGGCGCGGCCGACCTCATCCTCCAAGCCACGCAGCCGACGCCCACCATTACCGACGGAGCGCTCGACGCCCTGGAGGCTCAGGTTCGAACTCAGGTCGACCCGACCAGCTGGGAAGTCGCGCCTGCCATCGCCGAGCCACCCCCGCAGTTGACACCTCCAAGTCGCACGGTCGCCGCGCCCTCCATGGCTCCCTGACCCATCGCATCGACGGAATCCGACACTGAGAGGAAACTGGCCATGTCTCTCCCCATCTCGTCCAGCTGGGGCCAACCCGTGCCCGAATGGCTGTCACTGCAGCAGGCGGCCGCCGTGTACGGCGTGAGTGTCGACACGCTGCGGCGACGCATCGCATCAGGGAAGCTCCGGGCGTCAAGGTTCGGTGTGAGGCTCATCCGAGTCCGCGTCGAGGATCTCGACAGGCTGTTCCGGCCCATCCCCACGGGCGATGACCTCACTGACCGACGGGCCCGTGCGCGCAATCAGCGCACCTGGTAGGAAGCCCACTGATCGTCCGCTCCGGCGCCGCGCACCTCATGGTACGCGGCGCACGTGCCTGCGTCGGCGGAGCGGTGTGACGCCACGTCACCCGGATCCGAGGGCGGCCCTGCCGAGGCGCCCTCAAGCGCTCGGGGAAACATGCCACGAAAACTCGGGGCACACTCGGGGCACGAATCGTGCTGCAGGGCGCCAAGAGTCCCGAAAACGAGGATTCCCGCCCTAGTCAGAGCGGGAATCGTGGTGGCGGAGGATACGAGATTCGAACTCGTGAGGGCGTGAACCCAACCCGCTTTCCAAGCGAGCGCCATAGGCCTCTAGGCGAATCCTCCGTGGGGCATCCTAGCCGGATCACACAAGCGGATGCCAACCGAGCGCCCCATGA
>NZ_JARKPQ010000387.1 GCF_029975155.1 Propionicimonas sp. | reverse complement strand
ACGGGTGCTCGGACGTTCGCGTTGCCGGCTGGGGTGAGTGGGACGAGTGTGGAGGTTGTGGGGGAGAACCGGACGTTGGGTGTGAGCAACGGCAGGTTCTCGGACAGCTTCGCCCGCGAGTCCGACTACCACATCTACAAGATCAGGCTCTGATCGCGAGGACGCCCGCGAGCGTCCCCTTGCACGGCTGCTTCGGACCGTCCCGGAACCCGGGAGGGTCCGAAGCAGCCGTTGCCGGTTCCGGGCCCGGGCACTACGCCGGGTGGTGCGCTGGTCATCGGCCCCTCTAGCCTTGGAGCGACCCGGCCACCGAGCCGGTGCGCGGTCCGCAGCGCGGCCGCCTGACTCAGGGGGCAGGTTGAGCAGCTCGATTCAGGCAGAAGGGGCGGCGAGTTTCGTGGTCGGCCCCGCTGCGGCCGAGGTCACCGCCGTGATCGTCACCTACAACAGCGCAGCCGACGTCGATCACCTCCTGGCCTCTCTTCGCGCGCAAGCCGCCGACGTCGCGCTACGAGTCGTCGTCGTGGACAACTCGTCCACGGACGAGACGATCGCCCGGCTGGCGGACTGGCCCGATGTGACGACCGTCAGCAGCGGCGGGAATCTGGGGTATTCGGGTGGCATCAACGTCGGCCTCCGGTTGGTGCCGAAGGGGGAACACGTTCTCGTCCTCAACCCGGACCTCACCCTCGACCCGGGTGCCGTGAGAGCGCTTCTCACCCGCATGGAGAGGAGTTCGGCCGGGGTCGTCGTACCGATCATCCGGGGTGCTTCCGGCGAGCTCTTCCCCTCGCTGCGGCGCGAGCCGGGAGTCCTCCGGGCGCTGGGGGACGCGGCCTTCGGTGCGCGATATCCCGGCCGTCCGGCTGCCCTCTCCGACATCGATGCGGACCCGGGGAGCTACACCTCCGCGCACGCTGTGGACTGGGCATCGGGGGCAGCGCTCCTGATCAGAGGGGACATCGTCGAAGAGGTGGGTCCCTGGGACGAGAGGTTCTTCCTCTACTCGGAGGAGACGGACTTCCAGCGACGGGTCCGCGCGGCCGGTCACTCCGTCTGGTTCGAGCCGGCCGCCACGGCGCGGCACCGGAAGGGCGGGTCGGGCGAGTCGCCGCAGCTGGCGGCCCTGATGGCCGTGAACCGGGTCCGCTACGTCGAGAAGCACCACGGTCCGCTGTACTCGTCCGCCTACCGGGCTGTCGTGCTGCTCCACGAGCTGGTCAGAGCCGGCAAGCCGGGCCACGTGCAGGCACTGCGGGCGGTGGTGAACCGCGCGGCCTGGCGTGACCTGCCGCGGGCGCGGCCCGACCTCCCCGCGGAGGTGCGGGGCGCGGTGATCATCCCCGCCCACAACGAGGAGCGGGTGATCGCACGGACCTTGCGCTCGCTGGGTTCGCTGCTGGCCGAACCCGAGCTGGAGGTGATCGTCGTGTGCAACGGGACGACGGACGACACCGCGGAGATCGCGAGGTCCTTTGCCGGCGTCCGGGTCCTGGAGATCGAGGACGCGTCCAAGGTCGCGGCGCTGAACGTCGGCGACCGCGCCGCGAGCCGGTGGCCACGGCTCTACCTGGACGCCGACATCGAGATCGACCCCTCCGCGGTGGCGGCCGTCTTCGGTGCTCTCTCCCGCACGGACGACGCCGGCGAGCCCCTGCTCGAAGCCGCCCGGCCCGCCGCCCGCTACGACGACGCGGGCGGGACCGCGCTGGTCCGCTCGTACTATCGGGCGCGCGCCCGGATGCCCGAGCTGGACGGTGCGCTCTGGGGCGCAGGGGCTTACGCCGTCAACGAGGCCGGCCACGCCCGATTCGGCGAGTTCCCACAGCTCACCGCGGACGACCTCTTCATCGATCGCGTCTTCCCCCGTGAGCGCAAGGCGGTGATCGCCACCGACCCGGTCGTGGTCAGGCTCCCGCGCGACGCCGCGAATCTGAGTCGCATCCTGCGAAGGGGCGTCCGCGCCCAGGCCGAACACTCCGGGGGCTCGACGACCCGACGGACGGCGCAGTCCCTGCTCCGGTCGATCAGAGGCCCGGTCAGCGCGGTGGACGCGGTGGTCTACGCGGGTTTCGTGGTCGCCGCCCGGCTTCGGGTCGCGCTGGGCAGAAGCGGGCAGCCCCGCTGGGAGCGGGACGTCTCCAGCAGGTGACACCGGTCCCGGGTCGCAATGGTGCGCAGGCGGGGCCGCGCGTCCTTCGGCCGGCTCCGGTCCCTGGCTACTCTCGAAGGCAAGCTCACTGGCGGACGAGGGGAGTCAGAATGGGCCGCTGCCGGGTTGGCGCAACGTGGGTGCGAAGCGGATGAGGGCCTCCGGCCGAAGGACCGCCGCTCGACGCCCGGTGCTGGCCGTGCTGGCGTCTGCCGTGATCGCGGGGTGCGCCGCGCCGGTCGTCCCGCCCCCGGTGACACCGACCGTCGCCCCGGACGTGTACTGCGGACCGTCGCGGGCGAGCGCGGCGTCGCCGGACAGCGGGCCCGGCCTCGAACTGCCCCGGATCCCCTGGGAGGGTGGTCCCGCGTACTACTCGGCGTTCAGCAACGCCGAGGGCTGGACCGACCCGTCGTTCTTCCCGGTCGGGATCTGGTTCAACGGAGTCTCCACCGACGAGGAGGCCGCCTGGGACAAGGCCCACGGGATCAACTCCTACGTCGGCATGTGGGAGGGCACGGACTTCTCCATCTTCACCCGCAACGATCTCTGCTGGCTCGGCACGAAGCTGAACGCCGGTTTCGACGAGGACTCGCAGAACTGGCCGGGGGTGTTCCTGGACGACGAGGTGGACGGCCGATACGACGTCGCCGAGGGCATGGCGCTGCTCCGGAAAGCCCGGAACGACGTCGGTGCCGGCCAGTTCAGCTACGCGAACTACACCCAGATGGTGATCGAGACCGACCTGAAGGCTGCCGACGCCGAGGCCTATGTGAACCTCCCCGACGTGGTCAGCATGGACCAGTACTTCTACACCACGCCGTGGTGCGAGTCGCCGGACCACCGGCTGTCCTCGCGGCTGGTGCCGGTACCGAGGGGCACGTGTCGGCCGCGTGCGAGTGATGGGAAGGCGATCACGGCGTTGCGGTTGCGGGCTGAGGCGGATGGGAAGGTGGCGCCGGTGGGGGGGTTTGTGGGGAATTTGAATGGGATGCCGGGGGGTGATCAGGCGGTGTCTATGACTCCGGCGCAGGGGCGGGGTGCGGCGCTGAGTGAGAGTATTCATG
>NZ_JARKPQ010000377.1 GCF_029975155.1 Propionicimonas sp. | reverse complement strand
GCCGGCGTCCACGAACTCTTCGATCACGGTTGCGCCGAGTTGTTCAGCCTTGCGGCGGTTCGCTTCACGTTGGGCGGGGATGGAGTATCCCTCGTCCGTGCCGCCCTTCTCTGCCTGCTCCTTGGTGGAGACGCGCAGGTAGGACACGGCGACGGCGCCGCCGGTGGGCACCGATGGGGACAGGAGGCTATCGACCGCGGCTCGGTCGACTGTAAGGGTCGTCATGGCTCTTCTCCGCGAGTGGTGGTCCAGACGCCCACCGCAGAGTTGTCAACTGCGAATGTTGATTGTGAGAAGAGCCCGAAGGCTGTAGGACGAGGCCCAGGTCGGCCAAGTTCGCGTGCCCGCCGAGACGGCGGGGTTTAGGACCACAACATCCACCTCTACGGCGGACACCTTCATTCTACGACGGGTCGCTGACACCGGCCATAGCCCGGTGCTCCCGTGCTCGTGTGGCTCGCTGTTCACCGGAGTCTTGGAGCGTGAACCGGATCAGCAGCTCGGTCAGCTTGTCGAGGTCGGGGGCGTCTCGGTGCACTGCGCGTACCGACAGGTTCCGTTCCTCTCTCGACCGTCGGTTGGTCTTCCTGACGTACTTGCGCGGCATCAGTCCTTCACCTCGCCAGTCACAGGATCGACGCCAGCGAAGAAGGCGTCTTCGGCGGCCTGCCGGGTGGCGACTTCATCGAGGACGTAGCGCACGAAGTCTTCGTCGCGGTCGGTGATCGGCACTTCCTCGACTGGCTCGGCCGGTGCTTCGCCGGGCCAGGTGGTCTGCCGGGTTGGGCGGTCGCGGTCCAGCCGGGTGCCGCTGGTGGCTACCCAGTCGCGGAGGCGCTGGCGGGCGTCGGCGAAGTCGCGGTGCCAGCCCAGCGGTGCGGAGCCGTTCTGCTCGGGGTCGTCGGCGCACAGCCAGTGCAGGTGCAGCGCGGACAGTTCCCAGAGCAGTTCGGAATGGCGGTGCCACATCGGCGGGATCACGCTGGCGGGCAGGCCGTAGGCGTGCCGCAGCCAATCGACCCAGCGGTTCAGTTCCAGCAGCTCGGCTTCCAGGTCGCCGGTCGACAGCAGGTTCCAGTTGATCGGCCGCGGCGGCCCAGGCAGATCGTTGCCCAGGTCGAACGCCGGACGGTCATCGAACTCGTCGGGCACCTCCGAACCCGGAGACGCATTGGGTGTGTCGATGGGGGTCATCGCGGTCCCCTCACATTCCCATTGCCGGCGTGGTGGTCGCCTGCCGGCTCGGTTCGGGACTGGTGAACGCCGAGGCGTCCCGCGCCGGTGCCGCCTGCTCGGCTCCGTTGCGGCGGGGCGAGCGGTCGACGTCGTAGCGGGTGCGGGCGGTGTCGTGGCCGATCTTCCTGGCGGTGAACTCTTCGCTCTCGACGGCCTGGCCGTCGCGCTCGTAGTTGACCGAGCGGGTGTAGCCCTCGGCGATGAAGTTGTCTCCCTTGCGGAAGCGGTCGTGTGCGTGGTCGGCGGATCGCCCGAACATCACGAGGTGGTGGAAGGTGGTCTCCAACTGGGTGAAGGAGCCGTCGTCTTCCTTGCGGAAGTGCTCTTGCCCGAAGCGGAAGTAGAGCCTGGCGTCGCCCTTCTCGGTTTGCGTCAGTTGCGGGCTTGAAGCGACGAACCCGGAGACGGATTCCTGCGTGTGGATGGTCATGATCGCGTCCTTGTCTGCTCACGCGGCCCGTCGTGCTGGGCCGCTGTGGCGGGAAGGTGCGCGGGCCGTCTCCGAGGTCAGTTCTCGGTGCGGCGCAGGAGTGCTTCGATCTCTTTGCGGTCGCTGGCGAGCTGCCCGGCGTCGGGACGGCTGGGCCACGGGTGCAGGTCGGTGACGATGGGTGGTGCGGAGCGCAGCAGCACGACCCCAGTGCCGAAGGGCAGTCGGCGGATGCGGTCGGGCGGGAAGATCGGGACGCGGCGCACGGATCGCTGGTTGGAGCGGGTGCCGTGATCGCCCAGCGTCACGGAGTCGGTGTACTCGTCGCGTTCCCCGACCAAGGCACTCAGGTCTTGCAGATCGCGGGAGTTCGACGCACCGCCGAGGATGACTTTCACGATGCTCGCGTCCCAGATCGCGTTGGCCTGGTGCTCGTTCCACTTGTCCCGCGCCTGCGCGAGCGACTGCAACACGGGCATCGTCGTGATCCCCGACCCGCCACCTTCCGCCATCAGCGTCGGCAGGCTAGGCAGGGGTGAGAGGTTGGCTATCTCGTCCAGCGCCAGCAGCATCGGCGGGTCCAGCCGCGCGCCCGGTGAGCGTGCGGCGAGACGCCGGGCAGTCTCAATGAGGTCTTCCACCAACGCTGCGACCAGAGCAGCGGATGCTCCGGCACCTGAGCCGGTCGCGAGCAAGAACAGGGTGCCGCGGTCGCGGATGAACGCTTCGGGGTCGAAGCCCTCTCCTTCTGCTGGTGATACGGCGTCGAGGACTCGCGGGTCGGCCAGCGATCCGAGCGCGAGGGACACGCCTTGCCAGATGGAGTCGCGGGTGCGGGGGTCGGAGTCGATCATCGCTTCCAACGATTCGGCCCATCCGGTTGCGGCGCGGGTGGAGCCGGTCAGGATCGCCACCGCGTCCGCGGCGGCGGTGGGGTCGAGGGTCCATCTGAACAGTTCGGCGGGTGGTCGGTTGTCGATCGCCGCCGCGTGCAGAAGCGCCTGCAACGCTGAGCGGGTCTTGCCTTCCCAGAACCCGCCGGAATCGACCCCGCCCGCGGACAGGCCGGTGCCGGCGGCGAGGCCGGTAGCGCGGATCATCGCGGTCTGTGGCGACTCACACCCTCGGATCGGCGACCACCGCAGCCCGGCCGGCAGCCCCTCAGCGAGGTGTTGGGGGTCGAAGATCGCGACGGGGCCGATGCGGCGGCGGGCGCGCATGGTCGCGGTGAGGTTGTCGGGCCGGGTGCTGGTGACGACGACGGCGCCGGGTGCGTCGAGGATCGCGGGGATCACCAGGTGCAGGCCCTTGCCGGAGCGGGGCGGGCCGATGACCATGATCGAGTCCTCCACCGACGCCCATACCCCAACGCCTTTCGACGCGCCGAGTTGGTAGCCGACATCGTGCGGTTTCGGGTCGGTCAAGCCGGGGCGGAGGTTCCCGGCGCGGCGCAGCAGTGCCTTCTCCGATGCCGCGGTGGCGACTTCGTGGCGGGTTGCGATCCCGGCCATCCGGCGCGGGTCTTGCTCAGCCCGGTGTGTGTAGCGGCGTACCCGCTCCCACAGGAACACCACGAGCGCGACGAGGAGCGCGAGCATGGCCCCGGTGACGATCCAGTAGACGACCGGGTTCAGGCCGTCCGCGTCGAGCGCGGCGGCGGGGTCGCGGGGATGGAACAGCACCCCGACCCCGGCCGCGAGCCCGCCTTCGGGCTGGGCGGTGCCGGTGAGCCAGGCGGTGATGGTGCCGGCGGCGCGGAGGACGAGTGCGACTCCGAAGAGGGCGACCAGGCCGATCATGGCGGCGTTGGTCAGCTCGTCTCCGAATGATCCGGTCTGCCGTCCCTCGGTCATGGCAGCCGCCGGATCACGGTCGCACCCGAGATGCGCCCGAGCAGCAGCACCTCGATCTGCTCCGCCGCCTGGTCTGGGATCGGGTTGGTGGGGTCGATGAGGGTTCGGGCGGTGCCGGTGTGCGCGGCGTCGGTGTGGCCGGTGATGATCGCAACCGCGACATCCTCACCGGGCACGAACCCGTCGCCCTCGATCTGATGGAACACTGGCAGGCCCGGCGTGGGCTTCGCCTCGACGGCCGGCTCGGGTTCGGGGAGGGCGCGGCGGGGTCGTGCGGTGATGAGGTCGGTGAACACCGAGCCGTCTGCTTCGCGGACCTCGACGCGGATGGTCCGGGTGCGGTCGTTGCTGGCCTGGTCGATGACCTGCGGGAACGACTCGCGCCGCCACGGCGGCGCCCAATGAGGCGGCGTGAGCGGTGCGCCGTCGAGGGTGGCAGTCAGAATGCCGTCCTCGTGCACGGTGAGAACGACGGTCGGGATGTTGACGGGTGGCTGGTCGGGTTCGCTTCGCTTCATGCCCGGCAGGTGCACCCGCTACAGCCCTCAGCCCGGCCCGGACACTCGTGAACGATGGCTGCCTGCTGTGTGACACTGGACGCGGAGGTGGCGACATGGACCGTGACGAGAAGAAGAGACTGCGAAGCCGCATCGGGAAACATATCGACGTGTCGCACTCCCGTCTGACCGATGAAGAAGCCAGTTTCCTCGGCGAGTTCATCGACACCTACGAGGAGAGCTACAAGGGCCAATCCCGCACCCAAACCAACCGCTTCACGAGTTTCAGTTCTGACGGCAAGTACACCCGCGACGAAGAGTTCACGGACACCTTCACCGATGAAATCGGCATACGTCAGGACTACAGCTACCACGACGATGATGGGCAGACAGGTGGTTCATCGACTCAGGTTCGGGACGCACGCGGCATCCTCAACTGGTTTCGCGATCACGGGTAGCCG